>NZ_CP059467.1:937893-1250524 GCF_017894365.1 Aromatoleum bremense
TGCACATGGTCGTGGCACTCGATAACTACGGTACCTACTTCGACCACCCGGCGTGGACGCCAGTGGCTACCGGGCACTGAACCGCGACACCGGACAGAGGCATGGACGATGCGGGCGCAGAGCAGGACAACGCCTTCATCGTCCTTGCGCGCGCCGGCGATACGCGTGCGTTCGGCGAGATCGTGCGACGCCATCAGGATCGCGTGTTCGGCTTCATCCTGCGGCTCACCGGGACGCGCGACGAAGCCATGGACCTGACCCAGGAGGTGTTCATGAAAGCGTGGCAAGCGCTGCCCGAGTGGCGTCCGGAGGCGCATTTTTCCACCTGGCTGCTGCAGATCGCCCGCAACCTCAGCATCGACATGCTGCGCCGCCGGCAGCTTGTCCGGTTCGCGCCGCTCGACGACGAACTCGATATCGCGGACACCGCCATGGGTCCGGAAGCCTGCTACGCCATGCGCCAGCGCGACGCACAGCTTGCCCGGGCGCTGCAATGGATCCCGGCCGAGCAGCGGGAAATCCTGCTGCTGCGCGAGGTCGAGGACCTCACCTACACCGATATCGCGCAGACGCTCGGCATCCGCCCCGGCACGGTGAAGTCACGCCTCGCGCGGGCGCGCGCGGCACTGCTGGAACGGCTTCGGCGCAAGACAGGAGAGGATCATGGCTGACCATTGCCCGCGAACGCTCGCGCTGTCGGCATTCCTCGATGGCCAGCTCCCGCCGCGACGGCTCCGGGATCTGCGCGCGCATATCGACAATTGCGCGGCTTGCGGGGAAATGCTGCGCGAGCTGGAAACGCTGCGCAGCCGGCTCCAGGCACTGCCGCAAGAGCGGCTCGGCTTCGATCTCGGCGCCGTGATCGAGGCCCGCCTCCCGGTCCAGTCCCGCCCATCCCGGACCGCGCGACGGCGCGGGCTGCGCTGGCTCCTGTTTCCGCTGAGCGGCGCCACGGCCCTGACGCTGGGTCTCTACCTCGGGAGCACGCTGATCCGGTCCGTTGCCGGCGACATGCCCGAGAACCCGCCAATGCTGACGATGGCGGTGTTCGATCCGATTCCGCCCGGCAATCTTTGCCCCGTCCCGAAATCGTGCCCTTCCGGAAATGGCTTCAGATGAAACCTTCCACGCTGCGCTTCGCCTTGATGTGTTCGGTCCTGGTCAACCTCGGCGTCGTGGCTGCGGCGGGTGTCCACGTTCTGCGCCCGGCTTCGACAAACGCCGGCGCAGCCCCGCCCCTGCCCGTCCACCTCGGCCTCGACGCGCGCCAGCTCGAACGCTGGCACGCGACCGAGCAACCTTTTCTGCGCCAGTTCGGCGATGCCGCCGCGCGCATCGAAGCTCATCGTGCCGAAATGATCCGCGCAATTTTCGCCGGGAACGTGGATCGCAAGGCGATCGAAACCGAGCGTGTCGCCATCGCCCGCCTGCAGCACGAGCAGCAGCGCCTGATGATCGAGCAGTTGCTTGCCGAGCGCGACATCCTCGACGAGGCGCAGCGTGCCCGTCTCGCGCAACTCCTGCTCGCGCAGCCGGACAAACAGTCACTGCTGGAGGATCTGCACGGCCGGTAACGGTGAACGATTTACAGTTAACGAGTCCGGCGTGGTCACCCCGCAGGGCTTCCGCACTCGGAAAGCATTTTCCCTGATGACATAGCACTTGTCACGGATCGGCATAAAGGCGCCGGGCATGATCGGCGCAATGGCGCCACTTGGAGGGTAAGTGATACAACGCCGCCACCGACAAGCCTTCACGCTCGGCGTACGCCTTCGTCGTGATTCTCTCAGTCTCGATCGCCGCAAGGTGGCGTGACCAATACTCCGATACGTCCGACATGCTCTTTCGCTCCGCAATATCAACGAGCGAAGCGTCCCCGATTCAGAAGGCCAGCGAAAGGATGCGGTTCATGGATCACTTACGATTAACTGTCGAACTCGGGAGCACCGGCTCGCGGAGCGAAAGCAGAGCGCTCACGTCATCCACGGGAAACACAGAATGACGATGCGCTTACGCCCGAGAGGCGGGAGGGGGGGTTTTGGCGGTTGCCATCAAAAAAGCCGCCTTCCTGGCTGGGAAGGCGGCTTTTCGGGCAATGGGGTAGTCTGACGATGACCTACTTTCGCACCCGGATTGGGCACTATCATCGGCGCGGTCCTGTTTCACGGTCCTGTTCGGGATGGGAAGGGGTGGTGCCAGGATGCTATGGTCGTCAGACTGTAAGGGGTAACAAAGCGGGGAAGCAAAGTGTGTGGGGGGTGTGATGCGTATTGGGTGAGTTGTCGCGGTGTTGATCCAGGGTTATAGGATCAAGCCTCACGGGCAATTAGTATCGGTTAGCTCAACGCATTGCTGCGCTTCCACACCCGACCTATCAACGTTGTGGTCTTCAACGACCCTTCAGGGGGCTCGAGGCCCCGGGGAAGTCTCATCTTGAGGCGAGTTTCCCGCTTAGATGCTTTCAGCGGTTATCTCTTCCGCACTTAGCTACCCGGCGATGCGACTGGCGTCACAACCGGTACACCAGGGGTGCGTCCACTCCGGTCCTCTCGTACTAGGAGCAGGTCCTCTCAAACTTCCAGCGCCCACGGCAGATAGGGACCAAACTGTCTCACGACGTTTTAAACCCAGCTCACGTACCACTTTAAATGGCGAACAGCCATACCCTTGGGACCGGCTACAGCCCCAGGATGTGATGAGCCGACATCGAGGTGCCAAACTCCGCCGTCGATGTGAACTCTTGGGCGGAATCAGCCTGTTATCCCCAGAGTACCTTTTATCCGTTGAGCGATGGCCCTTCCATACAGAACCACCGGATCACTATGACCTGCTTTCGCACCTGCTCGACTTGTCGGTCTCGCAGTCAAGCCGCCTTTTGCCATTGCACTATCAACACGATGTCCGACCGTGTCTAGGCGACCTTCGTACTCCTCCGTTACCTTTTGGGAGGAGACCGCCCCAGTCAAACTGCCTGCCATGCACGGTCCCCGACCCGGATTCACGGGCCAAGGTTAGAACCTCAACGACACCAGGGTGGTATTTCAAGGTTGGCTCCACGAGAACTAGCGTCCCCGCTTCACAGCCTCCCACCTATCCTACACAAGTCCCGTCAAAGTCCAATGCAAAGCTACAGTAAAGGTTCATGGGGTCTTTCCGTCTTGCCGCGGGGAGATTGCATCTTCACAAACATTTCAACTTCGCTGAGTCTCAGGAGGAGACAGTGTGGCCATCGTTACGCCATTCGTGCAGGTCGGAACTTACCCGACAAGGAATTTCGCTACCTTAGGACCGTTATAGTTACGGCCGCCGTTTACCGGGGCTTCGATCAAGAGCTTGCACCCCATCACTTAACCTTCCGGCACCGGGCAGGCGTCACACCGTATACGTCCACTTTCGTGTTTGCACAGTGCTGTGTTTTTAATAAACAGTCGCAGCCACCGATTCTCTGCGGCCCCTTCGCCCTTCGGATGTACTCCTACAAGCTAATGGGGCATACCTTCTCCCGAAGTTACGGTATCAATTTGCCGAGTTCCTTCTCCTGAGTTCTCTCAAGCGCCTTGGTATTTTCTACCTGCCCACCTGTGTCGGTTTGCGGTACGGTCGATTCTGGACTGAAGCTTAGAGGCTTTTCCTGGAAGCATGGTATCAACCACTTCGGGCTCAAAGAGCCCTCGTCATCACGCCTCAGCTTAATCCCCGCGGATTTGCCTACGGGGCACGCCTACACGCTTAAACCGGGACGTCCAACACCCGGCTGGCCTAACCTTCTCCGTCCCCCCATCGCATCCAGAACCGGTACGGGAATATTGACCCGTTTCCCATCGACTACGCATTTCTGCCTCGCCTTAGGGGCCGACTCACCCTGCGCCGATGAACGTTGCGCAGGAAACCTTGGGCTTTCGGCGAGGGTGCTTTTCACACCCTTTATCGCTACTCATGTCAGCATTCGCACTTCCGATACCTCCAGCATCCCTCTCGAGACACCTTCGCAGGCTTACGGAACGCTCCCCTACCATCTCTTGCGAGATCCGCAGCTTCGGTTCATGGCTTGAGCCCCGTTACATCTTCCGCGCAGGACGACTCGACTAGTGAGCTATTACGCTTTCTTTAAAGGATGGCTGCTTCTAAGCCAACCTCCTAGCTGTCTGGGCCTTCCCACTTCGTTTCCCACTTAGCCATGTATTTGGGACCTTAGCTGGCGGTCTGGGTTGTTTCCCTCTTGTCCCAGGACGTTAGCACCCCAGGACTGTCTGCCGTATATCACTTTGCGGTATTCGGAGTTTGCTATCGCGGGGTAGATCGCAGTGACCCCCCCAACGATTACAGTGCTCTACCCCCGCAAGTGTCCGTACGACGCACTACCTAAATAGTTTTCGGGGAGAACCAGCTATTTCCGGATTTGTTTAGCCTTTCACCCCTATCCACAGCTCATCCCCTAATTTTTCAACATTAGTGGGTTCGGACCTCCAGTGCGTGTTACCGCACCTTCATCCTGGCCATGGATAGATCATCCGGTTTCGGGTCTACGCCCAGCAACTCAATCGCCCTTGTCAGACTCGGTTTCCCTACGCCTCCCCTATTCGGTTAAGCTCGCTACTGAACGTAAGTCGCTGACCCATTATACAAAAGGTACGCAGTCACCCCCTGACGGAGGCTCCCACTGTTTGTATGCATGCGGTTTCAGGATCTATTTCACTCCCCTCCCGGGGTTCTTTTCGCCTTTCCCTCACGGTACTGGTTCACTATCGGTCGATCACGAGTATTTAGCCTTGGAGGATGGTCCCCCCATCTTCAGACAGGATTTCTCGTGTCCCGCCCTACTTGTCGCACGCTCAGACCCGCCAGCTACTTTTCGCATACGGGACTATCACCCTGTATCGTCGGACTTTCCAGACCGTTTTGCTAAGTAATTGGTTTAGTCGTGCAGGCTCATCCCCGTTCGCTCGCCACTACTTGGGGAATCTCGGTTGATTTCTGTTCCTGCGGCTACTTAGATGTTTCAGTTCGCCGCGTTCGCCTCCTCAGACCTATGGATTCAGTCTGGGATACTCCAAAAGGAGTGGGTTTCCCCATTCGGACATCGGGGGATCAAAGCTCCATTGCCAGCTCCCCCCCGCTTTTCGCAGGCTTGCACGTCCTTCATCGCCTGTGATCGCCAAGGCATCCACCACATGCACTTAGTCGCTTGATCCTATAACCATGGACCCTGTCACCAGGGCACCACCGCCATAGACGAACTCACGCTTGTGCTCGCCGCCCCCCGCCGCTGGTTCAAAGCGCGGAGGACCGCAAAAAAATGCAATCACACCAACCCATGCAACAGCCCGCCTTGCGGCCAACTGTCGCACACTTTACTTCTTCCACTTTGTTAAAGAACGCAGCCTCAAAAACCTGCCAAGGCCTAAGCCCTGCGGACACCATCCGCACGGCTTAGCCCTTCGACGCCTGCCCACCCCAAACGCTGGTGGAGGATGACGGGATCGAACCGTCGACCCCCTGCTTGCAAAGCAGGTGCTCTCCCAGCTGAGCTAATCCCCCGCTTGATCGCTTGGTGGGTCTGGTTGGGTTCGAACCAACGACCCCCGCCTTATCAAGACGGTGCTCTAACCAGCTGAGCTACAGACCCTCATGCCTCGAGGCTCTTTGCCTGAACAACCGATAAGTTGTGGATACTGGGCCGCCGCGGCCTCATCTCTTGAAAGGAGGTGATCCAGCCGCACCTTCCGATACGGCTACCTTGTTACGACTTCACCCCAGTCATGAATCTCACCGTGGTAAGCGCCCTCCCGAAGGTTAAGCTACCTACTTCTGGTGAAACCCACTCCCATGGTGTGACGGGCGGTGTGTACAAGACCCGGGAACGTATTCACCGCAGCATGCTGATCTGCGATTACTAGCGATTCCGACTTCACGTAGTCGAGTTGCAGACTACGATCCGGACTACGATCGGCTTTGTGGGATTGGCTCCGCCTCACGGCTTGGCAACCCTCTGTACCGACCATTGTATGACGTGTGAAGCCCTACCCATAAGGGCCATGAGGACTTGACGTCATCCCCACCTTCCTCCGGTTTGTCACCGGCAGTCTCGTTAAAGTGCCCAACTCAATGCTGGCAATTAACGACAAGGGTTGCGCTCGTTGCGGGACTTAACCCAACATCTCACGACACGAGCTGACGACAGCCATGCAGCACCTGTGTCCTGGCTCCCGAAGGCACTCCTCGATCTCTCAAGGATTCCAGGCATGTCAAGGGTAGGTAAGGTTTTTCGCGTTGCATCGAATTAATCCACATCATCCACCGCTTGTGCGGGTCCCCGTCAATTCCTTTGAGTTTTAACCTTGCGGCCGTACTCCCCAGGCGGTCGACTTCACGCGTTAGCTGCGTTACTCAGAAAGTTACCTTCCCGAACAACTAGTCGACATCGTTTAGGGCGTGGACTACCAGGGTATCTAATCCTGTTTGCTCCCCACGCTTTCGTGCATGAGCGTCAGTATCGGCCCAGGGGGCTGCCTTCGCCATCGGTGTTCCTCCACATATCTACGCATTTCACTGCTACACGTGGAATTCCACCCCCCTCTGCCGTACTCTAGCCGTGCAGTCACAAGCGCAGTTCCCAGGTTAAGCCCGGGGATTTCACACCTGTCTTACACAACCGCCTGCGCACGCTTTACGCCCAGTAATTCCGATTAACGCTCGCACCCTACGTATTACCGCGGCTGCTGGCACGTAGTTAGCCGGTGCTTCTTCTGACAGTACCGTCATCCAGGCACGCTATTCACGCGCCCGATTTCTTTCCGTCTGAAAGAGCTTTACAACCCGAAGGCCTTCTTCACTCACGCGGCATGGCTGGATCAGGCTTGCGCCCATTGTCCAAAATTCCCCACTGCTGCCTCCCGTAGGAGTCTGGGCCGTGTCTCAGTCCCAGTGTGGCTGATCATCCTCTCAGACCAGCTACGGATCGTCGCCTTGGTAGGCCTTTACCCCACCAACTAGCTAATCCGACATCAGCCGCTCCAATCGCGCGAGGCCCGAAGGTCCCCCGCTTTCCCCCTCAGGGCGTATGCGGTATTAGCTACGCTTTCGCGTAGTTATCCCCCACGACTGGGTACGTTCCGATGCATTACTCACCCGTTCGCCACTCGCCGGCAGGCCGAAGCCCCCGCTGCCGTTCGACTTGCATGTGTAAAGCATGCCGCCAGCGTTCAATCTGAGCCAGGATCAAACTCTTAAGTTCAATCCAACAAAGTACTCAAAATCATTACTGACTCGTGAGCACTCAATCTTTGCAATGCCAAAACTGCCCGAAGGCAATTCTTCACCGCAGCAACCCAGTACCCACACTTATCGGTTGTTCAACTTTTTAAAGAACCGCTGCGATACAGCGAGAAAGAGATTCTGACAAACTTTGCTGCCGCTGTCAACCCCCTCCGATCCCTTTCCTGCCAACCGGGGAGACTCCCTCTACCGCCACCTCGCACCGCACCGCACTGCCAAAACCCCCGGTGCCGCGAAGAGGGGCGAATTATAGATGGTAGAATGGCGATGTCAATGACTCGTCCAACATTCTTCGGAGACAAGGGGCTTCTTGATCACGGAAAAGCCCCTATCAATTCAGCACAACAGATACAAACTTCCGTTTTCCGACCTGCAGGACAACCGTTTGATCGCGCCGAAGCACAAGACCCTTGTCCTCGACTCGCTCTCCATTCAGTCGAACCGCGCCCTGCTCAATCATACGCAGCGCTTCCGATGTGCTTCCGGTCAGTCCTGCCTGTTTGACGACCTGGAAAACCGGCAAACCGCCATCCCCGACCGTGACATTCACTTCAGGCATCTCGTCTGGCAATGCACCCCGTCGGAATCGCGCCTCGAAATCGGCTAGCGCGTCCTCTGCAGCAGCATGGTTGTGGAACCGGGCCACGATCTCCTGCGCCAGCAACACCTTCAGTTCACGCGGATTACTCCCACCTTCGACCTCGGCGCGATAGTGCGCAATCTCGCCCGCAGGACGGAATGACAGCAACTCGAAATAGCGCCACATCAAACTATCGGAAATCGACATGATCTTCCCGAAAATTTCGCGGGGCGCTTCCGTGATACCTATGTAGTTGCCAAGCGACTTCGACATCTTGTTAACGCCGTCGAGCCCCTCCAGCAGCGGCATCATCAACACGCACTGGGGGGCCTGCCGGTCATGCTTCTGAAGCTCTCTGCCGACCAGCAGATTGAATTTCTGGTCTGTCCCCCCAAGCTCGACATCCGCCCGCATCGCCACCGAGTCGTAACCCTGACACAGAGGGTACAGAAACTCGTGGATCGCGATGGCCTGCCCTCCTGCGTAGCGCTTTGCGAAATCGTCCCGCTCCAGCATGCGCGCCACCGTGTGCCGCGATGCGAGACGAATCATCCCCGCTGCCCCGAGGGACTCCATCCACGAGGAGTTAAAGCAGATCTCCGTCTTGTCCGGATCGAGAATCTTGAACACTTGCTCCTGATAGGTGCGAGCATTTTCGAGGATCTGCTCACGCGACAAGGGTGGCCGAGTGGTGTTCTTCCCCGAGGGATCACCGATCATTGCGGTAAAGTCACCGATCAGAAACATAACCTGATGGCCCAGTTCCTGAAAGTGCCGCAACTTGTTGAGCAGGACAGTGTGCCCCAGGTGCAGATCGGGTGCCGTCGGGTCGAAACCCGCCTTCACGCGCAGAGGGCGATCCGATTTGAGTTTTTCGACAAGTTCCGCTTCGATCAGTAACTCTTCAGCTCCCCGCTTTATCAGCTCAAGGGCCGCCTGTACGTCAGTCATGCATTTCTCCATTCGTTAGGGCAGCCGGAAAAACTTTGCTAAACTCGCGCAAGTTTTTTGCCCAGTGTTTCCCATGCAGGCACGAAAAATCAGGATTCTAGCCGAACTGCCCCACTATCTCCCTTCCGGTCGCCGGCGCTGGATGCTTGGGACTCTCGTGGGCACCTCGCTTCTGAGCGTCGTCGCGGCGACTGCAATGGTCCCTGGGGATGCCTTGCCGCCGTTTCCGGTGCAATCGGTCATCGAGCAGCTGGGTTCCGTCACCATCCAGCCTAGTGCCAATGCGCCCATCCCCTTCGTTTTCGACGAACGAGTGCAGCCGGGCGATACGATTCAGGCGCTCTTTCGCCGTATCAAGATCGATGACCAGGAAGCACTCGACTTCCTGTCTAGCGATCCCGAAAGCCGAAGCGCACTTCGTCAGTTGCGTGCAGGGCGCTCCGTATTGGCGCTCGTTGACGGCCGCGGAAAGCTCGTTTCATTGACTTTGCCAGTCGCGAGAGGCGATTCGCGCTTCACGATCGAGCGCACTTCGGAGGGGATCCGCTCCCGCGGCCGAGACCCCCTGAAGGTCGATACCCACATCGAGATGCGCTCTGGAACGATCCGCCATACACTTTTCGGCGCAACGGATTCGGTAGGTGTTCCCGACAGCGTCGCAACAAAGCTTGCGGAAATTTTTGGCACCGAGATCGATTTCAGCTCCGATCTGCGTGCAGGAGATCAATTCAGTGTCGTCTACGAGACGATTTACGACAAGGGGGCTCCTGCTGGTAGTGGGCGAGTGCTGGCGGCCGAGTTCGTCAACCAAGGGAAAAAATATGCCGTGGTACTCCATCGCGATGCGGACGGGAGCGAGGCGTACTACACACCGGAAGGTCGCGGGCTTAATGAGGCGTACCTCCGGTACCCTCTCGAGTTCTCCAGAATCTCGTCCACATTCGGGCGGCGCCTGCATCCGATTCACCGGAGTTGGCGCAGTCACAACGGCGTGGACTTTGCAGCGCCGACCGGCACACCTGTGAAGGCGGCCTCCGACGGGGTTGTAAACTATGCAGGCAGGCAGAACGGTTACGGCAACATCGTTATCTTGCAACACAGGGACCGCTATTCCACCGCCTATGCTCACCTCAATGGTTTTGCCGGCGGTCTTCGAAAAGGCGCCAAAATCAGGCAAGGGGATCTGATCGGCTATGTAGGGTCGACGGGCTGGGCGACCGGCCCGCACCTGCACTACGAGATCCGCGTGAACAACGTTGCGCATGATCCCATGAAAATTGCGCTACCTACCGTCCAGCCACTGGGACCCACCGCCCTCGCGGCATTCAAGAGCCAGACTGCCCCACTGCTACAACGATTGGCGCTGCTGAATCGAGCACTGGTGGCTCAAGCCAATTGAGCTTTCCCGCTCTGGAAGGCTGAAAAGAAAACGGGGTGCACCAGCACCCCGTTCTTGCCTTGCCTTGCAGAGGACAGGCTTCTTTCCGCTCACGCAGAAAACGAAGAACCGCAGCCGCAAGTACTTGTCGCGTTCGGATTGCGAATCACGAACTGGGACCCTTCCAGCCCCTCGCTGTAATCGATTTCGGCACCTACCAAGTACTGGTAGCTCATCGGATCGACCAGCAACGTCACGCCATTTTTTTCGAAGGCAGTATCGTCGTCGTTCACTTCCTCATCGAACGTGAAACCGTACTGGAAACCGGAACACCCCCCACCGCTCACGAAAACGCGCAGCTTCAGTTCGGGGTTGCCCTCCTCCTCAATCAGTTCCTTTACCTTCGTGGCCGCACTGTCAGTGAAGACCATCAGTTCTGGGGTATCAACTACGGTGTTCATATTTTCTCCTCTATCAGAACACTGGCACATGATGCGCCACACGAAGCATTTTCGTCAAAATCCGATCACCGGTCCATCCGATAGTTCCCTTACGGGGACACCGGAACGATATCGAGCCCCAGCGACTCATCCAGGTCAAACATGATGTTCATGCACTGGACGGCTTGGCCGGCCGCACCCTTGACGAGGTTATCGATGACCGACAGGACCACGACGACCTCGCCGCCCTGCGGCCGATGGACAGCCACGCGGCAAAGGTTGCTTGCCCTCACCGAACGGGTTTCCGGATGACTGCCTGCGGGTAGAACGTCGACAAAGGGCTCATCCTGATATCGTTCTTCAAACAGCTTCTGCACATTCACATCCTTCGAAAGCCTTGCATAAAGCGTCGCATGGATGCCCCGGATCATCGGCGTCAAATGTGGAACAAAGGTGAGGCCGACACACTGCCCGGCCATCGCCTCGAGTCCTTGACGAATCTCGGGAAGATGCCGGTGTCCCGCCACTCCGTAAGCTTTGAAGTTGTCGGCAGCCTCGGCAAACAACGTATGCACTTCCGCCTTGCGTCCCGCACCCGAAACGCCGGATTTCACATCCGCGATCAAATGCGACAGATCCGCCGCACCGGACTCGATCAACGGCAGAAAGCCCAGTTGGACTGCTGTCGGGTAGCAACCGGGATTAGCCAGTACGCGAGCCGAACGAATGCGTTCGCGGTTCCGCTCGGGCAAGCCGTACACTGCCTCGGCTACCAGATCTGGCGAAGCATGCTTCATCCCATACCACTTCTCCCATTCCGCAACGTCGCGGATGCGGAAATCCGCCGCCAGATCGATCAGCCGCACACCGGCGTCGACGAGTTCCCTCGCCTGCTGCATTGCAATTCCGTTCGGCGTGGCGAAGAAGACCACATCGCAGCGGTCGAGCGCCGCGTCCTGCGGGGCTACGAAGCGAAGATCGACACGGCCGCGCAGACTCGGAAACATGTCGGAAACGGGCAAACCGGCGTCGCCGCGCGAGGTGATCGCAACCAGGTCCGCCTCGGGGTGGCGGGCAAGCAGCCTCAGCAGTTCCACCCCGGTATACCCCGTTCCACCGACTACACCAATTTTAATCATGCCTTCTCCTTGCCGTGTCTGTCTTCGTGAGCAATGAATTATCGCACTCGCACCAATTGAATTCTTGAATTCGAAACGAGAAAAGCCGCCTCGAGGGGCGGCTTTTCTGCTCGCGGATACGAAAGTATCAGCGCTTCGAGAATTGCTTGCGGCGACGCGCCTTGCGGAAACCGACCTTCTTCCGTTCGACTTCGCGAGCATCACGAGTCACGAAGCCGGCCTTGCGCAGCACGGGCTTGAGTTCTGCATCATATTCGATCAGCGCACGGGTGATACCGTGGCGAACGGCGCCGGCCTGACCCGACTCGCCGCCCCCGGTCACATTGACCATGATGTCGAAGCGGCCGTCGTTTTCGGTCAGCACGAGCGGCTGGCGCACGATCATGCGGCCGGTTTCGCGCGAAAAGAACTCGTCGACCGGCTTGCCGTTGACGACGATGTTGCCGGAACCCGGCTTGATGAACACACGGGCAACCGCAGTCTTGCGGCGGCCGGTGCCGTAGTTGTAACTCACAGCCATTGATCGGCTCCTGTCAGATCTCGAGAACTTGGGGCTGCTGAGCGGAATGCGGATGTTCACCACCCGCGTAGCACTTCAGCTTCTTCAGCATGGCGTAACCCAACGGCCCCTTCGGCAGCATGCCCTTCACCGCCTTTTCCAGCACGCGCTCAGGAAAGCGCTGCTGCAGCTTGGTGAAGTTGGTTTCGTAGATTCCGCCCGGATAACCAGTATGACGGTAATACTTCTTGTCCAGCGCCTTGTTGCCGGTCACCCGCAGCCTTTCGACATTGACGACGACGATGAAGTCACCCGTATCGACGTGCGGCGTGTAGATGGCCTTGTGCTTGCCACGGAGGCGACGGGCCACTTCGGCGGCAAGCCGGCCAAGCACCTTGTCCGACGCGTCGACAACAAACCAGTCGCGCTTGACTTCGTGCGGCTTGGCAGAAAACGTTTTCATTCGAATCCTCGATCTTGTCCGGCCTAGGGCGAAGGCCAATAAACGGAAAGCTCGTGATGGTACCCGCAAGCCTGCCGGGAAGTCAAATTCAGGCTACCGCAGCCCTGCCACAAGGGAGGAGGCAAAAAAAACGCAGTCCATGCAGGACTGCGTTAAATCCACACCAAAGGAGGAGGGTGGAGGAGACACCGCTTGGATCACGAAACCATCTCGATCCGACTGAGTACGATTATCCTGAAACACGCCCCCCGTCACAAGCTTTTATTGTGCATTGCACTATAAATGTTTTGATTACTTTATAAACATTGCTTATTTACAAACAAACTATTGATATAAATCAATTTATCTGGCCATCATGGCCAACAGATGCCCGCCTCAGCGTGACACGTTATTATGCATTTAAGGTGTATTATTGCACCGCAATAGAAAACTTGGATACTGGCTCCATCCCACGTCTGGTTGGCCGTATCGGATTGCCATCCGGTAAAATGCCGCTCCGCCTCGCCCAGAGGTTTCCTCGCTCATCAAGCGGACAACGGAGTAGATGATGGAATGCACTATCAAGTGGGTCGATGGAATGACCTTCCTCGCGGAAACCGGCACCGGTCACGTCGTGGCGATGGATGGCGCTCCGGAGGCGGGCGGCCGGAACCTTGCCCCCCGGCCGATGGAAATGATGCTTGCCGGCGCTGGCGGGTGCACGGCGTTCGACGTCGTATTGATCCTGAAACGCGGACGCCAGGATGTTCGCGGCTGCGAGGTAAAGCTCTCGGGCGAGCGAGCGGAAGCAGACCCGAAGGTGTTCACCCGCATCACTTTTCACTACACCGTGCGGGGTAAAGGGCTGAAGGCCGAGGCGGTGGAGCGCGCGATTCATCTATCAGCAGAGAAATACTGCTCGGCGTCGATCATGCTTGGCAAGACCGCCGAATTGGTGCACGAATGGGACATCGTCGAGTGCGAGTAACGGCGCTGCCTGCTCGACGCGCCGCACGCGTTTTGCTCGCTATACCCGATACGCGGTCGCCGTCATCACGCGGGCCATCAATCTCATCGCTCCCCTGAAGGGCGCAGGCAGTTCGTGAGCCCCGAGGGCGCGCGCGACGTCGGCGTGATGCGCCTCGTCCGCCTTCATCTGCTCGAGGATTTCACGAGACTTGCGGTCCTCGGGGGGCAAATGTTCCAGATGGCCGCTGAGATGCGCTTCGACCTGGCGCTCGGTTTCGGCAAGGAAGCCGAGATTCCATCGGTCGCCAAGCCTCCCGGCTAGCAGCCCCAGCGCCAGCGACCCGCCGTACCACAGCGGATTCAGCAGGCTCTTGCGCCCGCCGAGTTCGGAAATGCGCTGCTCGGTCCATGCCAGGTGCTCGGTTTCCTCATCCGATGCCCGCGCTAGCTCGCGTTTGACGTCGAGGTCGCCCGCGCTCATCGACTGCCCCTGGTACAGCGCCTGGGCGCAGATCTCGCCGCTGTGGTTGACGCGCATCAGGGCCGCGACATGTTGCCGGTCACGATCCCCCAGATGCGTTTCGGGCACGTCGGCGCCGGGGACCGGGCGCACGCTACGCGCGGGAGCGAATAGCGTGCGCAACGCCTTGTCGAACTGGACAATCGCTTCGTCGATCATGAACACCTCGAAATGTCGGTCATTTCAATGCCGGCTCCATGCCACGCAGCCGCCGCAGCACTTCGCCGACGTTGCGCGGCGGGACCGGTCCGTCGCAGAAATATTCCTTAGCCAAAGCTGCACGCGGACGGTTGTACGCGGTGTCGATGATCGGCTGCCAGCCGGCGTCGCGCGCCACCGCCCACTCGCCTCCGTCGCGGCCGACCGCATAGATGCGCCATCCGGCCACCTCGCAGCGAATGCCTTCGAAAGTGACGTTCTCGGCTCCACCCGTGGTGTGCACCACAAGCACGTAGCGGACGACACCGTCCTCGCCCACTGTCAGGCTATGCTCGTCGAGCAGAAAACGATTGCGCGAAGTCACATCGACGGGGAATTCGCGCAACGCAGAGGGAAGCGGCGGAGCCGGCAACTCGTAGTCGCCTTCCTTCCAGTTCGGATCCGGGTCGCTGAAAAGGCCGGCGCAAGCGGCCCCGGAAAAGAACACGAGGGCCGAAACCCCCGCTTGGACGATGGTTTGGAACGGTTTCAAGCTTGCAGGTCTCCGCACAGGGACAAACGAATCCTCTCGGGCAGCGGATCCACCGCGGCAGAGTAAGCCGGATGATCGATCCCGATTGCGAGCGCTCCACCGGCCCTCACCGCCCGGATCATGTCCGGCGGCAGTTCGAATCGAAGGAAATGCACCGCAGAGGTCTTTTCGGCATTGTCACGTTCCAGATCCTCGTCGGCAATCGAAAAAACCGGCTCGGACCCGGCCACCTTCACCCACACGCGGCGCTCGACCCCGATCAGCCGCCGAAGCCTCAGGAGACGCTCGGTCACGTCGGGGAACTCGATTAGCATCGTCGCCTTCCAGTTGCTACCGTCGGGCACGAGCGGGTTGTATACGTCGAGTTCATCGCGGATGCCGTCGTCCTCGAAAGTCCGCTCGATGCGAAGCATCTCCTGAATCTGGTAGCGGATCGTCAATTCGTCCTCGAAGACCAGCGTGACATGCTCTCCGATGCGCACCGTCCGATCCTTTTTGTGCGCCATGACGCGGCTCCGGAAAGCGGTGCGCTGCCGGGCGTATTCTTCGAGGCTGAGCAGGCTTTCGCGGCTGATCGCACTCATGATGTTGCATCCTCACAAGCCGTAGGCCCTGCGCAGCAGCGTCAATGGATGGACCTTTTCCGCTTGCAGATCGGCCCCGCCGTCGCGAATCCCTTGCTGGATATGACGAGCAGCGATCGGACAATCCGAACTTATGCAGTCCGGCCGGACTTCGGCCATCCGGCGAAACACCGGACGACCGATCCGCATCGACTGTTCGAAATGTTCCTGCTTGACTCCCCACGTACCGTCATGTCCGGCACAACGCTCGACGGTCACGACTTCGGTGCCGGGAACGAGTTGCAACATCTCGCGCGTTTTCTGCCCGACGTTCTGTACCCGGCTGTGGCAGGGAATGTGATACGCGACCTTGCCTAGGGGCTGCTTGAAGTCGGTCTCCAAGAGTCCGTCGCGGTTGCGCAGCACGAAATACTCGAATGGATCGAACATCGCCTGGGCAACCGCCCGGACGGGAGCATCGTCCGGAAACAGCAGTGGCAGTTCTTGCTTGAACATCAACGCGCACGACGGCACCGGCGCAAGGATCGCGTACCCTGCGGCCGCGAGTTCCGCAAGCGCGGGGATATTCTGTTCTTTGAGCCGCTCGACGCCGCTGAAATCGCCCAGTTCCAGCTTCGGCATACCGCAGCACGCCTCGTGTTTCGCCATGACAGCCGGAATCCGGTTGTGCGCGAGCACCGCGGCGAGATCGTGGCCGATGCCCGGTTCGTTGTAATTGACATAGCAGGTCGAGAAGATCGCGACCTTGCCCGACGTACGCTCGCCATCGCGTACGGGCCATTGTGCCTGCAGTTGTACCGTGCGACGAAATCTGGCCGGCGCGTAAGGCGGCAGCTCGCGCCGTTTGTCGACGCCCAGCGCTGTCTGCAGTGCCGCACGCGCGACCCCGTTACGATTGGCCGCATTGACGGTCTGGGCGATCACGGGAATCGCGGCGAGCTTGCCGATCGCATCGGTGTTGGTCAGGATCCTGTCGCGCAACCGCACTTCACGCTTGCGGAACTTGACCGCTTTCGCACGCAGCATCAGGTGCGGAAAATCGACGTTCCACGGGTGCGGCGGGACATACGGACACTTCGTCATGAAGCAGACGTCGCACAGATAGCACTGATCGACGACTTTCCAGAAGTCGCGCTTTTCGACACCATCGACTTCGCCCGTTTTCCCCTCATCGACCAAGTCGAACAAAGTCGGGAAGGCGTTGCAGAGGTTCACACAACGACGGCACCCATGGCAGATTCCGAACACCCGTTCGAGTTCGTCCTGCAGCGGCGCCTCGGCGTAGTATTCCGCTTCGCGCCACGCGACCGGATGACGAGTGGGCGCATCCAGGCTGCCTTCTCGCTTCGACATGAGAAACCTCTCTCGTCGTTCCGGCCGAATGGCCTAATGGCCGGTCCCACACCCCCGCAAGATGCGGGCGCTCCCGGTCCGCTTCTGCCAGTCCTCAATCCTGCAGAGCGTCGAGCGCCTTCTGGAAACGGTTCGCGTGCGACCGCTCGGCCTTTGCCAGCGTCTCGAACCAATCCGATATTTCCTCGAAACCTTCCTCCCGCGCCGTTTTCGCCATGCCGGGGTACATGTCGGTGTATTCGTAAGTCTCGCCCGCAATGGCGGCGCCAAGGTTCGCGCGAGTGGCTCCGATCGGCAGGCCGGTGGCCGGGTCACCGCAGGCCTCGAGGTATTCGAGGTGTCCGTGCGCATGCCCGGTCTCGCCTTCGGCCGTCGAACGGAATACCGCGGCAACGTCGTTCTGGCCTTCGACGTCCGCTTTCGCGGCAAAATAAAGATAACGGCGGTTCGCCTGCGATTCGCCTGCAAAAGCGGCTTTCAGGTTTCCCTCGGTCTTCGATCCTTTGAGTAGCATCTTCGTCTCCTTTATCTGTTCCCACGGACGACCTTCTCCGCGACTCCCCGGAGATAATTAAAAGCTAGAAGACGAATCCCGCCAGAGAAAATTGATCCATGCTATCTGCCGGATTGGAAATCCCTATGAGACGCCCTGCGACCCCGGCATGTCGTGTCAGGCGGAGATTGCCGCTTCGATCTCGGCGAAATTCCTCGCGATCTCGGTGCTGACCGGCTGGGGTTCACCGAGCTGGCGCGCGATCTGTGAGGCCGAGAAAATCCCCCTGATCAGGCCCCGCCCGCCCTCGCAGCGTTCCAGCACCAGGGCATGCTGCCGACCAGAACGTTTCAGCGTCGCGAGAACATGCCCCACGTCCGCGCGCATGACCTCGCCGAGCTCGACGGCCTCGGTGCGCTCGAGTGGCGTCATGACGGAATCGACGGTCAGTTCGCCGACCCGCGTGCCGCGTTCCTGTGCGGTCCGCACCGGGCCTTCGCCCAGCAGGTCGGCGACCGAAATCACGCCCATCACCTGGTGACGCGAATCGGTCACCAGCAACAGTCGCACTCCGCGCAGGATCATGGCGCGGTTGGCATCGGCCAGCGACGTTTCAGCCGCGATCGTCGCCGCGGGAATTCTCGTGAGGTCGGTCATGACCTCTATCGCCGGGGAGTTGCGGGAGACCCGGCGGTTGTTATCGGTTCTTGCGACTTCGCAATGCAGGCCCGCCAGGCGCGCTTGCGGAAGCGGATCGAATTCCCGGTTCATGGACACCTCCCATTACAGAATATTGACAAGCGTGCCAACCGCATGCCGATGGTCTTTTCTGGCTGCCGCAAGCGCATCTTTTTCATGTCCGAGAAGCTTTGCAGAGGCCGCAGCCGAACGGCCCGGAAGCATCAGTTCGACCCGATCGTTTCCGTGGAGTTCATCGCCGTCAACCGACGGAACCCGGGGATCCGGGCGTCCGCTCAAAGAAAACGCCCCGCATGACGAACATCGGCATGCGGGGCGACAAGGAATGGCGCTCAAGGCTCGCGCACTTCGGTCAGTACCTTGTAGGCCTCAGGTGGATCCCGGGGTCGCGTCCGGAACAATGTTTTCGACAGTTCGAACAACGCCTGCTGGTACACCTGCCGCTTGAACTCAATCACGGCTTCCAGCGGCACCCAATAGTCACTCCAGCGCCAGGCATCGAACTCCGGATGAGTGCTGGCTCGCAGACAGACGTCGGAATCACGCCCCACCAAACGCAACAGAAACCAGATTTGCTTCTGTCCCCGGTAGGTATTGCGCCATTCCCGTTTGATCCAGTGCTTCGGAACGTCGTACCGCAACCAACCACGCGTGCGGCCGAGAATCTTCACATGCTCGGGACGCAGACCCACTTCCTCGAACAGTTCACGGAACATGGCCTGCTCCGGCGTTTCGCCGTGCTTGATGCCACCTTGCGGGAACTGCCACGAATGCTCACGGATCCGCTTGCCCCAGAAAACCTCATTGCGCGTGTTGACCAGAATGATGCCGACGTTCGGGCGATAGCCTTCACGATCGAGCATGATCAAACCTTCAATTCAAGAACTGTCACAATTTTTCCACATTTACAGAGGCTTGGAAAGGCGCACCACCGGAAGCGTTCCCGTTCCGCAGCTTCGCGGCGGGTGTGCAGCGGGCCGGGCGGCGTACCGCGATCTGCATATCGGTCGTCGACACGGTAAAATCGCGTCTTTGCTCACCAGCCCGACCCCCGGATCCAGCATGCGCGCCAGCCAGTATTTCATCTCCACCCTCAAGGAAGCCCCCTCGGACGCCGAGGTCGTCAGCCAGAAACTGATGCTGCGCGCGGGCTTCATCCGCAAAGTCGCAGCCGGCATCTACAGTTACCTTCCCATCGGCCTGCGCGTGATCCGCAAGGTCGAGGATATCGTGCGCGAGGAAATGAACCGTGCCGGTGCACTTGAACTGACGATGCCGCTCGTTCAGCCCGCCGAACTCTGGGACGAAACCGGCCGCTGGGAACAGATGGGCGCCGAGATGCTGCGCTTCAAGGATAGGCACCAACGCGACTTCGCGCTGCAACCCACGTCCGAGGAAGTGGTCACCGACATCGCTCGTCAGGAATTGAAGAGCTATCGCCAGCTGCCGAAGAACTTCTACCAGATCCAGACGAAGTTCCGCGACGAGCGCCGGCCGCGGTTCGGCGTGATGCGTGGCCGCGAATTCACGATGAAGGACGCCTATTCGTTCGACCGCGACGCGGCGGCCGCGGGCCGCAGCTACGACGCGATGTACGCCGCCTACTGCCGTATTTTCGACCGGCTCGGCCTGACGTACCGCGCCGTCGCTGCCGACACCGGGGCGATCGGCGGGGATCGCTCACATGAATTCCAGGTCATCGCCGACACCGGCGAGGATGCAATCGTCTACTGCCCGGGTTCCGCCTACGCGGCCAACATCGAACTTGCCGAAGCGCTGCCGTTGCTGGCGACCCGCGCCGCGCCGGGCAAGGCGCTCGAGAAGACCTCCACCCCGGGCAGGACGACCTGCGAAGAGGTCGCGAAGCTTCTCGGCGTGCCGCTCGCGACGACGGTGAAATCACTTGTCCTCGCGACCGATGACGTCGATGACGCGGGCAAGCCGGCCGGCGTCACGGTGTGGCTGCTGCTCGTGCGGGGCGATCACGAACTGAACGAGGTCAAGGCGGGCAAGCTCCCCGGCCTGAAAGCGGGGTTCCGCTTTGCGACGGAAACCGAGATCACCGAGCGCTTCGGCTGCAAGCCCGGCTACCTCGGGCCCGTGGGCCTGAACAAGGCCGTCAAGGTCGTCGCCGACCGCACCGTCGCGAACATGGCCGACTTCATCTGCGGCGCCAACGAGGCGGACTTCCACTTGACCGGCACGAACTGGGGCCGCGACCTGCCGGAACCCGATCTCGTCGCCGACCTGCGCAACGTCGTCGAAGGCGATCCGAGCCCGGACGGCATGGGACGGCTCGCGGTCCAGCGCGGCATCGAGGTCGGCCACGTTTTCTACCTCGGCACCAAATACTCGCAGTCGATGAACGCGACCTTCCTCGATGAGGATGGCAAGCCGAAGCATTTTGAAATGGGCTGCTACGGCATCGGCGTCACGCGCATCCTCGGTGCGGCGATCGAACAGAATCACGACGCCCGCGGCATCATCTGGCCGGACGCGATCGCACCGTTCCGCGTCGTCGTCTGCCCGGTCGGCTGGGGCAAGTCCGAAGCGGTGCGCGACGAAGCGATGAAGCTCTACGAAACGCTGCTCGCCGGCGGCATCGACGTGATCCTCGACGACCGCGACGAGCGTCCCGGCGTGATGTTCGCCGACTGGGAACTGATCGGCGTGCCGCATCGCGTCGTCATCGGCGATCGCGGACTGAAAGAAGGGATAGCCGAATATCAGGGGCGACGCGACGCCGAGGCGGCGAAGATTCCGCTTGCCGAACTCGCAGCCTTCGTCGGCTCGAAGCTCCAGCCGGCCGCGTGAGGAACGCCGATAGCGGCGGCATGAGTGCCGCGGGCAGCCTCGTGCTGAGCCTCGCTCTGCTCGCGGGTCTCGCCGGCGCCCCGGACCAGGCGCTCGCCGGCCGCCAGCAGTACGAACCGATGGCGGCGAGCGTGCGCTCGGCGCTGCACGCGGCAGTCAGCGACGCCGGCGCTCCGGGACTCCTGATTGCGAACGAGGGGGAGCGGGTACGCTGGCTGCAGGATATGTCCCGCCGTCTCGAAAAACGCATCCCGGACCGTCATTACCGGGAAGAATTGCTGACCGCAGTGCACTATGAAGCCACGCGGGCGGGACTCGATCCGCAACTCGTGCTGGGCTTGATCCAGGTCGAGAGCGCTTTCCGGAAATACGCGGTGTCGAGCGCCGGAGCGCGCGGCTTCATGCAGGTGATGCCGTTCTGGATCAAGGCGATCGGCCTGCCGGAAGATAATCTCTTCCACCTGCGTACGAACCTGCGCTACGGCTGCACGATCCTGCGCCACTACCTCGACATCGAAAAAGGCGATCTGTACCGGGCGCTGGGACGCTACAACGGCAGCCTCGGCAAGCCCGAGTACCCAAACCTGGTGCGGGCGGCGTGGGAGAAGCACTGGAGCTACCAGTCGCTGCGGCTCGCGTCCGATGACCGCGGGAGCCGCGCGAACTGAACTGAAGAGCGGGCATGCCTGCGGCGACCGGCCTCCCGCGAGCCGCCTCCTGGCGCGTGTCGCTCAGGCACGACAATCGTCAGCTGGCGCCCACGACTGCGACTTTCGGCGTCGACTCCTCGCGCGGCACGGCCCTCCCCGCTTCCTTCGCCGAAGCCAGGGACTGGACGTCGCCAGACAGTTCGCCGCCTTCCTCGATCAGGATCTTGCCGTAGCGGATCTTGCCGCTGACACGGCCCGTCGCATGGATCACGAGTTGGGTGCGCGCAGTGAGTTCGCCGTCGAACCGGCCGTGGATTTCCGCGATGTCGATGCCGACCGTCCCGGCGAACGAGCCGCTTTCGGCGATGCGAATGACGCGGCTGTCCATGGTCGCTTCGACGCGACCCTCGACGATCAGCGTGTCGCAATCCAGGATCTCCGCGCCTTTGAGCTTGACCTCCGGCCCGACGATGAGGCGGCTGCCGGAACCGTAGCCCGCGTCCTCCGCGGCCTCGTTGGCGCGAGGAAGAGTGGTCGACGCTGTCCCGCCTGCCACACTGCTCGTGCCGGCATCGCGTGCCGGCTGGGACATCTCGGCAGAACTGCTGACCAGCCCGGCCGGCTGAGCGGCTGCGAAATTGCCCGACCCGATGCGCTGTCCACGAGCGGCCTGTGGATCGGCAGCTTTCGGGAACACTGGGGATTTGCTGAACATGATCTCTCCTGGGTGAATTCGCGTCAGACGACTAGCGACGCGAATGCAAAATCCACGCCATATCGATTTAGTCTTTTATATTCATATTCATACGAATATAAGCTGGAACAGTACACGAGATTTTTTGCGTTCTGATGTCGCCATGAAACGACATCTCAAACACCAATTCATATTAAGCATTTGAATTATATTGATTTATTTATGTCGCTTCAGAGCGACATTTGTGTAGCCAAAAAGCGCCAGCTAGTCAAGTCCAAAATCTGCTGTAAATTCTCTTCAGCCCGGATGATGACGAATGGTTTTTATCCGGCGAGAGCAACAACGTTGTTGCTCTCGCCGGCGGCGGCGCGGGCGGCGACCCACTCCGCGAATTCATCCATATCCAGATATCGTCTTTCCTGCCAGACCTCGTTCTGCTCGGCCAACAGGGCGCCGATCAGGCGCAGGGCGGATTCGTCGTTGGGGAAGATGCGGATCACCCGCTCGCGACGGCGAATCTCTTCGTTGAGCCGCTCCTGCATGTTGGTCGTGCGCAGCCGCCGCCGGTATTTCTCTGGCAGCGCCATGACCG
Organism: Aromatoleum bremense; assembly: GCF_017894365.1. Classification (NCBI taxonomy): domain Bacteria; kingdom Pseudomonadati; phylum Pseudomonadota; class Betaproteobacteria; order Rhodocyclales; family Rhodocyclaceae; genus Aromatoleum; species Aromatoleum bremense. Next base: position 960,657 of record NZ_CP059467.1, read on the forward strand.
CCATTGCGTCGGCGAAACCTTCCTCGATGCACGCCACGGCCTTTGCCGCCGTTTTCTCGAAGCGCTCGACGAATTCGGCGAGCCGGCGCTTGGCCTCGGCCATGTCCGCCGCCTGGAAGACGAGTTTGGCTGCCGCCGCCACGTCGGCCCGGATCTTGGCGCTGCAGCTCCCCAGAATGTTGCGCATCAGATGCACCTGGCAGCGCTGCCAGGTCACCCCCTGAAAATGCTTTGCGACCGCCTGCGTCAGCCCGCCGTGGCTGTCGGAAACGACGAACATGACGCCTTTCAACCCCCGGCCTTTGAGCCAGCGGAACGTCTCATCCCAAGTGGCGAAACTCTCCGTGTCGCCGATCTTCACGCCGAGAATTTCGCGGTAGCCGTCACTCCTGATGCCCGACACGACCAGTGCGGCGCGCGATACGACGCGGTCGCCTTCCCTGCTCTTGATGAACAGCGCATCGACCAGAACAAACGGGTAATCGCCTTCGAGCCGTCGCTCGTTGAAGGCACCGACACGTCCGTCCAGTCCGGCGCAGAGCGCGCTGACCGTCGATTTGGAAAAGCTCGTGCCGCACAGCTCCTCGGTGATCGCCGATACTTTCCGCGTCGAGACGCCTTGCACGACCATCTCCATCAGCGCCAGTACAAACGCCTGCTCGCTCCTCTGGTAACGCTTGAAGATCTCTGTCGAGAAGCTGCCATCCCGCGTCTGCGGCACCAGCAGCGTCACCGGCCCCACCCGTGTGTAGAGCGTGCGTGCTCGCGTGCCGTTGCGGTAGCCGGCGCGCTCTTCCGTGCGTTCGTGCCGCTCCGCTCCCAACGCTTCTGTCACTTGCGCCTCCAGTATCTGGTTCAGAACCGCTTCTACCAGTTTCGCCAGCCCGTCCTGACCGCTCAACAGCCCTGGCAACAAATCACGCCCTACGCTAACATCATATCCAGCCATCGCTTCGCCTGCCTTTCTTCGGTTGATCAACGCTTCGACAACGTCATCGTACCGAACTGAAGCGGTGGCTACCTGCCACTCGATTTACAGCAGTTTACGGACTCAATCCGCCAGCTTGCATTTCCTTACGGATCTCGGCCGAAACCGCGCACTAAACTGCGACGCCGGACTTCGAGCTCATTCGCCGGCCGTCCATGTCCCGCCTGTCCTTCAGTTCCACGCTGCTTGCGAGCTTTCTGCTGATCGCCGCGATCCTCGGCACCGCAGCGCTCGGCGGACTGCTGACCCTCGAAGACTTTGCGGCGCGCAGTCGCGAAGGCGCAGGGCACGCGCTCGGTTTTTCCAGCGCGCTCCAGCAACTGGGTGAACGCACGGTGGATATGGAACGCAGCGCCCGCCAGTTCCTGGTCCTCGACGATCCCGTGCTGCTCGAGCGGTTCGAGCAGGCGCGCGACGACTCGATGACGGCGCTGGTGTGGATTGCCGGTCTCGGAGGCGCGAAATCGCAAGGGCTCGTCAACCAGTGGATCGACGCCTCCAACCGGGCCGCGGCAGCGTTGAACGCTCGCGCGGGCGCCGACGCCGCGCTCCGGGCACTCGGCGAGTTACCGATCCTCAACGAGCATCTCGCCGCGGAACTCCGCCTGCAGCTGGACGCGGAGTCGAAACGGCTGCTCGACGAACTCGACGGCAATCGGGAACAACTGGCGTGGCACCTGTTGGTGGCGGTGACGGCGGCCCTCCTGCTCGCGGCGCTCACCGGATGGTGGGTGCTGCGGCCGCTGAATAGGGTCGAAGGCGCGATCGAGGCCCTCGGCGAGAGCCGCTTCGACGAACCGGTCATCATTGGCGGGCCGGCCGACCTGCGCCGGGTCGGGCGGCGACTGGACTGGCTGCGGATGCGCCTCGCCGACCTGGAAGCGAACCGTACGCGAGTGCTGCGCCACGTCTCGCACGAACTGAAAACTCCGCTTGCATCCCTGCGCGAAGGCATCGCGCTGCTCAAGGACGGCGTTGTCGGCGGGCTCACGACCGAGCAGCACGAAGTGGTGGCCATTCTTGAACACAATACCCGCGCGCTGCAGCTGCGCATCGAAGGATTGCTAGGCTACAACGCCGCGGTGTTCGACGCGCGCAGCCTGAAGCGCTGGAAAGTGGCATTGCGACCGCTCGTCGAGTCGGTGGTCGCGGAACAGCAATTGCAGATACAGAGCCGGGATCTTCACGTCGATATCGACGTAAACGGCAATATCCCGCCGTTGACCGCCGACCCCGACAAGCTGCGGATCGCGCTCGCAAACCTGGTCGCAAACGCGATCTCGTTCAGTCCGCACGGGGGCAAAGTCCGCCTGAAAATCGCCCGCGAACTGCGCGACGTGACGATCGACTGCATCGACGAGGGACCTGGCGTGCCTGAAAACGAATCCGAACGCATCTTCGAACCTTTTTACCAAGGGAGCCGGCAACCGGCAGCGCCGCGTCATGGCAGTGGCTTGGGGCTTTCGATCGTGCGCGAATTCATCCACGCGCATGGCGGGAAAATCGAGCTGGTGCCGACCTCCGTGGGCGCCCATTTCAGGATCGCGCTTCCCAATGAAAGCTGAAACTGAAACGGGTCGCTCTGCCTCGTCGCTCCCGGCAACTTCTGCGGCACGGCGACCGGTGTTCGTCGGAAGGATATTCGTAGCCTTGCTGGCCGCCGTCCTGCTCGGGGCGTGCGCGAACCTGGCTGCGCCGGGGGCGGGCGGCGACGAGCGCGCCGATCCGTCAAAGGACGGCGGCCGGCTCGCAGTCGAGAGTGCGATCGAGTACTACCATTTCGTCCGCCAGCTCGAACCGGCCGAGCTGGAACGGGAACGGGAGGTCCTTGCAGTCGGCGTGGGCGACCCGCTGAATCAGCTGCTCCAGGCGATCGCGCTCGCCTGCCCGCCGGGAAACAATATTCCGCGCGCGCTGGCGCTACTGGCAGTGGTCGACGCATCGACACGACCCGCGGCGGTCGCGTTGCGTCCGCTGGCGCGGCTGCTCGCCGATCAATTTGCCGAGCAACAACGTCTCGAGACGGCGGCGCAATCCCTCACCCGGCAACTCGAACGCACCGGCCAGCATCTCAAGGAAAGCCGCCGGCACGCCCGGCAGCTCGAGGAAAAGATCGAGGCGCTGACCGAGATCGAACGCACGCTGCCGGAGCGCCCGGCCGCCCATGCGGCCCCGCCGCCACCGCCGACGGAACGGAGGATCACGCGATGAAAGCCACTCACAGCCCTGCTCCCACTGCCGGCGCCCACCTGCTGCTCGTCGACGACGACACCGACCTGCTCAAGCTGCTGTCGCTGCGCCTGCACGCGAGCGGCTATCGCGTCAGCACCGCCGAGACGGCGGAGGCGGCGCTCGGGCGCATCGCGGTCGAACGCTTCAGCCTGGTCGTCAGCGACGTGCGCCTGCCTGACCGCGACGGGCTCGCGCTGTTCGAGGAAATCCGGCGCACCTGCCCGGTGCTGCCGGTGATCCTGCTCACCGCGCACGGCAGCATTCCCGACGCCGTCGAGGCGACCTCCCGCGGCGTCTTCGGCTATCTGACCAAACCTTTCGACAGCCAGGCGCTGCTCGAGAAGATCGCGCAGGCGCTGCAGGTGGGCGGCCCGATGCACGTGGGGGACGACGCCGATGACAACGACTGGCGCGATGAAATCATCAGCCACAGCAACCGCATGGCGACCGTTCTCGACGAAGCCCGCCTCGTCGCCGCGTCGGACGCGAGCATCCTCATCCGCGGCGACAGCGGCACTGGCAAGGAATTGCTCGCGCGCGCAATCCACCGCATCAGCAGCCGCGCGAACGCGCCGTTCGTCGCGATCAACTGCGGCGCGATTCCGGAACAGCTGCTCGAATCGGAACTCTTCGGCCACGTGAAAGGCGCCTTCACCGGCGCGGCAACGGCCAACACCGGGCTTTTCCTCACCGCCAATCGCGGCACGGTGTTTCTCGACGAGATCGGCGACATGCCGCTCGCGCTGCAGGTCAAGCTGCTGCGCGTGCTACAGGAGCGCGCCGTGCGCCCCGTCGGGGCGAGTCGTGCCGAGCCGATCGACGTGCGGATCATCTCCGCGACGCACCGCGACCTGGAGCTCGCGCTTGCCGAGGGGCAGTTCCGCGAGGACCTGTTCTACCGGCTCAACGTCGTCAGCCTGACCTTGCCGACGCTCGACCAGCGCCGCGAGGACATCCCACTGCTCGCCAACCACTTCCTTCAGGTGATCGGACGCAAATACCACAAACGGTTGTGCGGTTTCGCCCCCGAAGCGATGGAAGCACTCGCGACAGCAGCCTGGCCGGGAAATATCCGCCAGCTGCAGAACGTCGTCGAACAGGCTTGCGCGCTCGCGACGACGTCCCTGATCCCGCTTGCACTGGTCGAGCGGGCGCTGCGAGTGCCGAGCATCGAAGCCCTGAGTTATGCCGAAGCGAAGCAACGCTTCGAACGCAACTATCTCATCCAGCTGCTCAAACTCACCGACGGCAATGTTTCGGACGCGGCGCGCCTCGCGGACCGCAACCGGACGGAGTTCTACCGCCTGCTACAACGGCATGCGCTGACTCCGAGCTTGTTCCGCGACGGCGGGGTTGTCGCCCGCGAACGACAATAATAACGCCATCGATACAGCGTCTTGTCTCCGAGCACCGCGCTTTGGTCGCCACCGCCCGACAAAATTCGGCCGGGCAGCGGGCGAACGCGCACCTGCGACCTGCCCCGCTACGGCAACCCCTTGATCGAACCCGCCATTCGGGGCAACTGGCACGAAGGCTGCTGCAAGGCGGGGGGATCCGACCCTCGCCTTTTCAGCCTACCTATTGCAAAGGAGTCCGCGCATGATCAGACGGCAGACCGTTGCCTCCGTGCTCACCACCACCGCAATCGCTTTCTGCATCGCCCACACTCCCGCCCAGGCCGCGGACATGGCTTCCGCAGCTGCCCCGCCCGACGAGCGCGACCGTGGCCTGCAGCGCGACGTCAAGAATGCGCTCGTCGCAGATCCGGCGCTGCAGCAGACCCATATTGCGGTCTCCGCAGAAGGGGGGCAGGTGACGCTTGCCGGCGTCGTCACCACCGCAGCGCAGCGGGAGCGCGCACAGCGCAACGCGATGGCGGTCCGCGGCGTACGCCAGGTGGAGAACGCGATCGAGGTCACCGAACCCTGAACGGCACCGCCCGGCACGCGGGCGGCGGCTACGCGTCCCGACGCTTGGGACGGACGGGGCGCCGGCAATCTTCAGCCGGTCCCGCCGACGGTCAACCCGTCGATGCGCAGCGTCGGCTGGCCGACCCCGACCGGCACGCTCTGGCCATCCTTCCCGCACGTGCCGACGCCCGGATCCAGGGCCATGTCATTGCCGATCATCGATACGCGCGTCAGCGCGTCCGGGCCGTTGCCGATCAGCGTCGCGCCCTTGACCGGTCGCGTGACCTTGCCGTTCTCGATCAGGTAGGCCTCGGCGGTCGAGAAGACGAACTTGCCCGACGTGATGTCGACCTGCCCGCCGCCGAAATTGGCTGCGTACAGGCCTTTTTTCACCGACTTGATGATTTCCTCATGCGACTTGTCGCCGTTCAGCATGTAGGTGTTCGTCATGCGCGGCAGCGGCAGGTGCGCGAACGACTCGCGGCGGCCGTTGCCAGTCGGCTTCACCCCCATCAGGCGCGCGTTCATCGTGTCCTGCATGTAGCCGGTGAGGATGCCGTCCTCGATCAGCACCGTGCATTCGGTCGGATTGCCCTCGTCGTCGATCGTCAGCGAGCCGCGGCGATCCGGCAGCGTGCCGTCGTCGACGACCGTGACGCCTTTCGCCGCCACCTGCTGCCCCATGCGCCCGGAGAACGCGGAACTGCCCTTGCGGTTGAAGTCGCCTTCCAGGCCGTGGCCGATCGCCTCGTGCAGCAGGATGCCGGGCCAGCCCGGCCCCAGCACGACGCTCATCGTACCGGCCGGCGCCGGCCCGGCGCCGAGATTCGTACGGGCCTGATGCACCGCCGCGAGGGCATATTCACGCAGCCGGTCGTCGTCGAAATAACCGTAGTCGAAGCGTCCGCCGCCGCCGCCGCTGCCTTGCTCCCGGTCGCCGTTTTCTTCCATGATCACAGTGACTGAAACCCGCACCAGCGGACGCACGTCGGCCGCCATGTGGCCGTCGCTGCGCATCACCATGACGACCTCCCACGAGCCCGCGATGTGCGCCATCACCTGCGTGACGCGCGGGTCCTCGTCGCGCGCGAAGCGTTCGAGCCGTTCGAGCAGCTTCACCTTGGCGGTGTCGTCGAGCGACGCGAGCGGATCGTCGGCGCGGTACAGGCGCGGCAGGCCGGCATGCGCCTGCACCGCGACGCTGCGCCGGCCGCCGGCGTCGGCGATCGCCCGCGTCGCTTCGGCAGCCGCCGTCAGCGCCGGCAGGGAAATGTCATCGGAGTAGGCGAAGGCGGTCTTCTCGCCGCAGATCGCGCGCACCCCGACACCCTGTTCGATGTTGAAGCTGCCGGACTTGACGATGCCTTCCTCGAGGCTCCAGCCTTCGGAACGGTGATACTGGAAATACAGGTCGGCGTAATCGAGCCGGTGGCTCAATAGCTTGCGGAACACTTTTTCGAGTTCCGGATGGCCCAGATCGTAGGGGTTCAGCAGGTAGCGGTCGGCAACCTTAAGCGGGTTTTGTGTGGGGCTCATTGTTTGTCCAGTCGTTGGGTCGCCCTGTTCGACAGGGCCGACCCGATAAAGGTCACCGGAGTCTCGTCCGGCACGCCCGGGTTCAGGTTGCGAGGCAGCGATGCCGCAGCGCCGGCAGGCTCTCGCGCACCGCCGCGATACGCTCGATGTCGAGGTCCGCGGCGACGATGCCGGGCCCTTCGTCCCGGCATGCGAGCACCTCGCCCCACGGGTCGACGATCAGGCTGTGTCCCCAGGTCACCCGCCCGCCTGGGTGGTGTCCGCCCTGCGCAGGCGCCATCACGTAGCACTGGTTCTCGATCGCGCGCGCACGCAGCAGCACTTCCCAATGGTCGCGACCGGTCGTCCACGTGAAGGCCGCCGGCAACACGATCAGATCGACCTTGCCCATCGCACGGAAGAGTTCGGGGAAACGCAGGTCGTAGCACACCGACAACCCGACGCGGCCGCACGGGCCGTCGAACGTGACCACCTCGCGCCCGGCCTCGATCGTCGCGGCCTCGTCGTACTGTTCGCTGCCCTTGCGGAAGCCGAACAGATGGATCTTGTCGTAGCGGGCGACCTGCTCGCCGCACGGGTCATACACCAGCGTGCTGTTGCGGACCTTGCCGTCCGCTTCGGCGACGAGCGGAATCGTGCCGCCGATGAGCCACACGCGATGACGCACGGCGGCCTCGCGCAGGAAGTCCTGCAGCGGGCCCTCGCCTTCGGATTCGCGGATCGCGACCTTCGCCGTTTCGTCCGGCGTGATCAGCGGGAAATACTCCGGCAGCGCGACGAGCCGCGCGCCGCCGGCCACCGCTTCGGCAACCAGCGCCGCGGCGACGCGCAGGTTCTCCGCGACGTCCGGGCCGGACACGGTCTGGATCGCCGCGATCCGGCACGCTCCGGGCGAAGGGTCTGGGGACACGCTCACGTTCATCATTCCTGGTCAGGTTGCGGATTTGCCGCGGCCGAACGGCCGGCGAGCTTCTCGACCTTCGGGTCCGCCCAGCTGCCGGTGATCGCGTAATTGAAGGCGAACAGCTTTTCGATCGGGTCGCTGAGCGCTTTCTGGGCGACGTAGGCGACGACGCCGGCGACCGGATTGATCAGTCCGGCCGCCGCGCCGATCGCGATCGATTCGGACAGCGTCGGCTGAACGGTGACCTTCAGATCCTGGGTTTCCCTTTCGACGTCCGCCGAACCGCTCATGAGGATCCGGGCCGCCGGGCCGCGGATCAGCAGATCATCGGTCCGCATGACGCCAGCGCTCACGTCGATGCTACCGGAAATGCGATCGAACGCGAATCCTTCACTGAGGACATCGCGAAAATCCAGCGTCAGCCGTCGCGGCAGCGCCTGCAGGCTGAGGACGCCGAGCAGGCGGCCCATGCCCGGCTCGAGCTTGCGGAACTGGCCGTTGCCCGCTTCGACGAGCATCCCGCCCGATAACGACGGGTAGTGGATGCGCGTCGGCGCGCCGCTCCAGCCGAGCTTGCCGCTGAGGACCGCATGCCCGCCGCGCACCGCCTCCTCGTAGCCCATGCGCGTCGCGAAACGGCCGATGTCGTTGGCTTCGAGACGAAAATCGAGCGCGGTACTGGCGCGGGCGCCGGGACGCCACTCGCCGCGCCCCGTGAGCGTCGCGTCGGCATTGGCGATCGCGAGGGCATCGAGATGCCAGACAGCGCCGCGATTGCGCGCCTGCAGTTCGAGGCGTCCGAGGTCGATGCCGCGCAGCACGAAGCGGTCGGCGACGACATTCAGTCCGGGCAGCCGGCGCGGCGGTTCGTAGGCTTTGAGCGGATCCGCGCCGCCACCCTCGCCCTCGTCCGCGGCACCGACGACAAGACGCTTCAGACGCGCCTCGAGCGCACCTTCGCCGCGCTCGCGCCAGTCGAACTCGCCCTCGACTTCGGTGCTCGCGATGCGTCCCTTCCAGCCGCCAGCATCGGTTCGGGCAGCGATCCGCACCCCCGACAGGCTCTGCCCGAATGCCGTCGCGCGCTTCGCCTGCAGCTCGATGCCCGCCAGCGGCGGCATCTGCCCGGCGGTGCCGGCGCCCGGCGGCTCACCGGCGGCCTCCTCGCCATCGAAAACCGCGCGCCACGCATCGACGTCGAGCTCATCGAGGTTGGCGACCACCATCACGCCGCGTTCGGCCTGACGCAGCGGCGCAAACAGCGCCAGGCCGCCGCGTTCGATCTCCCATCCCTGCTCGCTGCGCCGCCGCACCAGGTCGAGTTCGGCACGCCCTTCGAGCGAGACGCGGATGTCCTCACGCGCGCCGCCGGGAAAGGCGAGCGCGACGCGCAGCGGCCAGCGCGCCGTCGCACTCTTGTTCATCGGCTGCGGCAGGCTCGACGCCACCCCCGACAGGTCGGACTGCACGACGACGCGGGTCTGCTGCGCGCGCAGCTCGATGCTCGCCTGCCAGGGCAACGTCCCCGACAGGTGCGCGAGCACCGGCCAGTCCTGCGTCTGCCGCAACGCCTGGATGCTTGCCGCACCCGTCGCCCTGAAGCTCACGCCGCCGTCCTTCGCGGCACTGGCGACCAGTTGCATCGGTTCGCCGAAAAGCCGTCCGTGCGCACCCGGGATGGCGAGATCCTTTTCGGTGAAACGCACCCTGCCCGCGGCTTCGGTCACCGGCGGCAACGCGTCGACCAGCCACAGGCGATTGTCGGCAAAGCGGAATTCGCCTTTCACGGAGCTGCCGGCGATGTCGCGCAGCGGCATCACCAGCTTCAGGTCGAGCGTTCCGCGCCCCTCGGCGCGCATGCCGTCGGTGAAACCGTCGATCCGCCCGCTGACCGGACTCGCCGACACGAAGCGGAGAAACTCCGCGGTCGGACCGCCTGCGCGCCCGTCGATCGTCATCACCTCGCCGGCAGGCGCGTCGAGCTCCGGCACGTCGGCGACGACGCGGCCCAGCGTCGCGCCGAAGATGCGCGCCCGCTCGGCAACGATTCGCATCCCCGGCCCCTCGAAACGGACTTCGCCGTGGATGTCGGTGATCGCCGGCCAGCCTTCAGCATAGTCGAGGCTTGCTCCGGCGACGCGCGTCGTCACCAGGAACTGGCCCGATTCGCCGTTGCGAAACGGAAAGTCGTCGAGCTTGCCCCGCAGCCGCAACCGCGCCTCCGGTACCGTTCCGCTACTGAGGCCGCGGCGCAGCCAGTCGCGCGTCGCGTCGTTGACGACTTTCGGCAGGTAGCGCCACACGGCCTTGCTTTCGGCGCGCGTCAGGTGCGCCGCGAGGTCGATTTCTCCGCGCCCTTCGGCCGCAGGCCGGTACCAGCCGGAAGCACTGCCGGCGGCATCCGGGTTGTCGAAGCTCGCGCGGTCGAGCGCGATCTCCAGTTGTCCGTCCTTCCGCGTCCAGCCGCCGTCGGCGCGCAGCATCGAGAACGCGAGGCGCGACTCCGGGAAGACCGCGGGCAGGTCGAGCGCCATGTCCTGCCCGGCGAGACGGAAACGGCCGCGCTGTTCGTCACCTTCGATCTCGCCGGACAGCCCCGCCAAGCCTGGCAGCACGCCTTGCGGGCGCAGCCCGATATCGTGGAACCGGGTCTTCAGGCTCCATGTGTCCGGCCGCGCGACGTCGCCGCGCCACGCGACGTGCAAGTCCTCCAGCCGCCCCTGCGGATCGACCGCCGCAAGGCGCGCCCGCACCGCCTCGTCGAACGGCAGATGCGCCGCCAGACGCGCGAGCACGGCGAAATCCAGCCGGTTGGCGCTGAACTGTCCCCCGTCCGGCTTGCCGTCGACTGGCTCGCGCAGCGTGAAATCGAGATCGACGGGTTCAACGTCCAGGCCGTCGCCGGTGACGATTTCCAGCGCCCGCGCCGAAACGCTCAGCCCGCCCGGCGAACGCCGCCCGGACAGCCAGCCGCGGGCACTGGCAAGCTGCAGTTCGGGCAGGTCTGCAGCAAGGCGCGTCGCGACCTCATCGGCGGCGAAATTCGCCGTGAACGCCTCGGGCTGCCCGTGCGTGAGATCCAGCCACGCCCGCACGCCGCCGCTGCCGGCAAGTTCGATCGGGTAGTCGATCCACGCGCGCCATCCTCCGAAGTCGGCCTGCGCGAGGGCCAGATAAAGCTCGCCGCTCCACGTCGCGGGCGCCGCGGGCTGTGCGCTCGCGACGTCCCCGCGCAGGTCGAGGGTCGACGCGAGCGCAGCAGGAGGCGCGGCCTGCAGGCCGAAGCGGTAACGCCCCCCGGCATGGGTGAGACGGAAATTCACGTGTTCGAGCCGCAGCTCCGGGGCTGCGCGCCGGGCATCGTGCCAGCTCAGCACCGCATCGCGGATCACGATCTCGCGCTGCCCGAACAACCAGTCCGACAGCCCGCCGGAAGGGCCACTCGAGTCGACGGGAATCCCGGCAACGAAGAGCTGCCCGCCGGCATCGCGCCGCAACGCCAGTTGCGGCGCATGCAGGACGAGCCTGTGGAAGTGCGGCTGCCCGCGCAGCAGCGACGACCACGCAAGCGTCGCATCGACGGTCTCGAGCCGCAGCGCAGGACGGCCTTCGCGATCGCGCAGTTCGACGCCCGACAGATGCAGGCGCGGACGCAGCCCTGACAGGTCTGCCGACAGGGCGTCGATCGAAACCGGCAGGCCGACGGCGTCGCCGATCACCGCGGCGATGTGGCCGCGATACTGGTCGGCACGCGGCAGCAGCACGTCGCGCACGAACAGGAACGACAGCGCCGCGACGAAGAATGCGACCGCCAGCCCGATCGCCAAGGGACGCCACGGGGCGCGGCGGCGCGTTCCCGTGCTCGCGGCGTCGTTTGCGGCAGGAAGGACGGAAGGAGCGTTCATCTCGATAATGCTTGAGGCCGATGCTGCACGACTGAAAACGGACAGGCTTGGCTACAATCCGCTCCACGTCCTCCGCGCCGACGCCGCCACGCGGCGTCAGGAGCCCGCCATTCTAACAATGATCCGGAGCTCGCCTCCCATGTCCGTCGACTCCTCGCCGCTACCCGAAGCGCTCCGCCACGCCGCGTCCATTTCCCGATTCATGCGCCGCATGCTCGACAGCCGGCCGTGGCTCGCCACGCAGCTCGCGGGTTCGCTCGCACAACCGCTCGACAGTGAGGCGATGTCGTCGTTCCTCGCGAGCCGCGGCCTCAACGAAGCGAGGCTGCGGGCGAGCCTGCGCCACTTGCGCAGCTGGGTCGTCTGCCACGTGCTGACGCGCGACCTGAACGGCTTCGCGGACCTCGCCGAAGTCACCGAAACGATGACCGTCCTCGCCGAGGTGACGATCCGCGCCGCATACGACGTGCTGCGCGAAGGACTGGTTGCGCGCTACGGCGCGCCGCTGTCGCCGACCGGCTGGGAGCAGGAGCTGCTGGTCATCGGCATGGGCAAGCTGGGCGGGCGCGAACTCAACGTGTCGTCGGACATCGACCTGATCTTCGTCTACCCCGAGGACGGCGACACCGGCGGCAACAAGGTGATCAGCAACTTCGAATTCTTCGAACGGCTCGGCAAGCAGATGATTCAGGCGCTCGCCGACGTCACCGAGCATGGCCAGGTGTTCCGCGTCGACATGCGGCTGCGGCCGAACGGCGATTCGGGCCCTCTGGTGTGCTCCTTCGATGCGCTGGAAAACTATTTCATCACCCAGGGCCGCGAATGGGAGCGCTATGCGTGGATCAAGGCGCGTGTGCTGGCCGGCGAGCGCTATCACGAGTTGGAACAGATCGCGCGCCCGTTCGTATTCCGCAAGTACCTGGATTTCGGCTCGATCAACGCGATGCGCGCGCTGCACGCGCAGATCCGGCGCGAAGTCACGCGGCGCGACCGCGTGAACAACGTCAAGCTCGGGCCGGGCGGCATCCGCGAAATCGAATTCACCGCGCAGGTGTTCCAGCTGATTCGCGGCGGGCGCGAACCGGGGCTGCAGGTGCGCGCGACGCTCGACGTGCTCGCGCTGCTCGGCGAGCGCGGCATCCTCACGCCGCAGACGGTGCGCGAACTTGCCGAAGCCTACGACTTCCTGCGCCGCCTCGAGCACCGGCTGCAGTACCTCGACGACGCGCAGACACACGACCTGCCCGGCAACGACGAAGACCGCGAGTGCATCGCGCGGGCGATGAACTTTCCCGACTACGCGTCCTTCCTCACCGTGCTCGACCACCATCGCGCCGCGGTGAGCCGGCATTTCGATCACGTGTTCGGCGATCCGAGCGAGGAAGCCCACACGCTCGACAGCATGTGGGCCGCCGCGCGCGACGTCGAGCAGGCCGAGCCGATCCTCTCGCGCCTCGGCTACGGCGACCCGTCCGGCGCCGCACACCGGCTCGCGGCGCTGCACGGCAGCGCACGCTACCAGCAGCTGCCGAACCACATCCGCAGCCGCCTCGACGCGCTGATGCCGCGAGTCGTCGAAGTCGCCGCCGCCACCCCGGGCCCGGACGAAACCCTCGCGCGCTGCCTCGACCTGATCGAGGCGATCAGCCGCCGCGGCGCCTACCTCGCGCTGCTGCAGCAATATCCGCAGGCGCTGCGACGCGTCGCCGACCTCGTCGGCGCGTCGCGCTGGGCCGCGCAATATCTCACGCGCCACCCGATCCTGCTCGACGAACTGCTCGACGACCGCAATCTCGAACCGGCACCCGACTGGGACGCGCTGCGCGCGCAGATGCGCGACACGCTGGACGCGCTCGAGCCGGACATGGAGCGCCAGATGGACGTCATGCGCGAGCAGCACCACGCGCAGGTCTTTCGCCTGCTGACGCAGGACATCGCCGGCCTGCTGACCGTCGAGAAACTCGCCGACCACCTGTCGGCGCTCGCCGACCTGATGCTCGAACTCGCGCTGCCGCTGGTGTGGCGCAAGATCAAGATCCGCCACCGCGACGACCCGGCGTTCGCCGTCATTGCCTACGGCAAGCTCGGCGGCAAGGAGCTCGGCTACGCATCGGACCTCGACATCGTGTTCCTCTTCGATGACCCGGCCCCCGAGGCGCTCGAGGTCTACACCCGGCTCGCGCAGCGCATCAACACCTGGCTGTCGAGCCAGACCGCCGCCGGCATCCTGTTCGAGACCGACCTGCGGCTGCGCCCGAACGGCGATTCCGGCCTGCTCGTGACATCGATCGAGTCCTTCCGCAAGTACCAGCTCGAATCGGCGTGGGTGTGGGAACACCAGGCGCTGACGCGCGCCCGCTTCGCCGCCGGCGACGCGACGATCGGTGCGGCCTTCGAGCGCATCCGCTGCGAAGTGCTGCGCCTGCCGCGCGACCTGGCCACGCTGCGTGCCGAAGTGCTGGCAATGCGCCGCAGGATGAGCGACGCGCACGCCGGGAAAAGCGAGCGCTTCAACCTCAAGCACGACGCCGGCGGCCTCGTCGACGTCGAATTCCTGGTCCAGTACCTCGTGCTCGGCCACGCGCACCGCTACCCGGAGCTCACCGGCAACCTCGGCAACATCGCGCTGTTGCGCATCGCCGGCGAACTCGGCCTGATCCCGGCGAAACTCGCGACGCGTTGCGGCGACAGCTACCGCCTGCTCCGTCGCCTGCAGCACCGCCAGCGCCTCAACGGCCTGCTGTCGCTGGTCGATCCGGACGAGGTCGCGGCCGCTCGCGAGCCGGTCCAGGCGCTCTGGGCAATCATGTTCGGCAGCGCCTGAGCCGCGGCGCCCCCGAACTCCCCCGGTGCACGCATCGCATCGCATCGCCATGCATCTGCCGGTAACGGCACGAGGATTACAATCGGCCACTTCTTCACCCGTGGCCCGCCACCTTCCAATGAGCCAGGAAATCGAACTCAAACTCAGCCTGCCCACGAAAGCGGTGCCTGCGCTGCGCCGCCATCCGATCTTCAGCGGTGCCGCCCGACAGGGCAACGCGGTGACGCTCGACAACACTTACTTCGACACCCCGGACCTCGCGCTGAAGCAGCGCAAAGTAGCGCTTCGCATTCGCCGCCAGGGGCGGGTACGGCTGCAGACGGTGAAATGCTCGGCCGTCTCCGCCGGCGGCCTGACCCAGCGCCCGGAATGGGAACATCCCTACAGCGGCGCCTTCGACTTCTCCACCGTCGATGCGCCCAAGGTGCTGAAGCTGCTGAAGCGGCACGAAGCGGCGCTGCAGCCGGTGTTCTCGACACGCTTTCGTCGCGAGACGCGCCTCTACGCAGCGGGCGAGGGCGTGCGCATCCTGATGATGATCGACACCGGCGAAGTGATCGCCGGCGAACATCGCGAACCGATCTGCGAGCTCGAGCTGGAGCTCGTCGAAGGGCATCCGCTCGACCTGCTGCGCCTCGCGTGCGAACTCGCCGCCGACCTCCCGCTGCTGCCGAACGACGTCAGCAAGGCCGAACGCGGCTACCGGCTGCATCTGGGCTACGCACCCGAACCGATGCGCGCCGAAGCGTCGACGATCGACGCGAAAGAGACTCCGGTCGAAGCGTTCCGGGCGCTCGCATTCTCGTGCCTGCGACAATGGCAGGCGAACGCAGGCGCGATGACGCATGCCGGCAAGCCGGAGGAATTCACCCACCAGTTGCGCGTCGCGTTGCGACGCTTGCGCTCGCTGCTCGCGCTGTTCGCGCCCGCCCTGCCCGCGGATTTCGTCGCCGACTGGCGCGAACGACTGAAGCACAATGCCGATCGCTTCGGCGACACGCGGGACCTCGACGTGCTCTACGATGAAGTGCTCGCTCCTGTCGTCGCCGGCGCGACGGTCGAAGAATTGGCAGTCACGCGGCTGGCCGGACTCGCCCTTGCTGCACGCGATGAAGCGCGCGACGCGGCGATCCGCGGCCTCGACCTCGCTGCCCAAGGCCGCCTGCTGATCGAATTCACCACTGCACTCCATGCCTTGCCGACGAGTGACCTGATCGGCGCGGTCGATTTGCGCAGTTTCGCGCGCCTCCAGCTCACGCGCCTGCGCAAGAAAGTGCGGCGGCGCTTCGAGGCCGCGGCTGACTTCGTGCCAGCGCATCTGCACGCGTTGCGGATCGCACTCAAGCGCCTGCGCTACGGCGTCGAGTTCTTCGCTCCGCTGTTCCCCGCGAAGGCCGGCAAACGCCATCTTCAGCGCATCGTCCGGGCGCAGGATGCGCTAGGGTTCGTCAATGACGTCGACGTCGCGCGCGGACGTCTGCTCGGCTGGGCCGGCGAGGACGCCGAACTGCGCGCCGCCACGGCTTTCGTCTGCGGCTGGCACAGTCCGAGATCTGCGCGCCTGGCGCGGCGTGCGCTGCGCGAGCTCCGGCCGCTGCTGCGGGGCAAGACCCCGTGGTCCCGCTGAGCGCGCAAGGGCACTCGAACCTGGCGCGAGGGTCGACTCGTCATCGCGGCGCAACCGGCCGCATTCAGGCTGTCGTCCTTTTGACCGGGGAGCAAGCGATGGATTTGTTGTTGTGGCGTCACGCGGAGGCCGTCGAAGGCAGTCCGGACCAGGCTCGCGAACTTAGCGCACGCGGCCGCGAGCAGGCGCGACGGATGGCGCGCTGGCTCGACGAGCACCGGCCGAAAGCGCTGCGGATACTCGTCAGCCCGACGATGCGCACGCGCCAGACCGCGCTGGCGTTCACGCGGGATTTCGAGATCGTGCCGTCGATCGGGCCCGAGGCCGGCGTTGCGGATCTCCTCGCCGCGGCCCGCTGGCCGGAGGCGCGCGGCGCGTGCCTCATCATTGGCCATCAGCCCACGCTCGGGCGGCTCGCGGCGCTGCTGTTGTGCGGTGCGGAAGCCGACTGGACGATCAAGAAAGGCGCGTTGTGGTGGTTCAACAATCGAGTGCGCGAAGGCGAACCGCAGACGGTGCTGCGTGCCGCGATCCCTGCCGATTTCACGTAACTGAGGGGTGGCGGGCGCCAGGAAACGCCCGAAGTGCCCAACATGGGGCGAGCCGCATACGGGATGACGGCGGAACATGGTTTTTTGCAGTGCACAATCCCTGGTTTCATGCCTAAACTGTCGGCTACATGAACCGAAACGGCCCGCCATGAACACACTGATCGCCAATGGCACTGTCCGCGTCATCGAAAACATCGAACGCGTCTACTACGACGGTTACTGGATCAAGGCCTACGATCCGCCCGCCGACTCGCTGCGGGCAAAGAAGCAGCTGATCGAAGCCTTGACGCGCCGGCTGTTCAATCACGTCGAACACGGCATCAACATCCCGGGACGCCGGCTGAACGAAGCGCGACAGGCCTTCGAGTCGGAGGCCGATCCTGCGCGCAAGCGGGTCAAGGGAGCGATGCTCGCGGGAGCGTTGTTCAACCGTGCGACCGACATCTTCACGAAACTCATGGAACTGCAGGAGCTGGGCATCGAGATTGACGAGGAAAACGCCTTGATGCGCGAGTGCGGCTTCTGTCTGCAGGAAGCGCTGACCTTCGGCAAAATGGTGCTACATCGCAGCGGCGAAGAGGGCATCGACGAGCTGTGGGGCGAGCCGTTCCGTGCATTCTCGATCCCGGTCGAAGCCTTCTACGACAGCCGCTACATCAAGATCGCCCAGACGCTGCGCGACATCGACCGCATTGCGCAGGTGATCGTCAGCACTTTCGGCGGAACGCGGCTGTTCGAAGGTGTCGAAGGCCTGGTGATCCGATTCACCGAGGCCGCCAAGATCAAATGCGAAACGCTGCGCACCGACCCGGCGATCTTCGACGTGTGGGCGGATTTCGCAGTGGCCGGCGAGGAGCTCGCCGCGTTTGCACCGCGGCTCGTCGGCGCCACCTCGGCGGAGGACCTGCAGCTTGCGGCCGACGGGCTGCAGCTGATCGTCAAAGGCCGCGATCTCGTCGGCCACATCACCCGGGCGCGGGTGCCGATGCCCAAGAGTACACGCGAATACATCGAGCGCTGCGAACATTACAGTGCGAGAATCCACAGCCATTTCCAGGGCTGCATGAACCTGCCCTGAACCCACACCGGCCCGCTCACGCGGCCGCTTCCTGCCAGGACAAAGTCGATGAAACGCACCGATCTCGAGAAACTCAACGGACTGAAAATCCAGGGCCGGATGAAGCGCGACGGCACGCCCGAGCGGTTCCGCCCGGGGGCCGAAAACGCGGCGAAGGCGCCGGTCAATCCGCTGATCGAAAAACTGCTCCGCAAGAGTCTCGGACCCAAGAGCGGGCGCTGAGCGTCACGGCCGCGCCCGACCGGAGCGGCGCGGCGCGGTCAGGCGATCACGCCGCCGCCGAGGCACACCTTCGATTCATACACGACGACGCTCTGCCCCGGTGTCAACGCCCATTGCGGTTCCGCGAACACGATCTCGGCGCGCCCGCCGGCGATCGCCTCGATCTCGCACGGCATGTCGGGCGTCCGGTAGCGCGGCTTGGCGGTGTATACCCAGTGCGTGTGCGGGTCGCGGCCGGCAATCCAGTGCAGGTCGGTCGCGGCCAGGCGAGTCTTCAGCAGGGCCGGATGCTCGTGCCCCTGGACCGCGTACAGCACATTGGCCTTCACGTCCTTGCCCGCGACATACCACGCATCGTGCTCGCCCGCGTCGTCCTGGCGGCCCTTGATGCCGCCGATGTGCAAGCCCTTGCGCTGGCCGATCGTGTGGTACATCAGGCCCTGGTGCTCGCCGATGACGCAACCGTCG
The DNA here is from genome assembly GCF_017894365.1 of Aromatoleum bremense. Classification (NCBI taxonomy): domain Bacteria; kingdom Pseudomonadati; phylum Pseudomonadota; class Betaproteobacteria; order Rhodocyclales; family Rhodocyclaceae; genus Aromatoleum; species Aromatoleum bremense. The sequence continues at coordinate 978,902 of NZ_CP059467.1, forward strand.
TCGAGGTTGCGGATCTCGCCCGGGCGCATCGGCAGGTAGCGCATCAGGAATTCGCGGAACGGCCGCTCGCCGATGAAGCAGATGCCGGTCGAATCCTTCTTCCCGGCGACATGCAGGCCGGCCTCGGCCGCGATGCGGCGCACGTCGCGTTTGTAGAGGGCGCCGAGAGGGAACAGCGTCTTCGCGAGCTGCGCCTGGTTCAGCCGGTACAGGAAGTAGCTCTGGTCCTTCGTGCCGTCCTCGGCCTTCAGCAGCTGGTATTCGCTGCGCCCGTCATTGACCCATTCGCGCACCTGCGCATAGTGTCCGGTGGCGATGCGGTCCGCGCCGAGCGCCATCGCGTGATCGAGAAAGCAGCGGAACTTGATCTCGGAATTGCACAGGATGTCCGGGTTCGGCGTGCGCCCGGCCTCGTATTCGCGCAGGAAATCGGCGAACACGCGGTCCTTGTACTCGGCCGAGAAATTGACGACCTCGAGGTCGATGCCGATGACGTCGCAGACCGACGCGACATCGACGAGATCCTGGCGCGTCGAGCAGTGCTCGTCGTCATCATCGTCCTCCCAGTTCTTCATGAACAGGCCGGTAACCTCGTAACCCTGCTGCTTGAGCAGCAGCGCGGTCACCGAGGAGTCGACGCCGCCGGACATGCCGACGACGACCTTCATTCCGTTGGGATCGGTATTACTGGACATTCGGTCCTTCTCCATTGAGCCATTCGGCCAGCGGCAGCACGACTGCCGGCTCGCCATGATTTCCGAACCAGCTATCGACGACGAAACGTCCACCCGGGGCAGCGATGCCTGCAGCACCGGGAGGGGACGCATCGGGGTCGCGCGGTCGCGAGATGTCGTCGATGACATTCTGGCAGTCGCACAGCGCCAGCAACAGCGGCACGTGATCCGGAACGCCTCCCGCCGCAACAACAGGGGCGGCCGGTGCCGCGGGCCGGGGTGGCGGCCCGACCTCCTCGATCAGCGCCGAAAAATGCTGGAAGATCACGCGCGAGCGGCGCGCCGGCTCCAGCACGCGGTGAAAGCGCAGCCAGCCGCGGCTTGCCATCAGCCCCAGCAGGCGCGTGGTCGTTGTCGCGTGGTCGATGCAGTCCATCCGCCCGTCGATGCCATTATCGAGGAAATTGCCGGCACGATCGGCGCCGATCGGCGATTGTTCACCGGCGATCCGGTGCAATGCGGCGACCGCGAGCGATATCGCCGCCCGCTCCCGCTCTGCATCGCCCGCCTCCGAAAACAGGCGCCCGACCTCGTCGAGCCGCTCGTTGGCGAAGCGGACTTCCGCACTCGCTGCGCAGCCGTAATTGAAGCAGACGTCGACGGAGGCCGCCGCCTGCACGGCACCGCAGGCGGACATCGCGAACACGAACGACCAACGATGCATCGGTTCCGCAGTCAGCCGGAGTAGTGCGTGATGAACTCGAGCGGGTAGCGGCGCCCGGCAATCCAGTCGTCGACGCAGCGCATCACGAGCGGGCTGCGGTGACGCGGCGTGCAGTCGCGCAGCTCGTCCGGCGTCAGCCACACCGCCCTGACGATGCCGTCGTCGAGCTTCGCGCCGGTCGACTCGCCGCGCACCGGGCCGCCGAAGGCGAAGCGCAGGTAGGTGATGTCGCCGTCCGGCACCGGCCACTGGTAGACGCCGACGAGGCACTCCGGCGCGAAACGGTACGCGGTCTCCTCGAGCACTTCACGCGTCGCCGCCGCGACGAGCGACTCCCCTTCTTCGAGATGACCCGCCGGCTGGTTGAAACGCAATCCGTCGGCGGTCTCTTCCTCGACGACGAGGAAGCGGCCGCCGCGTTCGATGATCGCCGCGACGGTGACGTTGGGTTTCCAGGATCTGTTCATCGCTTGCCGGGCAAAGGCGCGATTTTAGCGCCTCGGGCGCTGCCCTTGAAGGTCGCGTCGCGACGGCACGCGATGACGCCCAGCCGCCCACGGCTTTTCGTCGTCCGCCGTTTTGTTTCACCAAAACCGTCCGGCGACTTGCCGGGCGCATGGGCGGCACGCCCCGGCACCTGCCGCGAACGCGCCGCAGCCCGGCAAAAATACCGGACTTTGCGCTAGAATCGCCCGCTTGATCCGCTTCGCCGCGGACGCTTTCACCAACCTGATTTTCCGCTGGAGAACACGCACCATGTCCATGGCTGACCGCGACGGTTTCATCTGGCAGGACGGCAAACTCGTGCCGTGGCGCGAAGCCACGACTCACGTCCTGACCCACTCCCTGCATTACGGCCTGGCCGTCTTCGAGGGCGTGCGCGCGTACAACACCGCCAGCGGCACCGCGATCTTCCGCCTCGCCGAGCACACGCAGCGCCTGATCAACTCGGGCAAGATCTACCGCATGGAGATCCCGTTCTCCAAGGAAGAGCTGATGGAAGCGCAGAAGGAAGTGGTGCGCGCCAACAAGCTCGAATCCTGCTACCTGCGCCCGCTCGCATTCTACGGTTCGGAAAAGATGGGCATCTCGACGCGCGGCGCGACGGTGCATGTCGCCATCGCCGCCTGGCCGTGGGGCGCATACCTCGGCGAGGAAGGCCTCGAGAAGGGCATCCGCATCAAGACGTCGTCCTACTCCCGCCACCACGTCAACGTCACGATGCCGCGTGCGAAGATGTCCGGCAGCTATGCGAACTCGATCCTCGCGAACCTCGAGGCGACCGAAGACGGCTACGACGAGGCGCTGCTGCTCGACACCCAGGGCTTCGTCGCCGAAGGCTCGGGCGAGAACCTCTTCGTCATCAAGGACGACAAGATCTACGAACCCGAGATCGCCTCGGCGCTGACCGGCATCACGCGCGACTCGGTGATCCAGGTCGCGCGCGAATTCGGCTACACGGTCGAGTCGCGCCGCATGACGCGCGACGACATCTACATCGCCGACGAAGCCTTCTTCACCGGCACGGCGGCGGAAGTGACACCGATCCGCGAACTCGACAACCGCACGATCGGCGAAGGCCGTCGCGGCCCGATCACGGCGAAGATCCAGGCCCGCTTCTTCGATATCGTCAATGGCCGCGCGCCCGAATACGAGCGCTGGCTCACCCACGTCTGAGGATTCCTCCATGGCCGAAACTCGCGACAAGACCCAGCCGATCGCCGTCACCGCGGCCGACCTGCCACTCGCCTGCCCGCGCCCCGACGCCCCGCTGTGGGCGCGGCACCCGCGGGTGTTTCTCGACGTGCTGAAGGAAGGCGAAGCGGTGTGCCCGTACTGCAGCGCGAAGTACGTGTTCACCGGCGAGCATCCGAAAGGCCATCACTGAACGGCTCCGCCGCGCGGCAGTCCGTTCCATCAACGGGGGCGAAAATGCCCCCCGTGACGAGCAAACTCATCGTGAGCAAACCCATCTACACTTCGGTCGCCGAAGCGGAAGCGGCGTTCTACGATGCGCTGGCACGCTCCGACCTCGACGCAATGATGACGGTCTGGTCGGAAGATGACGAAGTCGTCTGCGTGCATCCGGACACCCCGCGCCTGGTCGGGCTCGCTGCGGTGCGGGAATCCTGGCGCCAGCTGTTCGCGGGCGGCGTCCGCCTCCAGGTGCGCACCTCCCACCACGTGGTGTGCCAGAACATGCTGCTGACGATCCACAACGTGATCGAACACGTCACAGTCGAAGGCGAGGACCGGCTGCCGCCGCCGATGATCGCGACCAACGTTTATACGCGGGGAGCGCTCGGCTGGCGCCTCGTCATGCACCACGCGTCCCCGGCGCCGGAAAACCCGCATGCCCCGGCTCACGGCGCGCCGCACGTCATGCACTGAACGGGCTGTAACAGCCCGGACAGGGCGCGCACCGGCAGGTCTGCGATAATGCCCGACGTCATTCACCCACCATCGACCGGCCTGCGCCATGCCCCCTACTCCGAACTCCGCCACGCCCTCCTCCTACGCTCCGCCCGCCCCCGAGATCTTCAAGGCCTACGACATTCGCGGCATCGTCGACAAGACGCTCACCGCCGAGGCCGTGCGCGCGATCGGGCACGCGCTGGGCTCCGAGGCCAGGAAACGCTCGCAGCGCGCGATCGCGATCGGCCGTGACGGGCGTCTGTCAGGACCGGAGCTGGCGGGCGCGCTCGCCGACGGCATCCGCGCCGCCGGCGTCGATGTCGTCGACATCGGCTGCGTGCCGACGCCGCTGACGTACTTCGCCGCCTACCATCTCGGCACCGATTCCTGCGTCAGCGTCACCGGCAGCCACAATCCGCCCGACTACAACGGCCTGAAGATGGTGCTCGGCGGCGAGACGCTCTACGGCGACCTGATCCAGGACCTGCGCCGGCGCATCGTCGACAACGATCTCGCGCACGGCGCGGGCCAGCTGCGCGAAGCCCGGGTCGTCGACGCCTATCTCGACCGCGTCACCTCCGACGTGAAGCTCGCCCGCCCGATGAAGATCGTCATCGACTGCGGCAACGGCGTCGCCGGCGCGGTCGCCCCGCAGCTCTTCCGCCGCCTCGGCTGCGAGCTCGTCGAACTCTTCTGCGACGTCGACGGCACGTTCCCGAACCATCACCCCGATCCGTCCAAGCCTGAGAACCTGCAGGACGTCATCCGCGCGCTGCGCGACACGGACGCCGAACTGGGCCTCGCGTTCGACGGCGACGGCGACCGCCTCGGCGTCGTCACGAAAGCCGGGCAGATCATCTACCCCGACCGCCAGCTGATGCTGTTTGCCGCCGACGTGCTGTCGCGCGTGCCGGGCGGCGAGATCATCTACGACGTCAAATGCACGCGCAACCTCGCCGGCTGGATCCGCGAGCACGGCGGCAAGCCGACGATGTGGAACACCGGCCACGCGCTCGTGAAGGCGAAGCTCAGGGAAACCGGCGCGCCGCTCGCCGGCGAGATGAGTGGCCACGTGTTCTTCAAGGAGCGCTGGTTCGGCTTCGACGACGGCCTGTACGCCGGCGCGCGGCTGCTCGAGATCCTGTCGCGCGCAGCCGATCCGAGCGCGGTGCTCGACGCGCTGCCCGATGCGGTGAGCACGCCCGAGCTCAATATCAAGATGGCCGAAGGCGAGCCGTTCGAGCTCGTGCGCCGGCTGAAGGAGTCCGCGCGCTTCGACGACGCCAGCGATGTCGTCACGATCGACGGCGTGCGCGTCGAATACGCCGACGGCTTCGGCCTCGCGCGGCCGTCGAACACGACGCCGGTCGTCGTGCTGCGCTTCGAAGCCGACTCGCAGCAAGCGATCGAGCGCATCCAGGCGGATTTCAGGCGCGCGATCGAAGGCGTCTGGCCGGGCGTGCAACTGCCGTTCTGAGCGACCCGCCCCGCCTGCGAAGGGACGGCCGGCCGCGGGTGCCGTCGACGCGCTGCCGATTGGAACCGAAAAAAAGCCGCCCGCAGGCGGCTTTTTCCGGAAGCGGGGGCGATCAGAGGCGCGCTTCGGCCCAGGCTTTGACCGACGCGAGCGCTGCCGGCAGATGCGCCGGTTCGGTGCCGCCTGCCTGCGCCATGTCCGGGCGACCGCCGCCCTTGCCGCCGACCTGCTGCGCGACCATGTTCACGAGTTCGCCGGCCTTCAGCTTCGCAGTCAGATCGGCCGTGACCCCCGCGATCAGGCTCACGCGCCCGTCGGCGACCGCCGCAAGCACGATCACTGCCGACTTGAGCTTGTCCTTGAGCTTGTCGAGCGTCTCGCGCAGCGTCGCGACGTCGGCGCCTTCGAGCATCGCGGCGAGCACTTTCGCGCCCCGCACCTCGACCGCCTGCGCGACGAGCTCGTCGCCCTGGCTCGCGGCAAGCCGTGACTTCGTCCGCGCAAGCTCCTTCTCGAGCGCGCGCACGTTGTCGAGGATCGCGCCGATGCGCTCCGCGACCTCGTCGGGCTGCACTTTCAGCAGCGCCGAAATGCCCTGCACGCGCCGCTCCTGCTCCTGCGCGTAGCGCAGCGCGTTCGCGCCGGTCACCGCCTCGATGCGGCGCACGCCGGCCGCTACGCCGCCTTCCGAGACGATCTTGAACAGGCCGATGTCGCCGGTGCGGGCCACATGCGTGCCGCCGCACAGTTCCTTGCTCGAGCCGATCGCGAGCACCCGCACCTCGTCGCCGTACTTTTCGCCGAACAGCATCATCGCGCCCGACTTCTGGGCTTCGTCGATCGGCATCACCCGCGCCTCGGTCGCGACGTTGGCGAGGATCTCGGCGTTGACGATCTCTTCGACCTCGCGGATTTCCTCGGGCGACAGCGGCGCGGTGTGCGCGAAGTCGAAGCGCGTCTTGTCGGGGTCGACCTGCGAGCCCTTCTGCTGCACATGCCCCCCGAGCACTTCGCGCAGCGCCTTGTGCATCAGGTGCGTGACCGAATGGTTGCGCTGCGTGCTCGCGCGCGCCTCGCCGTCGACACGCGCGACGAGTTCCTGCCCGACCGAGAGGCTGCCGGTCTTGACGACGCCGTGGTGGCCGAACACCGCCGCCTGGATCTTCTGCGTGTCCTCGACTGCGAAGATGCCGGCGCTGCCGCGCAGTTCGCCGCGGTCGCCGACCTGGCCCCCGGACTCGGCGTAGAACGGCGTGTTGTCGAGCACGACGACGCCGATGTCGCCTTCCTGGAGTTCCGCGACCGAGGCGCCGTCCTTGTACAGCGCGAGCACTTTGCCGCGCTCCTCGAGCCGTTCGTAGCCGTGGAACACGGTTTCCGGCCCCTCGTATTCGAGGTTCGCGGCCATGCGGAACTTGCCGGCAGCACGCGCCTGCTCCTTCTGCCGCGCCATCGCGGCGCCAAACGCCGCCGCGTCGACGGTGACTTCGCGTTCGCGACAGACGTCCGCCGTGAGATCCAGCGGAAAGCCGTAGGTGTCGTGCAGCTTGAACGCGGTCTCGCCGTTGAACGTCTGGTTACCGGCCGCCGTCATCGCGGCGAGCTCGGTTTCGAGAATCGCCATGCCGTTCTCGATCGTCGCGAAGAAGCGCTCCTCTTCCTGCTTCAGCACGTCGGCGACGCGCGCCTGCCCGGCCTTCAGCTCCGGGTACGCCGCGCCCATCTCGGCGACCAGGTCCGGCACCAGCCGGTGGAAGAACGCGGCCCGCGCACCGAGCTTGTAGCCGTGGCGGATCGCGCGCCGGATGATGCGGCGCAGCACGTAGCCGCGCCCTTCGTTGCCAGGGATCACGCCGTCGGCAATCAGGAACGAGCACGCCCGGATGTGGTCCGCGATCACGCGCAGCGAAGGGCTGTCGAGGTCCGCGCACGCGGTCTCGCGCGCCGCCGCGCGGATCAGGTTCTGGAACAGATCGATCTCGTAGTTGCTATGCACGTGCTGCAGCACGGCCGAGACGCGCTCGAGGCCCATGCCGGTGTCGACGCTGGGCTTGGGCAGCGGATGCATCACGCCGGCCTCGTCGCGGTTGAACTGCATGAAGACGTTGTTCCAGATCTCGATGTAGCGGTCGCCGTCCTCATCGGGCGATCCCGGCGGACCGCCCCGGATCTCGGGGCCGTGGTCGTAGAAGATCTCGGTACAGGGTCCGCACGGCCCGGTGTCGCCCATCATCCAGAAGTTGTCGGACGCGTAGCGGGCGCCCTTGTTGTCGCCGATGCGGATCACGCGCTCGGCGGGCACGCCGACTTCCTTCGTCCAGATATCGTAGGCCTCGTCATCCTCGGCGTAGACGGTGACCCACAGCTTGTCCTTCGGCAGCCTGAACTCGTCGGTCAGCAGTTCCCACGCATACGTGATCGCGTCGCGCTTGAAATAGTCGCCGAAGCTGAAGTTGCCCAGCATCTCGAAAAAGGTGTGATGCCGCGCCGTGTAGCCGACGTTCTCGAGGTCGTTGTGCTTGCCGCCGGCGCGCACGCATTTCTGCGACGTCGTCGCGCGGCTGTACGGCCGCTTGTCGAAGCCGAGGAAGACGTCCTTGAACTGGTTCATCCCGGCGTTGGTGAACAGCAGCGTCGGATCGTCGTGCGGCACCAGCGAACTGGAGGCGACGATCTGGTGACCTTTGGATTCGAAGAACTTCAGGAACTTCTCGCGGATTTCAGCGCTTTTCATGGGTGAGGTTCGCCTGGACTGATCGGATCGACACAGCGGAATTCGTAAAACGGCAATTCTAACGGATGAAAGGAGGCCGAGAGGCTTCGCCTATAATCGGCCGACCCCAACTGCACAGGAAGACGAGAAAATGGGACATCGGCTCTCGAAGATCTACACCCGCACCGGCGACGCCGGGACGACCGGGCTGGGCGACGGCAAGCGTGTGGCGAAGAACAGCCGGCGTATCGACACGCTCGGCGAAGTCGACGAACTGAACGCGGTCGTCGGGCTGCTGCTGTGCGAGGACCTGCCGGACGACGTGCAGGCGCTGCTGACCGACGTGCAGCATGATCTCTTCGACCTCGGCGGCGAGATCTGCATCCCCGGCATGAGCATGATCAGCCAAAAGCATGTCGACAAGCTCGAGACCGAACTCGACCGGCTCAACGAACCGCTCGAACCGCTGAAGGACTTCATCCTGCCCGGCGGCAGCCGCGCCGCGGCGCTCGCGCACCTCGCGCGCACGGTCTGCCGCCGGGCGGAACGCGCGATCGTTGCACTGGGACAGGAAGAAGCGGTCAACGACGGGCCGCGCCAGTATCTGAACCGGTTTTCCGACCTGCTGTTCGTGCTCGGCCGCGTGCTCAACCGTGCCGCCGGCCGCGGCGACGTGCTGTGGCAGAAAGGCAAGAACGCCTGAAGTTCGCCTCACTCCGCCCCGTCGGCGTCCGCGAACAGCGGAAGCTGCGGGTCCGGCGCCGCGCAGGCAGCGAAGCGCACGCCGACGCCAAGCAGACGTACCGGCAGGCCGCGGCGGCGGTGGCCTTCGGCGAGCAGCCGTGTCCAGGTTTCGGCGACGGGCGCCGGATCGACGCATTCCGCCGTCGTCTGCGTGAAATCCGAGAACTTCACCTTGACGAAAACCTTGTGCACCGTCTCGCCGTCGCGCAGCCGCGTCATGCGGCGCGAGAATTCCTCGACGAGCGCCGGCAAGGCCTCGAGGCAGGCCTGCAGGTCGGGAAGGTCGCGGTTGTAGGTCGTCTCCACCGACAGGGATTTGCGCTCGCGGTCGGGCGCGACCGGCCGGTCATCGATGCCGCGGCACAGCCGGTGCAGGTTCGCGCCGAAGCTGCCGAATTCGCGCGTCAGATCGGCGAGACTCCAGCCGCGCAGATCGCCGCACGTCTCCACTCCCAGCCGCAGCAGGCGCTCGGCGGTGACCTTGCCGACGCCGAAGATCTTCTTCACCGGCAACTCGGCGACGAAGGCGTCGACCTCTTCCGGGCGCACGACGAACTGCCCGTTTGGCTTCCTCCAGTCGCTCGCGACCTTCGCGACGAACTTGTTCGGTGCGATGCCCGCCGACGCGGTGATGCCGACTTCGTCATGGATGCGGCTGCGGATCTCCTGCGCCATCAGCGTCGCGCTGCCGCGGCAGCGATCGACGGCGGTGACGTCGAGATAGGCCTCGTCGAGCGACAGCGGTTCGACGAGCGCGGTGTATTCGCGGTAGATCGCGAGGATCTGGCGCGACGCCGCACGGTAGCGGGTGAAGTCCGGCGGCAACAGCAGCAAGTGCGGGCACAGCCGCAGCGCGTGCGCACTCGACATCGCCGAACGCACACCGAAAGCGCGCGCCTCGTAGTTGCACGTCGCAACGACACCGCGCTCGCCGGGCTTGCCGCCGACCGCGAGCGGGCGGCCGACGAGCGACGGATCGTCGCGCATCTCGACGGCCGCGTAGAAGCAGTCGCAATCGCAGTGGATGATCTTGCGCGACACGCGCTGTGCCCGATGCGGAGGATCGACGCTGCGGCTTCAGGCGCCGACCCCGGCATCCATCGCGCGCGGACCGGGAAGGCGCGGCGTTTTGCGGCAGGTCGGCGCGTACATGATCCCGGCCCTCAACCGCCGGCGCGGCAGCTACCCGATCGCCGCGTCACTCCAGGTCGGCGCGTTTGACGCGGCGCTGACGTACCGCCTCGGCGAGGATTTCGAGCACCGTGACGCTGTCTTCCCAGCCCAGGCACGCGTCGGTAATGCTCTTGCCGTACTCGAGCTCCTTGCCCGGGATCAGGTCCTGGCGCCCTTCCTTCAGGTGCGACTCGACCATCACGCCGATGATGCGGTCGTCGCCGGCTGCCATCTGCGCGCCGACGTCGCGCGCGACCTCGATCTGCAGGCGGTGCTGCTTGCGGCTGTTGGCGTGCGAGAAGTCGATCATCACCTTGCCCGGCACGCCCGAAGCGGCGAGCTCCTTGCAGGCTGCATCGACGCTGACGGCGTCGTAGTTGGTGCTCTTGCCGCCACGCAGGATGACGTGGCAGTCCTCGTTGCCGAGCGTCGTGACGATCGCCGAATGCCCCGCCTTCGTCACGGAGAGGAAATGATGCGGCGACTGTGCGGCCTTGATCGCGTCGACAGCGATCCTGACGTTGCCGTCGGTGCCGTTCTTGAAGCCGACCGGGCACGACAGCCCGGACGCCAGCTCGCGGTGCACCTGGCTTTCGGTCGTGCGCGCGCCGATCGCGCCCCACGCGATCAGGTCGGCGATGTACTGCGGTGTGATCATGTCGAGGAACTCGGTGCCCGCGGGCAGCCCCATCTCGTTGATCTCCCACAGCAGCTTGCGCGCGAGCCGCACGCCTTCGTTGATGCGGAAGCTGTTGTCGAGGTAGGGATCGTTGATCAGGCCTTTCCAGCCGACCGTCGTGCGCGGCTTCTCGAAATACACCCGCATCACGACGAGCAGGTCGTCCTTGTGGCGCGCGGCCTCGACCTTGAGCTTGCGCGCGTATTCGAGCGCCGCGTCCAGATCGTGGATCGAGCACGGCCCGACGACGACCAGCAGGCGGTCGTCAGCGCCGAACAGGATGCGGTGGATCCCCTGCCTCGCCTCGTACGCGACTTCGGCCGCCTTTGGCGTCGCCGGAAATTCGCGCAGCACGTGGGCGGGCGGAATCAGTTCCTTGATCTCCTGGATGCGGACATCATCGATGTGAAGCTTGACTGAGGCAGACATGGCGAAACTCTGTTGAGCAGCGTTGGCAAGCGAACGATTCTAGCCGAAGATCGCCCGTTCCTGCGCCAGCAGCGTCCCGCCAGGGTTCCGATTCAGGCCTTTTTCGGCCGGATCGCCTGCTTCGGACGGAAGGCCTTGATGACTTCGTCATCGGTCTCGACGTACGGCCCGCCGATCAGGTCGATGCAGTACGGAATCGCTGCGAAGATGCCGACGTGACTCACCGAGCCGTCGGCGGCGCGCAGTCCTTCGAGCGTTTCACGGATCGATTTCGGCTGTCCGGGCAGATTGACGATCAGGCTCTTGCCGCGGATCACGGCGACCTGCCGCGACAGGATCGCGGTCGGCACGAAGTTGAGGCTGATCCGACGCATCTCCTCGCCGAAGCCGGGCATCTCCTTTTCGCCGACCGCGAGCGTCGCTTCCGGCGTGACGTCGCGCGGCGCGGGTCCGGTGCCGCCGGTGGTCAGGATCAGCGCGCAGCCGGCGGCGTCGGCAAGCTCGATCAGCGTGCGCTCGATCGTCGGCCGCTCGTCTGGAATCAGCCGCATTTCGGCGCGCCATGGCGAGGTCAGCGCGCGATCGAGCCACTCGCGCAGCGCCGGAATGCCCTGGTCCTGGTACGTGCCGTCGGAGGCGCGGTCGCTGATCGACACCAGGCCGATCGTGATTTCGTCACTCATGAGAATCCCCTTTGGATCATCCGGCACCGCCAGAACACCCGGCCGTGCTCACTCTTCGTCGTCATCCTGCGGCTCGTCCGCCGGGCCCGCGGCGGCGCCGGCCTCGAGGTCGCGCAGCACGCGGAACAGCTCGCGGAACGCGCGCGGCGGCTTGTTCTGCTCGCGCTCCTTCAACGCATTGCGGCGCAAGGTGCGCAGCTGCTGGAAATCCGCCTCCGGCCAGGTCTCGGCGATCCTCTGCAGCACCTTCTCGTCGTCGAGCAGATCGGAGCGCAGGCGCTCGAGCCGGTGCTGGCGCGCGACCTCGGCCTTCGACAGGCCGTTGAACACGTCGAGCTGCGCCTGGATCGGCTCGGGATCGATGTGGCGCATCAGCTTGCCGACGTATTGCATCTGGCGCCGCCGCGCCTCGTGCTTCGTCATGCGCTTGGCCTCGCGCACCGCGTCGGCGAGCGCTTCGGGCATCGGCACTTTCTTCAACTGGTCGGTAGACAGCGCGACCAGTTGCTCGCCGAGATCCTGCAGCGCGTGCATGTCGCGCTTGCGCTGGCTCTTGCTTGGCGGCAGCGGCAGCCCTTCCTCGTCGTCGGGGAGGTTGTCGTCGTGGTCGGCGTGGATCATGAAAAGTACAGTGCGTGGGAACGGGGTAAGATTATAGCCTTTGCTCCCTGGTCTCCCGCCCATGTCCGCTCAAGGCTTCTCGTTCTCCCCCGACCGGCTGCACGAAATCGCCGCCGATGTGCTGAAATTCGCGAAAAAACGCGGCGCAACGGCATGCGAAACCGATGTTTCCGAAGGCTTCGGCCAGTCGGCGACGGTACGCAAAGGCGAAGTCGACACGATCGAATACAACCGCGACAAGGGCATCGGCGTCACGATCTATGTCGGCCAGCAGCGTGGCCATGCGAGCACTTCGGATTTTTCGAAGGCGGCGCTGAAGGCGACCGTCGAGGCCGCCGTCTCGATCGCCCGCTTCACCGCGCCCGACCCCTGCGCCGGCCTCGCCGACCCGGAGCTGATGGCAAAGGACTGCCCGGACCTCGACCTCTACCACCCGTGGCGGCTCAGCGTCGAGGACGCGATCACCGCCGCGCGACAGTGCGAGGAGGCGGCGTTCGCCGTGAGCCCGAAGATCACGAACTCCGAAGGGGCGAGCGTCTCGACGCAGGAATCGCACTTCGTCTCGGCGAACAGCGCCGGCTTTATCGGCGGCTACGCCAGTTCGCGCCACAGCATCTCGTGCTCGGTCATCGCCGGCGAAGGCGACGGCATGCAGCGCGAATACTGGTACGACTCGCGCCGCGACGCGGCCGACCTGATGGCGAGCGATCTGGTTGGACGACGTGCGGCCGAACGGGCCCTCGCCCGCCTCGGCGCGCGCAAGATCAAGACCTGCGAGGCGCCGGTGTTGTTCGAAGCGCCGCTGGCGGTCGCGCTGGTCGGGAATTTCGTCCACGCGGTCAGCGGCGGCTCGCTGTACCGCAAATCGTCGTTCCTGCTCGACAGCCTCGGCCAGCCGGTGTTCTCGCCAATCGTGAACATCTCCGAGCGCCCCCACGTTCCGAAAGGCTTCGGCTCGAGCCCGTTCGACAGCGACGGCGTCGCGACGCACGATCGCGAGGTGGTCAGCGACGGCGTGCTGCAAGGCTATTTCCTGTCGACCTATTCGGCACGCAAGCTCGGGCTTCAGACGACCGGCAACGCCGGCGGCTCGCACAACCTCATCGTCGGCGCCGGCGACATGGACTTCCCGGCACTCGTCAAGCACATGGACCGCGGCCTCGTCGTCACCGAACTCCTCGGCCACGGCGTCAATTACGTCACCGGCGACTACTCGCGCGGCGCCGCCGGCTACTGGGTCGAAAAAGGCAAGATCAAGCACGCGGTCGAGGAAATCACAATCGCCGGCAACCTGCGCGACATGTTCCGCAACATTGTCGCGATCGGCAATGACGCGTTGCCGCGCGGCTCGAAGCATTGCGGCTCGGTGCTCATCGAGCGCATGAAGATCGCCGGCCGCTGAACGCGCCGCACCCCATCGCCGTGGCGTGGTGCCACGGATGGCCGTGTGGCCTATGAAGCGGCGCGGCGTTCCTCTGCGGCGCCGCGCCCGCACCACCCCTCGGGGGATCTCGCCGGCATTGCCGGAAATTCATAAAGCACAACAAGGAGAGATCGTGGAACGTCGAAAATTTCTCAGAAGCGCGGGCCTCGCCGGCGTGCTCGCCGGCGCTAGCGCACCGGCGATCGTCCATGCGCAGGAAAACATCCGCTGGCGCCTCGCGTCGAGCTTCCCGAAGTCGCTGGATACGCTGATCGGCGCCGCCGAGACTTTCGCGAAGAACGTCGCCGAATCGACCGGCGGCAAGTTCACCGTCACCGTGCATGCCGCTGGCGAACTGGTCCCGGCCTTCGGCGTCGTCGATGCACTGCAACAGGGCTCGATCGAATGCGCGAACACGGCGCCCTATTATTTTTTCGGCAAGGACGAAGCATTCGCGTTCGACTGCGCAATCCCGTTCGGCATGAACGCGCGCCAGCTCACGGCATGGATGTATGAGGGCAATGGCCAGAAGCTGCTGCGCGAGTTCTACGCGCCCTACAACATCATCAGCCTGCCGATGGGCAACACCGGCGCCCAGATGGGCGGCTGGTACCGCAAGGAAATCAAGTCCGTCGCCGATTTCAACGGCATGAAGATGCGCATCGGCGGCTTCGGCGGGCGCGTGCTGGCGAAACTCGGCGTGGTGTCGCAGAACATTCCGGCCGGCGAGATCTACTCGGCGCTGGAAAAAGGCACGATCGACGCGACCGAGTTCGTCGGCCCGCACGACGACCTCAAGCTCGGCCTGCACCGCGTCGCGCCGTACTACTACTACCCGGCGTGGTGGGAGGGCAGCGCACAGACCACGCTGTACATCAACGCAAAGGCCTTCAACGGGCTGTCGAACGAGTACAAGTCGATCGTGCGCCAAGCGGCCTCGGATTCGCACGTCGTCACCCAGGCCCGTTACGACGCACGCAACCCGGCCGCGCTCAAGCAGCTGATTTCCGAAGGCGCCAAGCTCAGGCGGCTGCCCAAGGAGGTCATGGACGCGGCCTTCAAGGCGTCGCGCGAAGTCTATGCCGAGCTGAACGACAAGAATCCGAACTGGAAGAAGATCTACGCCGACTACTCGCGCTTCATGCAGGCGCAGTACCAATGGACGCCGCTCGCCGAAGGCAGCTACGACCAGTACATGGCCGGGCAGAAGCTGTAACACACGGGCCGGAGCGTCCGCCGGCAGCAAGGCCGGGTAGGCGGAAAGTCCCTTTCCGCCTACCCGCCGGCACGGACAGCACCGTCGTACCCCCGCAGCTGCAGCCGCACGAACCTTTCCGGCCCGGCCGAAACACCGGATATTAGGGTTTCCCGCGAATTTCGCCGCCGTGCGAACCCTTGTACTCTCAGCGCCATTCCAACAGCGGAAGGTCAAGGGAGACATCGTGGAACGTCGTTCATTTCTGAAAAATGCAGGTATCGCCGGAGTCCTCGCCGCGGGTTCCGCCCCGGCCATCGTCCATGCCCAGCAGAACCTCCGCTGGCGCCTGGCATCGAGCTTCCCGAAATCATTGGACACCCTCTTCGGCGGCGCCGAAGGTTTCGCCAAGAACGTCACCGAGGCGACCGGCGGGAAATTCACCGTCAGCGTGCATGCAGCCGGCGAACTCGTTCCGGCTTTCGGCGTCGTCGACGCCCTGCAGCAGGACACCATCGAGTGCGCCCACACGGCGCCTTACTATTTCTTCGGCAAGGACGAAACCTTCGCGCTCGACTGCGCGATTCCGTTCGGCATGAACGCTCGCCAGATGACTGCCTGGATGTACGAGGGCAACGGGCTCAAGCTGCTGCGCGAGTTCTACGCCCAGTTCAACATCATCAATTTCCCGATGGGCAATTCAGGCGCCCAGATGGGTGGCTGGTACCGCAAGGAAATCAAGTCGGTGGCCGACTTGAACGGCATGAAGATCCGCATCGGGGGCTTCGCCGGTCGCGTGATCACCAAGCTCGGCGCCGTGCCGCAGAACATCCCGGCCGGCGAGATCTACCAGGCGCTCGAAAAGGGCACCGTCGATGCCGCCGAATGGATCGGCCCCTATGACGACCTGAAACTCGGGCTGCACAAGGTCGCCAAGAATTACTACTATCCGGCCTGGTGGGAAGGCAGCACCCAGTTTTCGCTGATGGTCAATAGCAAGGCCTACAATGCACTGTCGAACGAGTACAAGGCCATCGTTCGGCAAGCCGCATCCGACGCCCACGTCGAAGTCCTGGCGCGCTACGACGCCCGCAACCCGACCGCGCTCAAGCAACTCATCGGAGAAGGCGCCAAGCTCCAGCGCCTGCCGAAGGACGTGATGGACGCCGCGTTCAAGGCCTCGCGCGAAGTCTATGCCGAACTGAACAGCAAGAACGCGAACTGGAAGAAGGTCTACGCCGACTACTCGCGCTTCCAGGCCGACGCGTACCAGTGGCAGGGCATCGCCGAAGGCAGCTTCGACCAGTACATGGCAGCACAGAAGCTCTGATCCGTCCCCGGACGGCCCGCCTCGGCGGGCCGTTTGCGCTTCCACCGCCCGGCACGGGGCTGTAGCATCGCCCCCCCGGCGAGCCTGGCCCGCAAAGGCTGGTGCTTGTGTATCTTCCCCACGTTCCAGGTAAACACCCGATGGGAATTCTGCTCAAGTTGTCACAAGGGATCGACGCGATAGGCCGACTGATCGGCAAGTCGATCATCTGGCTCATTCTTGCCACCGCGCTGATCAGCGCCGGCAACGCCGTCGCGCGCAAGGCGTTCAACATCGGGTCGAACGCCTTCCTCGAAATCCAGTGGTATCTGTTCGCCGCCGTGTTCATGCTCGGCGCCGGCTACGCATTCCTGCAGAACGCCCACGTGCGCATCGACGTCATCGCCAACAAGCTGAGTCCCCGCGTACGCAATTACGTGGACATCTTCGGCATCATCGTCTTCTTGCTGCCGTTGTGCTACTTCATGATCACTTTCTCGTGGCCGGTCGTCTACGGCGCCTACGTTTCCGGCGAGATGTCCTCCAATGCGGGCGGCCTGATCCGCTGGCCGGTATACGCGATGGTGCCGGGCGGCTTTGCGCTGCTCGGCCTGCAGGCGGTCTCCGAACTGATCAAGCGTGTCGCATTCCTGATTGGCCAGGGTCCCGACTGCCTCGCTCACTCCGGGACTGACGACACCGAAGACCACGTCCACGCCGCGCTCGGCGACACCCCTGAACACAACGCTGCCGGCGAGCCCCAAAAATGATTGAATTCGTCTCCGCCAACATCGCCCCGATCATGTTCGGGGTCATCATCTTCTTCCTGCTGTCGGGTTTCCCGGTTGCCTTTTCGCTGTCCGCCTGCGGTTTGTTCTTCGGCTTCATCGGCCTCGAACTCGACCTGATCCCCGCGACCCTCTTCCAGGCGCTGCCGCTGCGCGTGTTCGGCATCATGCAGAACGACACCCTGCTGGCGATCCCGTTCTTCACGTTGATGGGGCTGATTCTCGAACGAAGTGGCATGGCCGAGGATCTGCTCGAGACGGTCGGACAGGTTTTCGGCCCGATCCGCGGCGGCCTCGCCCTGGCGGTCATCTTCGTCGGTGCGCTGCTTGCCGCGACGACCGGCGTCGTCGCCGCGTCGGTGATCTCGATGGGACTGATCTCTCTGCCGATCATGATGCGCTACGGCTATAGCCGTCCGATCGCAGCGGGCGTCATCACCGCATCCGGTACGCTCGCGCAGGCGATCCCACCGTCGCTGGTGCTGATCGTCATGGCCGACCAGCTCGGCCGCAGCGTCGGCGACATGTACAAGGGCGCGATGATTCCGGCTCTCGCACTGGTCGGCCTCTACGCGCTCTTCGTCATCGGCCTGGCCATCTTCAAGCCGAAGATGGTGCCGGCCCTGCCGCCCGAGGCGCTGGTCTATCGTGAACCCGACGGCAGCTCCGGCCTGCGCTCGCTCGGCATCCTCGCGATCCTCGTCACCGCGGTCTCGGTCGCACTCGGGCAGAACTACCAGGCGGTCCTGACCTGGCTCGAAGGCAAGGAAGTCCTGGCGCCGGCGCTCGACGAAACCATCGTCGTCGCCCTGACTTTCGGCACCATCTTCGCGCTGGTTCTCGCCGTTTTCAACCGCGTACTCAAGCTCGGCCTGCTGTCGCGCATCGCCGAACGCGTCACCTTCGTGCTGATCCCGCCGCTGATCCTGATCTTCCTCGTGCTCGGTACGATTTTCCTCGGCGTCGCGACGCCGACCGAAGGCGGGGCGATGGGCGCGGTCGGTGCACTAGTGATGGCGACGACGCGCGGCCGTCTGGATCTCAAGACGCTGATCCAGGCCCTCGAATCCACCTCGCGGCTGTCGATCTTCGTGATGTTCATCCTCGTCGGCTCGACGATCTTCAGCTTCGTGTTCACCGCGGTGGACGGCCAGAAGTGGGTCGAGCACCTGTTCGATCGGCTGCCCGGCGGCCAGCTCGGCTTCCTGCTGTTCGTCAATGCGGTGATCTTCTTCCTCGGCTGCTTCATCGACTTCTTCGAGATCGCCTTCATCCTGCTGCCGCTGCTCGGCCCGGTCGCGGACAAGATGGGGATCGACCTGATCTGGTTCGGCGTGATCATCGCGGTGAACCTGCAGACCTCCTTCCTGACGCCGCCGTTCGGCTTCGCGCTGTTCTACCTGCGCAGCGTCGCGCCGAGCTCCGCCTATCTCGACCGCATCACGAACAAGCGCATCGAGGGTTTCAAGACCGGCGACATCTATCGCGGCTCGATCGCGTTCGTGATCATCCAGATCTTCATGGTCGGCCTCATCATCGCCTTCCCCGAGCTGGTCACCGGCGGGCTGGACGAGAAGACCAAGATCGATCTCGACACCATCCAGATCCAGCAGCCGGCAGGCGGTGCGGGCGGATGGGGAGAAGAAGGGGGCGGCGGCGCATGGAAGTAAGGCGTAACACCCGGCTGTGCCTTGTCCGGCACGGCGAAACCGCATGGAATGCGGAAAGACGCCTGCAGGGACACCTGGACGTGCCGCTCAACGAAATCGGTCACGTCCAGGCCGAAGCGACCGCCGCGAGCCTCGCCGGACACCGCTTCGCCGCGTTCTACTGCAGCGACCTGCGCCGCGCGCAGCAGACCGCGGCGGCGGCGGGCCGCACGCTCGGGTTCGGGGCGACGCTCGAACCCGAACTGCGCGAACGGCACTACGGGGTATTCCAGGGCCTCACCTACGACGAAGCCCGCGAGCGGTTCCCGCAGGACTTCGCCCGCTTCCACGCCCGCGACCCCGATTTCGCCTTTTGTGGCGACGGCGAGAGCCTCGGCGCCTTTGCGGCGCGCATCCACCGCGCACTTGACCGTATCGCCGCCCGTCATGCAGGCCGGCAGACGCTGGTCGTCACGCACGGCGGCGTGCTCGACATCGCCCATCGCCTCGCGACCGGCAAGGCGCTCGACGCGCCGCGCGACTTCACGATTCCCAACGCCGCGCTCAACTGGATCGAGTTCGACGGCTGCCGCTGGCACCTCCTGGCATGGGCCGACCAGGCTCACCTTGCAGCCGCCCGCGACGAGTTGCCGAACACCTGACGGTCCGGCTCGGCACAGCCGCCTCCGATCGGCAGGGCGGCTGTGCCGGGCCACGCGTGCGCAAGGGATATCCGCGCGGCTGCGGGCGAATGCTTGCCTCACCATGACCGCTTGCGGTGCGTGCTAATATCCGCTTTTAAAACCAATCGCTTCGAGCCCGTCTCATGTTCTCTGCGCAAGATACCCTCGCCAAGGTCGACCCCGAACTGTGGGCAGCCATCCAGGCCGAAAACCGCCGCCAGGAAGACCACATCGAACTCATCGCTTCGGAAAACTACGTTTCCCACGCCGTGATGGAGGCTCAGGGTTCCCAGCTGACGAACAAGTACGCCGAAGGCTACCCGGGCAAGCGCTACTACGGCGGTTGCGAGCACGTCGATGTCGCCGAGCAGATCGCGATCGACCGCATCAAGAAGCTGTTCGGCGCGGAGGCCGCGAATGTCCAGCCGAACTCCGGCTCGCAGGCGAACCAGGCGGTGCTGATGGCTTTCGCCAAACCCGGCGACACGATCATGGGCATGAGCCTCGCCGAAGGCGGTCACCTCACCCATGGCATGCCGCTCAACATGTCCGGCAAGTGGTTCAACGTCGTCGCCTACGGCCTCGACGAAAAGGAAGAGATCGACTACGACGCGATGGAACGGCTTGCGCGCGGGCACAAGCCGCGCATCATCATCGCCGGCGCTTCCGCCTATTCGCTGCGTATCGACTTCGAGCGCTTCGCGAAGATCGCCAAGGAAATCGGCGCGATCTTCTGGGTCGACATGGCGCACTACGCCGGCCTGATCGCCGCCGGTTACTATCCGAACCCGGTGCCGCACGCCGACGTCGTGACCTCGACGACGCACAAGACGCTGCGCGGCCCGCGTGGCGGCATCATCCTGATGAAGGCCGAACACGAGAAAGCCATCAACTCGGCGATCTTCCCGGGGCTGCAGGGCGGCCCGCTGATGCATGTCATCGCCGCCAAGGCGGTAGCCTTCAAGGAAGCGCTGACCCCGCAGTTCCGCGACTACCAGGAACAGGTCATCGCGAATGCGCGCGTGATGGCCCGCGTGCTCGGCGAGGAGCGCGGCCTGCGCATCATCTCGGGCCGCACCGAAAGCCACGTCTTCCTCGTCGACCTGCGCTCGAAAAACATCACCGGCAAGGCCGCCGAAGCGGTGCTCGGCTCGGCGCATATCACGGTGAACAAGAACTCGATCCCGAAGGATCCCGAAAAGCCTTTCGTCACCTCCGGCATTCGCATCGGCTCGCCGGCAATGACGACTCGCGGCTTCACCGAGATCGAAGCCGAGCAGGTCGCACACCTGATCGCCGATGTCCTCGACGCACCGCAGGACGAGGCAGTCCTCGCGGGTGTCCGGGCCAAGGTCGCCGAACTGTGCGCCCGTCACCCGGTGTATGGAAAATAGGCGACTCCGCCTGAACCACGGGCACGCGCTGGCGCGCGGCGGCGGTTTTCCGCCTGCCGTTCAGGTCGGGGCCGCAGCATCCCGGCACCGATCATGAAATGCCCCTTCTGCGGCGACCCGAACACCCAGGTCGCCGACACGCGTGAGAACGAAGGCGGCGAAGTGGTTCGCCGCCGCCGGCGGTGCCCGAAGTGCGACAAGCGCTTCACGACGTACGAGCGCATCGACCTGAAGATGCCGCACATCGTCAAGCGCAATGGCAACCGCAGCGAGTTCGAGCACGACAAGCTTGCCGGCAGCATGAAACTCGCGTTGCGCAAGCGGCCGGTCACGCTCGAAGCGCTCGACGCGGCGGTCGATCGCATCGAGGCGAAACTGCTGGCGCTCGGCGAACAGGAAGTGCCGAGCGAGAAAGTCGGCGAACTCGTCATGCGCGAACTGAAGAAGCTCGACAAGGTCGCCTACATCCGTTTTGCCTCGGTTTATCGCAACTTCGCCGACGTCGACGAATTCGCCGAAGTGATTCGCGAAGTCAAGGCGCGCCCCAAACGCAATCGCCCCGCAGACCCCCCGGAACCGACCTCCGAGAATGACCTATTCCGAAGCTGACCATGTCGCGATGGCCCGCGCGCTGCAACTGGCCGAGCGCGGACTCGAGACAACGACGCCGAACCCGCGGGTCGGCTGCGTCCTGGTGAAGGATGGCAGCATTGTCGGCGAAGGCTGGCATCAGCGCGCCGGCGAGCCGCACGCCGAAGTCCTCGCGCTGCGTGCCGCCGGCGACACGGCGCGTGGCGCGACCGCCTACGTGACGCTCGAACCCTGCACCCATCACGGACGCACACCCCCGTGTGCCGACGCGCTGATCGCCGCCGGCATCACGCGGGTCGTCGCGGCGATGGAAGATCCGAATCCGCTCGTCGCCGGCAGCGGGGTCGCCCGCCTCCGCGCCGCGGGCATCACCGTCACCACGGGCCTGCTCGCGGCCGACGCGCACGAACTCAACATCGGCTTCGTGTCCCGCATGACACGCGGGCGCCCGTGGGTGCGGCTGAAGACCGCGAGCACCCTCGACGGCAAGACCGCGCTGAACAATGGCGTCAGCCAGTGGATCACCGCAGACGCGGCGCGGCGCGACGGACATCGCTGGCGCGCGCGTGCGTGCGCAGTGCTCACCGGCATCGGCACCGTGCGGGAGGACGATCCGCAGCTCACAGTGCGGGCCGTGCCGTGCGAGCGCCAGCCGCTGCGGGTGCTCGTCGACGCGCGGCTCGACGTGGCCCTGTCGGCCAAACTGTTGCAGGGAGGCGGCTGCCTGATCGCCACTGCCATCGAGGATCGCGAAAAGAGCGCGGCGCTGAAGGCACTCGGTGCCGAAGTCGTCGTGCTGCCGAACGGCCAGGGGAAAGTCGATCTGCCGAGCCTGATGCGCGAACTCGGCGACCGCGGCATCAACGAAGCGCATGTCGAAGCAGGGCTCAAGCTCAACGGTTCGTTGCTGCGCGAGAACTGCGTCGACGAACTGTTGCTCTACGTCGCGCCAATGCTGGTCGGCGACGCGGCCCAGGGACTGTTCAATCTGCCGGAACTCGTGCAACTCGACCGCGCAATACGGCTGCAATGGCGCGATGTCCGCTTCATCGGCGACGATCTTCGCCTGCTCGTCCGTCCGCTCAAGACCTGAGGCACACTCTGCCGCCGGTCGCCGGGCAATCCGGCCGCCCCGTCGTCAGTCGTCCCGCCCGGCGCACACTTCGCAGGCCGGATCGCGACCGAGCAGGACGCTGCGCCATTCCATCGCCAGACCGTCAAGCAGCAGCAGGCGGCCATCGAGCGAGGTGCCGCAGCCGATCAGGAGTTTCAGCGCCTCGGCCGCTTGCGTCGCACCGATGATGCCGGTGAGCGGCGCGAACACGCCCATCACGGCGCAACGCACTTCGTCGACATCCTGGCCTTCCGGGAACAGGCAGTGGTAGCAGGGGCTGTCGGACCGGCGCAGGTCGAAGACCGAAACCTGCCCGTCGAAGCGGATCGCCGCGCCGGAGACGAGCGGCTTGCGAAAGCGGACGCAGGCACGATTGATCGCATGCCGCGTGGCGAAATTATCGGAACAGTCGAGTACCAGGTCCGCCGCAGCGACCTGCTCGTCGAGCGCCGCTCCCTCGAGGCGCATCGCGAGCGGCTCGATCCGCGCCTGCGGGTTGAGTCGGAGCAGCGTGTCGCGCCCCGACTCGACCTTCAGGCGCCCGACTCCTTCGGCGCTGTGCAGGATCTGGCGCTGCAGGTTCGTCAGATCGACGGTGTCCCCGTCGCACAGCACGACCGTCCCGACGCCGGCCGCGGCGAGATACATCGCCGCCGGTGACCCGAGCCCTCCGGCCCCGATCACCAGGACTCGCGATGCGAGAATCGCCTCCTGCCCCTCGACGCCGATTTCGGGCAGCAGGATATGCCGGCTGTAGCGCAAAAGCTGGTCGTCATTCATCGGGGAAAAAATCCGGGTGAGGCGGAAGAGCCGGCATGGAAAAGGAAGGAGCCCGGGGGAAGGAACCCGGGGAACCCGGTCTACTTGTATTCGCGGAATTCGACCGGCGTATCGTCGTGATCGCCGTGGAGGTGATGGTCATACACCGTCACATAGACTTCGTTCGATTTTTTGATCAGCCGCTCGGGCGACCCGAGATTGTGCCGCTGCGTTTCCTCGCAAAAATAAACGAAGGTCCGCACCAGCCGCCAATAAAGCGCGTTGTCGAGGTGGAAACCCGCCTCGGACAACGCGCTCTCGACCATTTCGAGCGAAAACTCGAGCACCGAATAGGAGACCACCAGCGACAGCGGATGTTCACCGGACGAAACCCGCAACCCCTTGAACATCTGCAGCGAGCGCATCGCCTGCGCGACCTGGCCGGGGGGCAGGGATGCGAAACGGATTTCCCGCTGCTTCTCCAGCCCGGTTCCGGCAACCGGGTGGTCATGATGCCTGCCGGCCAGCTTGTAGGCAGTCTCCCGACGCATCACCTCTCCTTATTGCGCTTTTATTCCTTCTTATTCTGGACGATCTGCAGCCCCTTGAGAAGGTTGATCGCCTGGTTCAGCTGGTAGTCGTCCTTGCTCGCGAGTTCCGGACGCGGCAGCGCTTCGGCCTCGTCGTCGGCAGGCGACTGGTCGCCCGCTTTCGGTTCGTCGGCCTTCTTCGGCTCTGCCTCGGGATCGCGGTCATTGCCGAGGTGACGCTCCAGGTCGGCCTCGCGCAGGCGACGCGAGGAGCCGTTTGCCGTTTCCTCGACGATGATGTCGGGCTCGATGCCTTTCGCCTGGATCGAGCGGCCGCTCGGCGTGTAGTACCTGGCTGTCGTCAGCTTGATCGCGGTGTTGCTGTTGAGCGGCAGGATCGTCTGGACCGAGCCCTTGCCGAACGTCTGCGTTCCCATCACGACCGCGCGTCGGTGGTCCTGCAACGCGCCTGCTACGATTTCGGAAGCCGAGGCCGAACCGGCATTGACGAGCACGACCATCGGGAGCGTCCGCGCGCCCGCCGGCAAGTCCTTGAGGAAATCCTCACGGCTGCCGCGCAGGTAGTCGTCCGCCCGCGCGCGATATTCACGCTTCGCGTCATCGGTCCGTCCGTCCGTCGACACCACCAGCGCATTCGCCGGCAGGAACGCCGAAGCGACGCCGACGGCGCCGTGCAGCAAGCCACCCGGATCGTTGCGCAGGTCGAGCACCAGGCCTTTCATGTCTCCTTCCTTGGCGAGCTTGGCAAGGTGCTCGGCGACGGCTTGCGAAGTGTTTTCCTGGAACTGCGCGACGCGCAGGTAACCATAGCCGGGCTCGACCATCTTCGACTTGACGCTCTGCACCTTGATCACTTCGCGCGTCAGCGTCACCACCACCGGGCGGTCCTCGCCCTTGCGCACGATGGTCAGCGTGATGTCGGTCTTCGGCTTGCCGCGCATCCGCTTGACCGCGTCGCTGAGCGTCATGCCCTTGACCGGCGTTTCGTCGAGCTTGACGATCAGGTCGCCGGCCTTGACGCCGGAGCGGAACGCGGGCGTATCCTCGATCGGCGAAATGACCTTGACGAACCCGTCTTCCATGCCCACTTCGATGCCGAGCCCGCCGAACTCACCGTGCGTGCCGACCTGCAGTTCCTTGTACGCTTCCACGTCGAGGTACGCGGAGTGGGGATCGAGCCCGCTCAGCATGCCGCTGATCGCGTGGTTGATGAGTTTCTTGTCCTCGACGGGTTCGACGTAGCCCTGCTTGATCGCGTTGAACACGTCGGCAAATGCGCGCAGCTCCTCGACCGGCAGCGGGGCAGGTGAAACTTTGTCGGCACTGGCGGGAAAATTGAGACTGATCAGCACCCCGGCGAACACGCCGGTCATGATCAAACCCGCTTTCTGAAGCTTGTTACGCATGACTACTCCATCGAGGAAAAAACGCCGGGAACCCCGGAAAAGCTAATTGAGCCGCACCCACTGCAGGGGATCGACCGGCTGGCCGCGGTAACGAATCTCAAAGTATAAACCCGATTCGGAGGCGCCTCCGCTCGCCCCAACGCTGGCGATCGGGTCCCCCCCGGCAATCACGTCGCCGAGCTCCTTCAGCAAGGCGTCGTTGTTGCCGTATATCGACAGATAGTCACTGCCATGGTCGACGATGATGAGGTTGCCGTAGCCGCGCAGCCAGTCCGAGAACACGATCTCGCCCGCCGCTACCGCCCGCACCTGTGCACCGCCAGAGGCGCGTATGAAAACGCCTCGCCACGTCGTGCCACCTTCCGCCCTTGGAGCACCGAAACGTCCAACCAGTTCGCCACGGACCGGAAATCGCATCTTGCCGCGCAACTGCGCAAAGCTCACGCCCGTCGGAGTCGCCTCCGCGGCCTGCCGGACCTCACCGACGACCGCTTCCGAGCGGGAACGCGGCGTCGACGGCGTGTCTCGCGCCGCGTCCGCCCGCTTCTCCGCCGCAGCCCTTGCCGCCGCGCGGGCGGCAGCTTCCCGCGCCGCCGCAGCGGCCGCGACACGCGCGGCCTCCCGTTCCGCCGCCCGCCTGGCGAGGACTGCCACCAGGCGACCGAGCCGCTGCTGATCCTGGCGCAGTGTCTCCTCTTCCTTGCGCTGGCTGAGCAGTTGCCGGGATATCCCTTCGAGGGCGTGCTTGCGCCTGGCCTGCATCGATTCGAGCGCGGCATGCTGGGCGCGCTGTTGCGCCTCGAGCGCCACCAGGCGGTCGCGCCGGCCGGCAATCGACTCGCCAAGCTCGGCTTTCTGCCGCAGATCCCCGCGCAACGACTCGATCAGCGCCAGGCGGGCCCTGCCAAGGTGTTCCAGATAATGAGCGTCACGGGCGAACTGATTCGCGTCGCGGGTCGACAGGAACGGCGCAACACCGCCGCCCGCGCCATGGACATAGTGCCGGCGCAGCCACTCGTCCAGTTCGGCCTGCCGCCCCGCGATCCGGGCTTCCACCGCCTCCTGCTCGGCCTCGAGGATCGCAAGCGACTTCTCGGTCGTCACCCGCTCCGCAGCCAGGGCGTGCAGCTGGCGCTGCGCCTGCGAAACCGCCCGTTCGGCCGCGGCGAGTTCGGCGGCAGCGCCCGAACGGGTTTCCTCGGTATCGGCAATCTCCTTGCGCAGATCCGCGATGCGGCGTTTCACCTCTTCGAGGTCGGAACGCTTCTGCGCGACCTCGGCCGGCTCACTCGCCTGCGCTGCGGGAGCGCCCAGCAGGAGCGCCAGCGCCAGCGCAGGGATAAGGGGCCGCAACCCGAGCCGGAGGATCATTCTCGGGAGGCTTTCAGCCCTTGGCCTTGCCCTGCCCCGCCACCGCCGCCTCGGCCGCACGAATGGTGTCGGCATCTGCGAGGTAGTAGCTCCTGATCGGGCGCAGGTTCGCGTCCAGCTCGTAGACGAGCGGCTGAGCGGTCGGGATGTTGAGGCTGACGATCTCGCTGTCCGAGATGTTGTCGAGATACTTGATCAGCGCGCGCAGGCTGTTGCCGTGGGCCGCGATCAGGATGCGGCGGCCGGCCAGGATGTTCGGCACGATCACCGTCTCCCAGTACGGCACGAAGCGCGCAACCGTGTCCTTGAGGCATTCGGTGCGCGGGAATTGGGCGCGCGGCAGCGATGCATAGCGCGGGTCGCCGCTGGTGAGCCGTTCGTCGCCCTCCGGCAGCGGCGGCGGTGGCGTGTCATATGAACGGCGCCAGATGAGCACTTGGTCGTCGCCGAATTTCGCCGCGGTCTCGGCCTTGTTGAGCCCCTGCAAGTCGCCGTAATGCCGTTCGTTCAGGCGCCACGAATGCTCCACCGGCAGCCACAGCGAGTCGAGTTCCTCGAGGACGATGTTCAGCGTCTTGTTGGCACGCTTGAGCACCGACGTGTAGGCCAGATCGAAGGTGTAACCCTCGCGTTTCAGCAAGTGACCGGCAACCCGGGCCTCTTCGACACCCTTCTCGGTGAGATCGACGTCGGTCCAGCCGGTAAAGCGATTGTCCTTGTTCCAGGTAGACTCGCCATGGCGAAGCAGAACGATTTTGTACATGAACGCTCGGGAAAAAGTGGTTGAAATTGTGAAGCTGACATCAAACGACGGGACGAGGCCGGGACCGGAGCGCCCGGCAAAACACAAAGACACCGGACTCGCCCTTAATCGGGCCGCGATATTTTATACTAGTCGCCTGATCTGCACTTCACGCCCACAGTGGACAACAACGCCATCATCGACCTGATCGACAAGCACGAGCACATCGAGACCGCCGCTCGCGCCCTCAAGGCGATTGCACACCCCCTGCGGCTCAAGATCCTGTGCGTGCTCGGCGAGAGCGAAATCTGCGTCCAGGAAATCGTGGAGGCGGTCGGCACCTCGCAGAGCAACATCTCCCAGCACCTCGCGATCCTTCGGGACAAGGGGGTGCTGCAAACCCGCAAGGATGCGAATCGCGTCTACTACCGCGTCTGCGACCAGCGGACGCTGCAACTGATCGTGCTGATGCGCGAGGTGTTCTGCGGCGTCACCCGCGACAGAATGTGAGCCAGCACCGCCGGCTGCAATCCCGGTTGCCGCCTCAATTGTCACCAATCGCATCGAACCCATAGAACGGAGCAAGATTTCGTGGAATTCCTCCAGCAAAACTGGTACTGGGCTGCGCTCGCGGTAGCGAGCGGCAGCTGGCTGCTGTTCGACTTCGCGCGCGCGCAAGGCGACAAAAGCCAGGTATCCCCGATCGAGGCGACGCTGCTGATCAACCGCGAAGAGGCGATCGTCATCGACATTCGCGACCAGGCCGAATACGCGCGCGGTCATATCCCGAACGCACGCCATATTCCGCAGGCCGATCTCGAACGGCGCAGCGCGGAACTCGCGAAGTTCAAGGACCGTCCGCTGATCGTTTATTGTTTCACCGGTGCTCGCTCGTCTGCGGCGATTGCAACGCTGAGGAAAGCGGGATTCGAGAAACTCTTCAACCTGCGGGGCGGTCTCGTCGAATGGGAAAAAGCCGGGCAGCCGGTCAGCCGCAAGAGGAAATGAACATGGCAAAAATCAGAATGTATGCCACGAACGTGTGCCCCTACTGCGTGCGTGCCGAACAGCTCCTCAAGCGCAAGGGCGTGACCGACTTCGAGAAGATCCGCGTCGATCAGGATCCGTTGCTGCGCGACGAGATGATCAGGCTCACCGGGCGCCGGACGGTACCGCAGATCTTCATCGGCGACCAGCACGTCGGCGGTTGCGACGACCTGTTCGATCTCGACCACGCCGGCAAGCTCGACTCCTTGCTGGCCGTGCCCTGAGCGTCCCAACCCCCGGCCCGGCGCCGTTTACGCCCGCGCCGCCGCCAGCCGTGTCAGCTTCGCATCATCCGCACCAACCCGATTCACCTCCTTTTCCAGGCCCTTTCCATGACCGAAAACGCACAAGCCGCGCAACCCGTCTTCTCGATCGAAAAACTCTACGTCAAGGATCTCTCGCTCGAAGTGCCGAACGCACCGAAGATTTTCCTCGACCGCGAGAACCCGCAGATCAATGTTCAACTGCGCACCGAGGCCAGCAACGTCGACGAAGGCGTTTTCGAAGTCACGCTGACGGTGACCGTTTCTGCCAAACTGGCGGAAGACCGGACGGTGTTTCTCGTTGAGGTCGCGCAGGCGGGCATTTTCCAGATTCGCAACATTCCGGAAGGCGATCTCGAGGCGGTGATGATGATCGGCTGCCCGAACATCCTTTTCCCGTATGCGCGCGAATCGGTGTCGGACGCGATCACCCGCGCCGGCTTCCAGCCGGTGGTGCTTGCCCCGGTGAACTTCGAATCGCTGTACCAGGCCCAGCAACAGCAGGCCGCGGCGGCTGCGCAGGCCGGCGAACTCCCGATCCAGTAAGACGAATGCGCACGAACGTCCGCCTCCCACTATGCTTTGCCGCCGCGCTGGCCCTGTCGGCCGGCGCCGCCGATGCGATCGAATTCCGTTCGGTCGGCGAACCCGCCGTGCTGTTCGACGCACCCTCCGAGAAGGGCAAGCGCCTCTACATCGTCGCACCCGGCACCCCCGTCGAAGTCGTCGTGACGCTCGACAAATGGGTCAAGGTGCGTGATGCGGGCGGAGCGCTGACCTGGATCGAACGTCGCGCGCTGTCCGAAAAACGCACCGTGATGGTCTCCGTACCGCGGGCCGTGGTGCGCCAGCGTCCCGCGGACGATGCGCCGGCAGCATTCGAGACCGTCAAGGATGCAGTCCTCGAATTCGTCACACAACCTGGCGACGGCTGGATCCAGGTCCGCCACAAGGACGGCACGCAGGGCTACCTCAAGATCAGCGAGGTATGGGGGCTTTGATGCGGATGCGGATTGCCGTGTTCGGCGCCGGTGCCTGGGGCACTGCGCTGGCGCTCGCGTTCAGCCCGCGCCACGACGTCGTGCTGTGGGGCCGCGACGCAGGCCATATCGACACCTTGGCCACGACGCGGCACAACGAGCGTTACCTGCCCGGCGTGCCCCTTCCCGAAGAATTGGCCCTGACAGCCGACTTCGCCGCCGCTGCCCGCACCGCCGACCTGCACCTCGTCGTCACGCCGCTCGCCGGCCTTCGCGCCGCGGTCGGTGAACTGAGCAGGCTGCAGCCCGGCACGCCGTTGATCTGGGCGTGCAAGGGTCTCGAAGCGGGGACCGGCAAGCTGCCGCATGAAATCGTCGCCGAGGAACTCGGGCCCGCAGCCCTGTGCGGCGTATTGACCGGCCCCAGCTTTGCCGCCGAAGTCGCCCGCGGAATGCCAACCGCGGTGACGCTGGCCGCGGCCGACCCGGCTTTTGCCAGTCGCTGGGTTCCAGCACTCCACCAGCCGCGGTTGCGCATTTACGCGAACTCCGACCTCGTCGGCGCCGAGATCGGCGGCGCGGTCAAGAACGTGCTCGCGATCGCCGCAGGCGTGTCCGACGGCATGGGGTTCGGCCTCAATGCGCGCGCGGCACTGATCACCCGCGGACTCGCCGAAATCGCGCGGCTCGCCGAAGCCCTCGGCGGACGCCCCGAAACCCTGATGGGCCTGGCCGGTATGGGAGACCTGATCCTGACCTGCACAGGCGACCTGTCGCGCAACCGGCGTGTCGGACTCGCACTCGCCCAGGGCAAGACCCTCGCCGAGATCCTCGGCGAACTCGGCCATGTCGCCGAAGGCGTGTCGACCGCCCGCGAGGTCGTCAAGCTCGCCACTCGCCACGGCGTCCAGATGCCGCTGTGCGAAGCCGTCGACACCCTGCTCCACAACGCCCGCCTCGGCCCGCGCGAAGTCGTCGAGCAACTGCTGTCGCGCGAGCCGCGGCACGAGTGAGCCGAGCCGCGGCGTTCGCGCCTATTGCGGCACCGACAGCCCGCCTCCGATCCGCCCCGCAGCTTCCCGCCGGGCGGATGCGCCGGAGCGCTCAAGTCGCGCCGGCAAATTCCAGTTGGCGCCACGCTTCGAAAACGACGACCGCGACGGCGTTCGACAGGTTCACGCTGCGATTGGCCGGACACATCGGGATGCGCAGCGTCTGCATGTCCGGCACCGAATCGAGGACCTCGGCCGGCAGCCCGCTGGTTTCGCGCCCGAACAACAGCACGTCGTCCGTCCGGTAGTCGACCAGGTCGTAGCGTGTCCGGCCTTTGGTGCTCAGCGCCAGCAGGCGCCGGCCGGCCAGCGCCGACCGGCACGCATTCCAGTCCTCATGAATGGTGACCGTCGTCAGATCGTGGTAATCGAGGCCGGCGCGCGCGAGTTGCCGATCGGAGAGATCGAAGCCGAGCGGCCGCACGAGATGCAGGCGCGCGCCGGTGTTGGCCGCGAGCCGGATCGTGTTGCCGGTGTTCGGCGGGATTTCGGGCTGGAAGAGAACGATATCGAGCATGTCAGTGGGGGGAAGGTGTGCGGGCGACGACGAGGTTTTCGACGCGCGCGGCGCCATGCATCTTGAGCGTGCGAGCGAGCTCGTCGAGCGTCGCGCCGGTCGTCATGACGTCGTCAACAACAATCACCGTGCGGCCGGCAAACGAGGCCTCGCAATGGAAGGCGCCCCGCATATTGACGCTTCGCTCCTTCCACGGCAAGGATACCTGCGGCGCGGTATTCAGCGTGCGCCCGACACCCGCGAGTTCGAGCGGCAAGCCCCACGCGCGCCCAAGCGGGCGGGCGATCTCGACGGCCTGGTTGAAGCCGCGCTGGCGCAGCCGACGGACATGCAGAGGCATCGGCAGCAGGACCGAAGCCGGCCGGGGCGGGCCGAACGGCAACAGCGCCTCGGCGAAAAAATTCGCCAACGCCAGCCGGTGCCGATACTTGAGCCCCTGGACGATCCGATCCACGGGAAAGGTGTACGCAAACGCGGCGCGGCTCGCATCGAATGCCGGCGGATTGCGCAGGCAGCGCCCGCAAGTGGCGCCATTGGCAGTCGGGACAGCACATACCGGGCACGACGCCGGCTGGCGTGGCAGATCGTTCCGGCAAGCGCTGCACAGCGCGGCCGCGCCCGACATCGAACCGCACACGAAGCAGTCCTGCGGCATCAGCAGGTCTGCGATCCGGCGCGTGCGAAAGCGCAACGCATTGAGCACGTTTGACAAGATTTCCGCCAATGAAGGAACATGCGAGTCTTCGCATTACATCCCGGAACCGCTTTCATGACAATGACTTCAGCGCCCGCAGCCGAACGCCAGGCCGACCCGGCCGTACCCCGCACCCAGTGGACCGTGGCCGAAGCCGTCGAGCTGTTCGAACAGCCCTTCATGGACCTGCTCTTCCGCGCGCAGCAGGTGCACCGCGCACATTTCGACGCGAACGCGGTGCAGCGCTCGACGCTGCTGTCGATCAAGACCGGCGGCTGCTCGGAAGACTGCGGCTACTGCTCGCAATCGACGCGCCACAATACCGGCCTGGACCGTGAGCAGCTGCTGAAAGTGGCCGAAGTCGTCGAGCACGCGAAAGCGGCGAAAGCGAAGGGAGCGTCGCGCTTTTGCATGGGCGCGGCGTGGCGCGGCCCCAAGGACAAGGACATGGAGACGGTGCTGGCGATGGTGCGCGAGGTGAAGGCGCTCGGCCTCGAGACCTGCGTGACGCTCGGCATGCTCAAAGGCGACCAGGCGCTGCAGCTGAAGGAAGCCGGCCTCGACTACTACAACCACAACCTCGACACCGCGCCGGAGTTCTACGGCCAGGTCATCACGACGCACACCCTGGCCGACCGTCTCGACACGCTCGAACAGGTGCGGGGCGCGGGCATCAACGTCTGTTCCGGCGGCATCGTCGGCATGGGTGAAGGACGACGCAGCCGGGCCGGCCTGCTGGTGCAGCTCGCGAACATGGCGTCGCCGCCGGAATCGGTGCCGATCAACAACCTCGTGCCGGTGCCCGGCACGCCGCTCGAAAACGTCGACAAGATCGATCCGTTCGAATTCGTCCGCACGATCGCCGCGGCCCGCATCATGATGCCGACGAGTTTCGTCCGCCTGTCCGCCGGACGCCAGCAGATGAGTGACGAGCTGCAGGCGCTGTGCTTCATGGCCGGCGCGAACTCGATCTTCTACGGCGACCGCCTGCTGACGACCGACAATCCCGACACCGACCGCGACGAGGCGCTGTTCGCGCGCCTCGGCCTGCGTCCCGTCTGAGCCGGATGAGCGCTCCGGCCGACTTCACCCTCGCCCGCGAACTCCTCGTCCAGCGCTTCGGCCGTGCCGCGGCGACCTACGACGAGGTCGCGGTGCTCGCGCGCGAAGTCGCGCGCCGGATGGACGAGCGGCTCGACTACATCCGCATCGAACCGAAGCGCATCCTCGACCTCGGCTGCGGCACCGGGGCGGACTTCGAGGCGCTCGGCAAGCGGTACCCGAAAGCGACGCGAATCGGCGCCGATTTCGCGCTGCCGATGCTGGACCGCGCGCGCGGCGAGCGCAGCCTCTTCGGGCGGCTGCGCTCGCTCGGCCGCAACGCGCCGCCGTCGCTCGTCTGCGCCGATGCGTCCACCCTCCCGTTCGCCCGTGCCAGCCTGTCGCTGGTGTGGTCGAACCTGCTGCTCAACTGGCTCGCCGATCCGCTGCCGGCGTTGCGCGAAATGCACCGCGTGCTCGAGACGGACGGCCTGCTGATGTTCTCGTCACTGGGGCCTGACACGCTGAAAGAGCTGCGCGCGGCCTTGCCCAGCACGCACGGCGAGCGGGTGCACCGCTTCATTGACATGCACGACCTGGGCGATGCGCTGGTGCAGGCCGGCTTCTCCGATCCGGTCATGGACATGGAGGTGCTGACCCTGACCTACACCGACCTCGACGAACTGCTGCGCGACCTGCGGCTTTCCGGCAGCGCCAACGCGAGCCGCGCACGGCCCCGCGGGCTCGCCGGCAAGTCGGGCTGGGCTGCAGCCCGCAATGCGCTCGAGGCGCTGCGCCGCGACGGGCGCCTGCCGGCGACTTTCGAGATCGTCCAGGGCCACGCATGGAAGGCACAGCCGAAGACGACCGACGACGGCCGCGCGGTCATGCAGTTCCAGCCGCGCAAGGTTCATGGATGAGCACTCCCCTGCGGCCTCCGCCGGTGTGGCTGTTCGACCTCGACAACACGCTGCACAACGCCAGCGCCCACATCTTCCCGCACATCAACCGCAGCATGACGGCGTACGTCGAACAGCACCTGTCGCTGAGCCTGGAGGAAGCGAACGCGCTGCGGGTCCACTACTGGCATCGCTACGGAGCGACGCTGCTCGGCCTCGTGCGCCACCACGGCACCAACCCGCACCACTTTCTCGAGGCGACGCATCGCTTCGAGAAACTGCACAAGCTGATGGTGTTCGACCGCGCGCTGCGCTCGATGCTGCGCCGCCTGCCGGGCCGCAAGATCGTGTTCTCGAACGGCCCGCAGCGCTACGCCGAAGCAGTCGTCGAGGCGATGGGCATCCGCCGGCATTTCCATGACGTGTTCGGCATCGAACAGATGCGCTTCCATCCGAAGCCCGGCGTGCAGGCGTTCCGCCACCTGCTCCACGATCACCGCCTGGACCCGCGGCACTGCGTGCTGGTCGAGGATTCGGCCGAGAACCTGCGCACCGCGAAGCGGCTCGGCATGAAGACGGTGCTCGTCGGGCGCGGCCTGAAGCAGCCGGCCTACGTCGACATGAAGATCAGCTCGATCCTGCGCCTGCGCCGCGCCGCCCGGCCGTGGCTCGCGTGACGCCGTCGCGCGGAAGGCTCAGGCCGCCTTCAGCCAGCGCGCCGCGTCGAGCGCGAAGTACGTCAGGATGCCGTCGGCGCCGGCACGCTTGAACGACAGCAGCGCCTCCATCACGCACGCCTCCTCCGACAGCCAGCCGTTGGCGATCGCCGCCTTCAACATCGCGTACTCGCCGCTGACCTGATACACGTAGGTCGGCACCTGCAGTTCGGTCTTCACGCGCCGGACGATGTCGAGGTACGGCATCCCGGGCTTCACCATGAACATGTCGGCCCCTTCGGCAATGTCGAGCGCGACTTCGCGGATCGCCTCGTCGGAGTTGGCCGGGTCCATCTGGTAAGTATATTTGTTGCCCTTGCCGAGACTCCCGGCCGAGCCGACCGCATCGCGGAACGGGCCGTAGAAGCTCGACGCGTACTTCGCCGCGTACGCGAGGATGCGGGTGTGGATCCGGCCGTTGCGGTCGAGTTCGGCGCGGATGCGCGCGACCCGCCCGTCCATCATGTCGGACGGCGCGACGACATCCGCGCCGGCCTGTGCGTGGCACAACGCCTGTTTCGCCAGCGCCTCGAGCGTCTCGTCGTTGAGCACATAGCCGCGCGGATCGTCGGGATCGATCAGCCCGTCCTGGCCATGGCTGGTGTAGGGATCGAGCGCGACGTCGGTGATCACGCCCAACTCCGGGAAGCGCGCTTTCAGCGCCTGCACGACCCGCGGCACGAGTCCGTCCGGATTCCACGCCTCTTCGGCACCGAGCGTCTTGCCCCCGGCCTCAATGACCGGGAACAGCGCCAGCGCCGGCACGCCGAGCAAAACCGCCTCTTCGGCGACGCGCAGCAGGTTGTCGAGCGACACGCGGTTCACGCCCGGCATCGACGGCACCGCCTCGGTGAGGCCCGTCCCTTCGAGCACGAACACCGGATAGATCAGGTCATCGGTGGAGAGCCGGGACTCGCGCATCAGGCGGCGGGAAAAGTCGTCGCGGCGCATCCGCCGCATGCGGGTCGCGGGAAAGATTCCGGTAGGGCGCATGGTCAGTCCAGTCAGGTGGGAGCGAAACACCCGGTAACGAAACCGCGGGGGAACTTCGCTGAAAGAGGCTTATCTTATTGTACAGATGGTGACGAGCCATCTCCCGCTTCACCTCCCTGAGCGGGTGCCTTAATCCAGTTAAGGCGTTTGACCCCGGGCTTTATCCCCTTTAGCCCGGGGTTTTTTATTGCCCCGGTCGTTTATTCACCGACTGCGGACCGGTTACTTCCCTGCTGCGCGCAGCTGGGCCGGGGTCGGGATTGCCGGCAAATCGTCGCTCGGCAGACCGAGCCAGCCAGCCACCTTGTGCTCGACCTCTTCCATGCCGATTTTCTTCAGGCTGGAGAACAGTTGCACGCTGATCTGCGGCCCGATTGTCGCGACTTCGCGCCGAACGCTGGCGAGCGTGGCCGCAGCCTCGTTGCGCGACAGCTTGTCGCATTTCGTCAGCAGCGCATGGATCGGCCGCCCACCGGGCACGAACCAGTCGATCATCTGCCGGTCGAGGGCGGTGAGCGGATGACGCGAATCCATGATCAGCACCAGTCCGATCAGGTTTTCACGTTTGCGCAGGTAGTGCTCAAGCAGCCCCTGCCATTGGCGGCGGATGTTTTCCGGCACTTTCGCGTAGCCATAGCCCGGCAGGTCGACGAGCACCGCCCCGCAATCGAGGCGAAAGAAATTGATCAGCTGGGTGCGTCCGGGCGTCTTCGATACGAATGCCAGACGGGTATGATCGGCAAGCGTATTGATGGCGCTCGACTTCCCCGCGTTGGAGCGTCCGGCGAATGCGATTTCCGCGCCCTCCGGAGGGGGTAAATCCCCTGATTTTGCAATGGAAATTTCGAATCGTGCATTACGGAAGATCGGCATCTGGGAATCGGTAAGAACAAGGGCGAGAGCGAAGACGGGGTTGGGGCGCGCCCACCTTGCATCGCGCAAAACGGGGTACTTGATATAGAATAACGCGTTTGTGACGACCGCTCACGGCTTTCTGAGGACACCATGATCAAGCGTTCCCTGCTGCTCCCGCTGCTGCTGGTTGCCGGCGGCCTTCAGGCCCAAGACCAGGCTCCCGATCTTGCAAAGGCGAAAATGACGGCCGAAACCGTCTGCGCCGGCTGCCATGGACCGGACGGCAACAGCCCGATTTCGACCAATCCGAAGATCGCGGGGCAGCACGAGGAATATCTCTACAAGCAGCTGAGGGCGTTCAAGTCGTGGGACGGCAAGACGCCCGAGCGCGAAAACCCCATCATGGGCGCAATGGTGGCCGGGCTCGAAGACGCGGATATGAAGGCGCTCGCGGCCTACTTCGCATCGCAGAAACTGCAGCCCGAGAGCGCGAAGAATGCGGCGACGGCACAACAGGGCCAGGACATCTGGCGCGCCGGCATCGCTGCGAAAGGCCTGCCGGCCTGCGCAGGGTGTCACGGCCCGACGGGCGCCGGCATGCCAGTCCAGTACCCGCGCGTTGCAGGCCAGTTCGCCGAGTACACCGAAGCGCAACTGAAGGCCTTCCGCGACGGCGTACGCAAGAACGATCCGAACCAGATGATGCAGACGATCGCGCTGAAGATGACGGACGCGGAAATCAGGGCCGTCTCGGATTACGCGGCGGGACTGCGTTAAGAACTCAACAGCGGGATCGCGGTTCTCGTGATAGGGTGGCTCGACCACCCTTTTTCTTGCCGGTCCGCGAATCGCCGGGCGCTACCGGCGCCCTCAACGACCACAACCACAACACGAGTTGCCGCACGGGCGGTCGACCGTGCGATGATAATCAGCAGTGTGGCGGCGCGCCGCCGCGTCAAGGGATGAGAGTCATGAAACAGAACTCCGGCGGGAAATCCGCGCCCCGCTCCCCCCACCTGACCACCGCCGAAGCGCGACGAACGATCCTCGAACGCCTGTCGCCGATCGGTGGGTGGGAACGCGTCGCGGTCCGCAACGCGCTCGGACGGGTTTTGCTCGAAGACGTGATCGCGCCGTGCAACGTGCCCGCACACGACAACTCCGCGATGGACGGCTATGCCGTGCGGTTCCGCGATCTCGATGTCCGGCACGATACCGCGCTTGCGGTGGTAGGCACCGCGTTCGCCGGCAAGCCGTTTTCGGGCATCGTCGGTGCGGGACAAGCGGTACGGATCATGACCGGCGCGCCGATTCCGCAAGGCGCCGACACCATCGTCGTGCAGGAAATGGCCCGCGCCGGCGACGGCCAGGTATTCATCCCGCCGGGACAGCAGGCGGGGCAAAACCTGCGCCGTGCGGGCGAGGATCTCGCCCTCGGCGGCGTCGCACTGCCGGCTGGCAAGCGCTGCGGTCCGGCCGAACTCGGCCTGATCGCCTCGCTAGGCATCGCCGAGGTGACCGTGCGCCGGCGCCTGCGCGTCGCGTTCTTCTCGACCGGCGACGAACTCGCGTCGATCGGCAAGCCGCTCACACCCGGCGAAGTCTACGACAGCAACCGCTACACGCTCTTCGGCGCGCTTTCCCGTCTGGGCTGCGACATGCTCGACATGGGCGTCGTGCCCGACAACCCGGCGGCCCTCGAAGCAGCCTTTCGCTGTGCATCGGCCGATGCGGACGTGATCCTGACCAGCGGCGGCGTGTCGGTCGGCGAGGCCGATTTCATCCGCGAGCTGGTGAATCGCCTCGGCGAGGTCGCATTCTGGAAGATCGACATCAAGCCGGGCCGGCCGATGGCTTTCGGCCGCGTCGGTGATGCCTGGCTGTTCGGCCTGCCGGGCAATCCGGTCGCGGTGCTGGTGACTTTTTACCAGTTCGTGCAGGATGCCCTGCTCGTCCTCTCCGGCGTCTCGCCGCTGCCGGAACCCACGCTGTTCGAAGTCCCGTGCGGCGAAGCGATCCGCAAGCAGGCCGGCCGCCGGGAGTTCCTGCGCGGCCAGTTGGGAAGGGTCGACGGCCGGCAGACGGTGCGCCTCGCCGGAGCGCAAGGCTCGGGGGTGCTGCGGTCAATGTCCGAGGCGAACTGCTTCATCGTCCTGCCCGAGGAGCGCGGCGACGTGGCGGCCGGAGAACCGGTGATGGTGCAGGTTTTCGACGGACTGATCTGAAGCGACGTTTCATCGGATAGACATTTCACAATGACCCAGGACGAACTCAAGAAGGCGGCCGCGATCGCGGCACTCGACTACGTCGAAGACGGCATGATCGTCGGCGTCGGCACCGGCTCGACCGTCAATCATTTCATCGACGGTCTCGCCGGCATCAAGGACCGCATCGCCGGAGCGGTATCCAGTTCGGAAGCCAGCGCGCGCCGCCTGGAGGCCCACGGCATCCCGATTCTGGATCTGAACGACATTACCGACCTGCCGGTGTACGTGGATGGAGCCGACGAGATCGATGGCGGGTTTTGCATGATCAAGGGCGGAGGCGGCGCGCTGACCCGCGAAAAGATCGTCGCGGCGGTTGCGCGCCGGTTCATCTGCATCTGCGACGCGAGCAAGAAGGTCGCCTGTCTCGGCCGCTTTCCGCTGCCAGTCGAGATCATTCCGATGGCCCGCGCCTACGTCGAACGCGAACTGGTCCGGATCGGCGGTCGGCCCGAACTGCGTGAGGGATTCGTCACCGACAACGGCAACCTGATCGTGGACGTGCACGGCTTGATGATCACCTCACCACGCGCGCTCGAGACCGAGCTGAACCAGATTGTCGGGGTGGTCACCAATGGCCTGTTCGCGCGCCGCGGCGCGGACGTGCTGCTGCTGGCAACGCCCGCCGGGGTCGAGCGACAGGTTGCAAACTGAGAAGCGCGCGCTCCCGACGCTCACCTGAAACATTCCGGTCATTTTTTGCTGCTAGCCTCCTCGCACACAGGGGATTCCAACATGCCGAGCAAACACACTCTTACTCATTTCGACACCGAACTGGAGGCCATCCGCAAGCGTCTGCTGGAAATGGGCGGCCTCGTCGCGCAGCAGCTGAGCCGCGCGATCGATGCGCTGAGCAGCGGGGACATGGCGACGCTCGAAGCGGTCATCGAAGACGACCGACGCGTCAATGAAGAGGAAGTCGCGCTCGACGACGCCTGCATCCTGCTCATTGCACGGCACGGGCCCACAGCGGGCGACCTGCGCATGGTCATGACGATGATCCAGATGATCACCGACCTCGAACGGGTCGGCGACGAAGCGAAGAAAATTGCGAAGGCGGGCAGGCAGATCATCGGCTCCGACGTGGTTTTCGTGCCGAAAGTCGAACTGCGGCACGTCGCGGCGATGGTCGTCGACATGCTGCAGCGCGCGCTCGACGCCTTCGCCCGCATGGATCCCTCGTCGTCGGCCGACATCGCCCGCCAGGACAAGGAAGTCGACGCGATCTTCAAGGGCATCATGCGCCAGCTGATCACCTACATGATGGAAGATCCGCGGCTCATCACGCGCGCGCTCGACGTGCTGTTCATCGCCAAATCGATCGAGCGGATCGGGGACCACGCGAAGAACGTGTCGGAATACGTGGTGTATATGGTCAGGGGCCGCGACGTGCGCCACGAAGGGATCGAAGCGCTGGAGCGCGAGTCCAGGGTCCGCTGACGGGGCCGCTGCGGCCGGAAAGGCGAAGGGATGACCCGCGGGTCATCCCTTCGCCGTTCGCACCCGCGGCATGCGCCGGGATTTACTGTGCGGGGGGAACGTAGCCGCCGACCTGGTCCGCGCCACCGCCGAAGAAATGCTTTTCCATCTGTTCGGCGAGGTACTTCCGCGCCCGCGCGTCCATCAGGTTGAGGCGATTTTCATTGATCAGCATGGTCTGGTACTTCACCCACTGCTGCCAGGCTTCCTTGGACACATTCTCGAAAATGCGCTTGCCCAGCGCGCCCGGTACCGGCGGCAGGTCCAGCCCTTCCGCTTCGCGCCCAAGCTTGATGCAATTGACCATACGGGCCATCGTTCAATCCCCTCTGCAAATGGGTTCATCGGATTCTGAAGACGCCATTCTATCGGATTCGTGCGCTTCACTCCCGGCCAGCGTCCATCTGTCGCGACCACGATTCTTCGAGCAGTACATCGCCTGATCGGCGACCGCGATGAGCTGTTCCGGGTTGTCCGCGTGCTGCGGGAACAGCGCGATCCCGAGGCTCGCGGTGAGGCTCGTGGAGCGCCCCTCGAATTCGAAGCGCTGCGTATCGATGACTTCGAGGATGCGGCGGGCGAGTTCGCACAGATCGCGCTCTTCGGCATCCGGCACCAGCACGCCGAATTCGTCGCCGCCGAGGCGGAAGAACATCTCGTTGCGCCGGATCACGCCGCCGACGGCCTGGGCGAGGCCGACGAGCACCGCATCGCCCGCCTGGTGACCGAACTCGTCGTTGATCGGCTTGAAGCCGTCGAGGTCGATCGCGATCAGTCCGACGTGGACCTCGTGGCGGGTCGCTTCGGCCAGCAGGCGATTGAGCTCCTCGTGGAAACGCCGCCGGTTGAAAAGGTTCGTCAGCGGATCGCGCTCGGCCAGTTCCACCATCTTCCGGGCGATCTTTCGCTCTTCGGTGACATCCTCGTAGATCCACACCCGCCCGATCCAGCGCTGGCCCTCGGCCGACTCCACGACCGTGGACACGTCGGTGACGATGCGTCCGTCGCGCAGGCTGATCTCATGCGCTTCGCTGACACCATGCATCTGCAGTACGCCCGCGATGTGCTCGAAATACGCTTCGGGCTGCTCGAGCAAGGCGACCACGCGGCTTTGCAGCACCACGTCGCGCATCCCGATCAGGTTCTCGTCGGGCGCAAACCCCCAGATGCTGAGCATCGCGCGATTGTAGTAGAGGACCCGGTGATCGCGGTCCATGAACAGAATGCCGAGGCGGATCACGTTTAGCAGCGCCGAAAGGCGCTGGCGCTCATCGTTGCTGCGGGCCAGATAGCGTTCACGAAGCGCCTGCGCGCGACGCAGCTCGGTCACGGTCTCGAGCAGTTTGTATTCGGTTTCCTTGCGCGCCTGGATGTCCTCCGCCGACA
Source organism: Aromatoleum bremense (assembly GCF_017894365.1). Taxonomy (NCBI): domain Bacteria; kingdom Pseudomonadati; phylum Pseudomonadota; class Betaproteobacteria; order Rhodocyclales; family Rhodocyclaceae; genus Aromatoleum; species Aromatoleum bremense. The sequence goes on from NZ_CP059467.1 coordinate 1,020,395, forward strand.
TGCGCAAACCTGCCGGATGAGTGGAATCGTCGCCGAGCCGCCGCCAGTGGCATGCGACCCAACAGATGCGCCCGTCGGCACGCATCAGGCGCATCTCGAAATTCGCGGGCGGGCCCCCCTCGGCGACTTTCCGCGCCATGCGCAAACAGTAATTGCGGTCCGACTCATGCACGAGGAACACGATCGCATCCGGCGCTCCGAGGCATTCCTCAGGCGTCCGGCCGGTGATGCGGTGGATCGACGGGCTGATCCAGACGAGGCGCCCGGCGACATCGAAAAGCGCCTCGAGGCCATACACCCCTTCGGCAATCTCCCGCAGCCGCCGCACCTCATTCGACGCCGCGTCGATATATGCGAGGGCATCCAGCGGCCGAACCTCCCGTGAAGGAGCCGGCGGAATCGCCGCGTCGGCACCGAGCCGGTCGAGCCGCGCCGCAATCTCGAGATTGCCCTGCTCCTTTTCGCGCGCCCGGCGCAGCCTGTCGCAGCGCACGGCCGCTCCGGCCAGCAGGCCGATTGCGGCGATCGTGACGACCGCCGCCAGGCGCACGCCATCGGCACCGCCATACCTTCCGATTCCGACCGCAAGCGCAGCAAGCATCGCGGCGACCACGCCGGCGAGCAGCGGAACCAGCTTCGCGTCGCCCCCTTCGCCGCTCAAGTCGTCGCCTCCTCGCACACTGCGAGGGGCCCCTCTCCGGCAGGCAATGCATCGCGAATGTTCATAGCGACTTCGTGAACACCTTGGAGCGGCGCTGGTAATTGTAGAGTTCGCGCTTCTGCCGCGGCAGGGCCTCCGGCCCAATCTCGCTGAAGCCGCGCTCGCGGAACCAGTGGGCGGTGCGCGTCGTCAGCACGAACAGCCGCTCGAGCCGCTGCGCCCGCGCGCGCTGCTCGATCCTTCGCAGCAGCTGGTCGCCCAGCCCCGCCCGCCGGTACTCGGAAGTCACTGCAAGGCAGGCGAGTTCGGCGGCGCGTTCGTCGCTGAACGGGTACAGCGCGGCGCACCCGACGAGCACCCCGTCGTGTTCGACGACAGTGAAGCGGTCGATTTCCTGTTCGAGCAGCTCGCGGCCCCGCCGTACCAGCGTGCCGTCGGCTTCCATCGGCGAGATCAGCGCGACCAATGCGGCGACGTCCTCGACCGTGGCCTCGCGCAAGCGGAACAGCGGGTCGCGCGACACGACGGTGCCGACTCCAGCGTGCGTGAAAAACTCCAGCAACAGGCCGCCGTCCTTGTCGTGGTCGATCAGGTGCACGCGCGCGACGCCGCGGCGCACTGCGCGGATCGCACAGGGCAGGTAGAGATCGAGATCCTCGGTCAAACCTTCGCCGGCGTTGAACATGCGCTCGGCTTCGTCCGCGGTGACGGAATCGATCAGATGCTGGTCGGCATCCAGCAGTCCCGGCGCATCGCACAAGTAGATGAGCTTTTCGGCGTGGACCGCTATCGCGACCGCTTCGGCGACTTCCTCCATCGACAGATTGAAAATCTCTCCCGCCGGCGACACGCCCAGCGGGGTGATCAGCACGACGTTCTGCTGATCGAGATCAGCGTTGATTTCCTCGGCGATGATCTTGCGCACCGCTCCCGTGTACAGGTAATCAACACCCTCGACGACGCCGACCGGACGCGCGGTAATGAAATTGCCGCCGGTGATCCGCATGTAGCTGCCCGCCATCGGCGTATTCGGCAACCCTTGGGACAGCAGCGCTTCGACCTCGATACGCGTCACCGCCATCGCCGCCTTGACGCATTCGAGCGCGTCGGCGTCGGTCACGCGCAGGCCGTTGTGGTAGCGCGGCTCGAGACCGCGCCGTGCCAGTTCGGCATCGATCTGGGGACGCGCACCATGCACGAGGACGAGCCGGATCCCCAGCGCCGCCAGCAGGTTGCAGTCGTACGCGAGGCTTTGCGCGCGGGCGCCGGCCGCGACTTCGCCGCCGAAGCCGATCACGAACGTCCGGCCGCGAAACGCGTGGATGTAGGGCGCCGCCCCGCGCACCCAGGCGACAAACTGGTCGGGGCTCGCAGTAACTTCGGTTGCGGCACGGGAGGGAGTGGTTTGCCCGTTCAAACGATCACCGTCAGGAGTTTTTGAGCTGTGCGCGCGGTCGAAGCGACTGCGCGGAACCCGCAAGGTCCACATTCTAACGAAACAGGGGCATTTCGCATGCGCTTACCGCCTCCCGGAACGCGAAACGTCGTTTTTTAGCTCGGTTTCAAGCCGTGCACAGAGGGTTTGCAACACTTTGATACGTGCAAACAACTTGTTTTCCGCTTCGACCAGCGTCCAGTGCGACGTTTCGGTGCTGGTTCGGTCGACCATGTCGCACACCGCCCGTACGTAATCGTCCCAGCGCTCGCGATTGCGCCAGTCGTCATCGGTGATCTTGAAGCGCTTGTGCGCTTCGGCCTCGCGCGCCCTGAACCGCAGCAACTGCTCGTCTTTGCCGATTTGCAGCCAGAACTTGACGACGATCCCGCCGGCGACGGCAAGCTGATCCTCGAAATCGTTGATTTCCGAGTATGCGCGCATCCAGTCCGCCTCGGAACAGAAGCCTTCGACCCGCTCGACGAGCACACGTCCGTACCACGAGCGGTCGAAGATCGCGACCTTCCCCTGGCGCGGCAGATGGCGCCAGAAACGCCACAGGTACGGCTGCGCGCGCTCTTCTTCGGTCGGCGCGGCGACCGGGATGACGTGATAGAGGCGCGCGTCGAGCGCGGCCGTCACACGACGGATCGCGCCGCCTTTTCCCGCCGCATCGACGCCCTCGAACACCAGCACCAGCGACCGCTCACGAAAAGCGGGGTTGCGCGTGAGCAGCGCCAGCCGGCCCTGGTAGTGCTCGAGGAGCTCGTCGTAGGTGTCCCGCTCGAGCGGCTGGTCGAGGGTCAGGCTGTTGAGGATGTTGCGCTCGTCGAGCACCGGCGGCAGCGGCGCCTGGGTCTGTCGCGGCGTCCAGCCTCTGGTCGCGACGTCGAGGCGTTTGCGCATCGCGTCGAGCAAGGTGCGCCCGACAAGCAGCGCCCGGAAGCGCGGGTCGGAACCGTCGACGATCAGCCACGGCGCCTCGCCGCTGCTCGAATGGCGCAGCACATGCTCGGCGACCTTGCGATAGCGAGCGTATTGCGCGTAGTACCTCCAATCCTGCCGGGTGACGCGCCAGCGCGTGCGCGGATCCTTTTCCAGCGCCTTCAGCCGCTTCCTCTGCCCGTCCTTCGACAGGTGGAACCACAGCTTGATCAGCAGCACCCCTTCGCGCACCAGCATCGTCTCGAAGCGCTTGATTTCATCGAGATGCTGGTCGAGTTCGGGTTTCTTGCTGAGCCGCTCGACCCGTTCCCGGATCGGATCGGTGTACCAGTTGCCGAACAGCACGCCGATCTTGCCGCGCGGCGGCAGCGCGCGCCAGAACCGCCACATGAAGGGGCGTTCCGCTTCGTCAGTGGTCGGCGAATCGAACGCCCAGCTCTGGATGTGGCGCGGGTCCATCCACTCGTTGAGCAGGTTGACCGTTTCCCCCTTGCCCGCGCCATCGATGCCGTTGATCAACACGACGACGGCGAAAGCCTTCTGCTCGAGCAGGTCGAACTGCGCGTCGAGCAGCTGCGCGCGCAACTGCGGCTCCACCGCGTCGTACTCGGCCTTGTCGATCTTGTGGCCGAGCTCAGCCGACTCGAACACGTCGCCCCCCGTCCGGCTTCAGAAATCGCCCCACAGCGCCTGCAGCGCGGCCACCGCAGCGAGTCCGGCCGTCTCGGTGCGCAGCACCCGCGGCCCGAGCCCGACCGGCACACACCCCGCGGCCCGGCACATCGCAAGCTCCTCGTCCGACCAGCCGCCTTCGGGGCCGACGAGCAGGTGCAGCGCCGCATCGGGGCGGCCGAGCGACGCCAGCCGACGGCCATCGACCGGCGTCAATACCAGCCTCGATCCCGCTGCGGCGCTGGCAAGATACTCGCGCAGCCCGGTGATCGGCTCGATCTCCGGCACGCGATTGCGCCCGCTCTGCTCGCACGCGGAGATCGCCACCTGGCGCCAGTGCGCGACACGCTTGTGCGCACGGTCGCCCGACAGCTTCAGCACGGAACGCTCGGCCTGCAGCGGGACGAGCGCCGACACGCCCAGCTCGACGGCCTTTTGCACGATCCAGTCCATCTTCTCGCCGCTCGCGAGCGCCTGCACCAGCACCAGGGACAGCGGAGATTCGCGTTCCAGCACGTGGTATTCGCCGCGTACCGCGAGAGCGTCCCGGCCGCGCACTTGCAGCCGTGCAGCCAGCTCTCCACCGCGTCCGTCGAACAGCACCAGCGGGTCGCCGTCGCGCAGGCGCAACACGCGCAAGGCGTGGTGCGCGAGCGCGTCCGGCAGTTCGATCTCGCCCGAATCGGGCAACGGGCAAGGAAAAAAGAAGCGAGAAATCATCATGCTATTATAAGTAAACCCTTGTCTTCCGGAGCTTCTCGATGGTCGCAATGACAACTCCGCTGTGCAATTTCGGCTGGTCGGCGCCCGATTTCGACCTGCCGGGCGTCGACGGCAAGCGTCATACGCCTGCTTCGGCACGCGGGCCCAACGGCCTGCTGGTGATGTTCATCTGCAATCATTGCCCGTACGTGAAGGCCATCACCGACAAGCTCATCCGCGACACGCGCGAGCTGGCGGAGCACGGCATCGGCAGCATCGCGATCATGGCGAACGATCCTGCCGACTATCCTGAAGACTCGTGGGACAACATGGTGCGCATCGCCCGCGACCTCGACTTTCCGTTTCCGTACGTGCTCGACGCGACGCAGGCGGTCGCGAAAGCGTACGGCGCGGTGTGCACGCCGGATTTCTTCGGCTTCAACAGCCGGCTCGAGCTGCAATACCGCGGCCGTCTCGACGCATCGGGCCGCAGCCCGACGCCTGCCGGGACGCGCCGCGAGCTGTTCGACGCGATGCTGCAGGTCGCGCGCTCCGGCGAAGGGCCGCGCGAGCAGACCCCGAGCATCGGCTGCTCGATCAAATGGCGGGAGGCGTGACATGCCGACTGTCGGGCAACGACTCGCCTGTGCCCGCGCGCTCGAATCGGTCGTGCGTGACATCGCCCGCGAAGTCATCCTGCCGCGCTATCTGAAGACTGCGCGCAATCGCAAGCCGGACGGGTCGCTGTTCACCGAGGCCGATCTCGAATCGCAGGACCGCTTCATCGAAGCCCTGCCCCGCCTGCTGCCCGGCCCCGTGCTCGGCGAGGAAATGAGCGGCGAAGAGCAAGCACACCTGTGGAGCAGCGGGCGGGCCGGCATGTGGTGCATCGATCCGATCGACGGCACCACCAACTTCGCCAACGGCATTCCGTTCTTCGCGGTGTCGATCGCGTATCTCGTCGAACAGGAAACCCATTTCGGCATCGTCTATAACCCGGTCACCGACGAATCGTTCTACGCGGCAAAAGGCGCCGGCGCGTTCCTCAACGGCGTGGAACTCCCCCTCCGTCCTGCTGCGCCGCGCCTGCACGACGCGGTCGCCGGCATTGACTTCAAGCGCATCAGCCATCACCTCGGCGACGAACTCGCGGTGCGGCCGCCGTATTTTTCGCAGCGCAACTTCGGCTCGAGCGCGCTCGAATGGTGTTTCGTCGCCGCCGGCCGGCTCGACGTCTACCTGCACGGCGGGCAGATGCTGTGGGACTACGCGGCGGGCCGGCTGATCCTGGCCGAAGCCGGCGGGGAGGCGGCGGCGCTCGATGGCGGGTCGCTGATGGCCGGCCCGGCGATCAAGCGCGGCATCATCGCCGCGGCCAATCCGACGCTGTTCCTCGAGTGGCGCAACTGGGTGGCCGCGCACTCCTGACCGGCCCGATCCGGCTTCCGGCCGGCAGCTTCGCCCCGCGCCACGAACCTCACCACTTTCAAGATCACCGCTTTCAAGATCACATTTCCCACGAACCTGCCCGCGGAACTTCGCCATGTCCATGAAACATCCGATCATCGCCGTGACCGGTTCCTCCGGCGCCGGCACGACCACGGTGAAACATACGTTCGCCGCGATCTTCCACCGCGAGCGCGTCAACGCCGCGATCGTCGAGGGCGACAGTTTCCATCGCTACACGCGCAACGAGATGAAGCGCCTGATCGAGGATGCTGAACGGGTCGGGCAGCGCGGCATCAGCCATTTCGGGCCGGAAGCGAACCTCTTCGAAGAGCTCGAGAACCTGTTCCGCGCCTACGGCGAATCGGCGACCGGCCGCAGCCGCTCGTACATCCACAACGAGGAGGAATCGGCGCGCCTCGGGCTGCCGATCGGCACCTTCACCGAATGGGAAGACCTTCCCGTCGGCACCGACTGCCTGTTCTACGAGGGGCTGCACGGCGGCGTCGTCGCCGACAAGGTGGATGTTGCGCGGCACGTCGATCTGCTGATCGGCGTCGCACCGGCGATCAATCTCGAATGGATCCAGAAACTGCACCGCGACACCAGGATTCGCGGCTACTCGATGGAAGCCGTGCAGGACACGATCCTGCGCCGCATGCACGACTACGTGCATTACATCGTGCCGCAGTTCTCGCTCACGCACATCAACTTCCAGCGCATCCCGATCGTCGACACCTCGAATCCGTTCATCGCACGCGATGTGCCCACGCTCGACGAATCGATGGTCGTGATCCGCTTCAAGGACCCGCGCGGCGTCGATTTTCCCTATCTGCTGCGTATGATTCACGAATCGACGATGTCGCGCGCCAATTCGATCGTGATTCCCGGCGGCAAACTCGATCTCGCGATGCAGCTGATCCTGACGCCGCTGATCTGGAAGCTGATGGAACGCCGGCGACAGTGGGTATAGACACGCTCCGACATCTTGGGGCGGCGGCAATAGCTTTGCCGCGCCAGATACTTATCCGTTTTGCGGCGCAGCACGCGCTACCCCATCGCTGCCGTTTTCGGCGATAATTCCGCTTTTTTCAAGCCGTCACAGGCCAGAGAAAGCCATGCCGCCAGCCGCACACACGAACCCGCGCAACGTCACCCCCCCGGTCTTCAACCCGGTCACCGGCGCGATTCGCGCGCTCGCGATGGACGCCGTCCAGCAAGCCAACTCGGGCCACCCGGGCGCCCCGATGGGCATGGCCGAGATCGCCGAAGTCCTGTGGCGCCGTCACCTGCGCCACAACCCGGCGAACCCGCAATGGGCCGACCGCGACCGCTTCGTGCTGTCGAACGGCCACAGCTCGATGCTGATCTACGCGCTGCTGCACCTGACCGGCTACGACCTGCCGATCGAAGAACTCAAGCGCTTCCGCCAGTTGCACAGCAAGACTCCCGGCCACCCCGAGTATGGCTACACGCCGGGTGTCGAGACGACCACCGGGCCGCTCGGCCAGGGCCTCAGCAACGCCGTCGGCATGGCGATCGCCGAGAAGGTGCTCGCCGCTGAATTCAACCGGCCCGGCCACGCCATCATCGATCACCACACCTACGTGTTCGTCGGCGATGGCTGCCTGATGGAAGGCATCTCGCACGAAGTCTGCTCGCTCGCCGGCACGCTCGGCCTCGGCAAGCTGATCGCGTTCTATGACGACAACAGCATTTCGATCGACGGCGACGTCGCGGGCTGGTTCACCGACGACACGCCGAAGCGCTTCGAAGCCTACGGCTGGCACGTCGTGCGCGACGTGCAGGGCCATGTGCCGGCCGAGATCGACGCCGCGATCCGCGCCGCGAAGGCCGAGACCGGCCGGCCGACGCTGATCTGCTGTAAGACGGTCATCGGCGCGGGCTCCCCGGCCAAGCAGGGCGGCCACGACTGCCACGGCGCGCCCCTCGGCGCCGCGGAGATCACGGCCACGCGCGCGCATATCGGCTGGACCCACGCGCCGTTTGAAATCCCCGCCGATGTCTACGCCGAGTGGGACGCGCGCGAAGCCGGCAGGGCCCGCGAAGCCGACTGGAACGTGAAGCTCGCCGCGTACGCCGAGTCCTTCCCCGAAGCCGCCGCCGAGTTCGAACGCCGCATGAAGGGCGAGCTGCCGGCGAGTTGGGCGCAGCATGTCGACAGCGTGCTCGCGAAGTTCGGCGAGAAGGCCGAGACGATCGCGACGCGCAAGGCGAGCCAGAACTCGATCGAGGCGTTCGCGCCTGCGCTGCCCGAGCTGATCGGCGGCTCGGCCGACCTCGCCAGTTCGAACCTGACGCTGTGGTCCGGCTCGAAGGGCGTGTCGAAGGATTCCGGCGGCAACTACATCTACTACGGCGTGCGCGAGTTCGGCATGGCCGCGATCGCCAACGGCATCGGCCTGCACGGCGGGCTGATCCCCTACACCGCCACCTTCCTGATGTTCAGCGAATACGCGCGCAACGCGCTGCGGATGGCGGCGCTGATGAAGCTGCGCCAGGTGTTCGTGTTCACGCACGACTCGATCGGCCTCGGCGAGGACGGCCCGACGCACCAGCCGGTCGAGCAGACTGCGACGCTGCGCCTGATCCCCAACATGGACGTGTGGCGGCCGTGCGACACCGTCGAAACCGCGGTCGCCTGGGCGAACGCGATTGAACGCCGCGACGGCCCGTCGTCGCTGCTGTTCTCGCGCCAGAACCTGCCGTTCCAGGCGCGCAACCCGGAGCAGGTCGCGGCGATTCGCCGGGGCGCCTACGTGCTGTCGGAAGCGGCGAACGGCAAGCCGCAGGCAGTCGTCATCGCCACCGGATCGGAAGTCGGTCTGGCGATGGCAGCGCAACAGGCGCTCGCCGGCGACGACATCCATGTGCGCGTCGTGTCGATGCCCTCGACCAACGTGTTCGACCGCCAGGAAGCCGCGTACAAGGCGTCCGTGCTGCCGCTCGGCGTCCCGCGCGTCGCGGTCGAAGCCGGCGTTACCGGCCTGTGGCACAAATACGTCGGCCTCGAAGGCGCTGTCGTCGGCATCGACACCTTCGGCGAATCCGCTCCGGCGGGGGACCTGTTCAGACATTTCGACATCACCGCCGACGCGGTCGCGCGCGCCGTGCGCTCGGTCCTTCTTTAACCGCCCCGTTCCATATTCCTATATTCCTCGAGGGAGATTCTTCGATGACCATCAAAGTCGCCATCAACGGTTACGGCCGGATCGGCCGCTGCACGCTGCGCGCGCTGTACGAGTTGGGCCTGCGCGACCAGTTCGAGATCGTGGCGATCAACGCCTCCGGCGATCTCGCCACCAATGCGCACCTGACCCGCTACGACACCACGCACGGCCGTTTTGCGACCCCGGTCGCGACCGAGGGCGACCACCTCATGATCGTCGGCGACGACCGCATCCCGTTCTTCTCGACGAAGGACCCGCTGGCGGTCAACTGGGGCGATTTGGGCGTCGACGTGCTGCTTGAATGCACCGGCGCCTACACGTCGAAAGCGAAGGCCGAGGTGCTCCTGAAGCAGGGCGCGAAGAAGGTGCTGATCTCCGCCCCCGGCGGCGATGATGTCGATGCGACGATCGTCTACGGCGTGAACCACGAAGTGCTGACCCGCGACATGACTGTCGTGTCGAACGCCTCGTGCACGACCAACTGCCTCGCCCCGGTCGCGAAGGTGCTGCAGGACAACATCGGCATCGAGCAGGGCCTGATGACCACCGTGCACGCCTACACCAACGACCAGGTGCTGGTCGACGTGCGCCACAAGGACCTGCGCCGCGCCCGCGCTGCCGCACAGAACATCATCCCGACCAAGACCGGCGCGGCGAAGGCCGTCGGGCTGGTGCTGCCCGCGCTGAAGGGCAAGTTCGACGGCTTCGCGCTGCGCGTGCCGACCATGAACGTATCGCTCGTCGACCTCACCTTCACCGCCAGCCGTGCGACCTCGAAGGAAGAGATCACCGTGCTGATGAAGGAAGCCGCCAACGGACCGATGAAGGGCGTGCTGGCGGTCAATGAAGAACCGCTGGTGTCGATGGACTTCAACCACGATTCGCACTCATCGGTGTTCGACGCGACCCAGACGCGCGTCATGGACGGCACGCTCGTCAAGGTGCTGGCGTGGTACGACAACGAGTGGGGCTATTCCTGCCGCATGCTCGACGCCGCCCGCGTTTTCCACCAGGCCAAATAACAGTCCACCGACTCCCGACGCCCTGCTCTTCGCAGGGCGTTTTTTCATCCGGAAGAAACCCCCATGAACGTCAAGAAACTCGCCGACCTCGACGTCGCCGGCAAGCGCGTCTTCATCCGTGCCGACCTCAACGTGCCGCAGGACGAAGCGGGCAACATCGTCGAGGACACCCGCATCCGCGCGTCGCTGCCGTCGATCCGCTACTGCCTCGAACGGAGCGCCACCGTCATGGTCACCTCGCACCTCGGCCGACCGACCGAAGGCGAATGCCGCGCCGAAGACACGCTCGCGCCAATCGCCGTGCGCCTCGGCGAACTCCTCGGCAAGCCGGTGCGCCTGATCCGCGACTGGGTCGAAGGCGGCTTCGAAGTCCGGGCCGGTGAAGTCGTGCTGCTCGAGAACTGCCGCTGCAACAAGGGCGAGAAGAAGGACAACGAGGAACTCGCGAAGAAGATGGCCGCACTGTGCGACATCTACGTCAATGACGCGTTCGGCACCGCGCACCGCGCCGAGGCCACGACCCACGGCATCGCGCGCTTCGCGCCGGTCGCGTGCGCCGGCATGCTGATGGGCGCCGAGATCGACGCGCTGACGAAAGCGACCGAGAACCCGGCCCGTCCGCTCGTCGCGATCGTCGGCGGCGCGAAAGTGTCGACGAAGCTGACGATCCTCAAGACGCTCGCCGAGAAGGTCGACCAGCTGATCGTCGGCGGCGGCATCGCCAACACCTTCCTGCTCGCGTCGGGCAAGCGCATCGGCGAATCGCTTGCCGAACCCGAACTCGTCAAGGAGGCGCAGGCAATCATGGACATGATGAAGGCGCGCGGCGCCGAAGTGCCGCTGCCGGTCGACGTCGTCGTCGCCGACGAAGTGTCGGCGCTCGCGCGGGCGAACCGGATTCCCGTCGACGAAGTCGGCCCGCACGACCGCATCCTCGACGTCGGCCCGAAGAGCTCGGCAAAGCTCGCCGACATCATCGCGCACGCCGGCACGATCGTCTGGAACGGCCCCGTCGGCGTGTTCGAGCACAACCAGTTCGCCGGCGGCACGAAGATGATGGCCTCGGCGATCGCGCACTCCGAGGCGTTCTGCATCGCCGGCGGCGGCGACACGCTGGCCGCGATCGCGAAGTTCCACATCGCGCAGGACATCGGCTACATTTCGACCGGCGGCGGCGCTTTCCTCGAGTTCCTCGAAGGCAAGAAGCTGCCCGCGATCGCCGCCCTGGAGGCACGCTTCAACGACTGACGGCGCACCGGGCAGCGAGACGGCTGGACATGGCCGCCCCGCTCACCCGGCGGAGAGCAGGCCTGGCGACCGCCGGTTGTACTCCTGCATACGGAAAGCCTGGCGGACTGTCTCGCGCAGCGCCTCGTCGTCCCATGGCTTGGTGAGGAACTTGTAGATCGCGCCCTGGTTGATGGCATCAGTGACCGACTGCAGTTCGGTATACCCGGACAGGATAATGCGCACCGTGTCGGGGTGGAGTTGCTTGACCCGGAAGAAGAACTCGGTGCCGGTCATTTCCGGCATCCGCTGGTCGCACAGGATCACCTGCACCGTATTGAGCGCCAGCAGCTCGAGCCCTTCGCGCGCGCTGTTGGCAATGAGGATGCGGTAGCCCTCGGTGCGCAACTGGCGGCGCAGCGCCGCCATCACGTTCGGCTCGTCGTCGACCAGCAGCAGCGTGCGCGCTGCCTCCTCGCCGCCGCCCGTGGCGGGAGCCAACGTCCGCTGCTCGCGCAGCAGTAGCGCGTACTCGGCGGCGGGCAGGGGCCGGCTGAAATGGTAGCCCTGGATCTCGTCGCAGCGGTGCGCACGCAGCCAGGCGAGTTCCGCTGCGGTCTCGACGCCTTCGGCGATCGTTTTCAGGCCGAGGTTGTGGGCCATGGCGATGATGGTCGCGACCATGGCGGCGTTCCCGGGGTCGGCCTCGACCTCGTGCACAAAGCTGCGATCGATTTTCAGTGCAGCGACGGAAAAGCGCTGCAGATAGCTCAGCGACGAGTAGCCGGTACCGAAATCGTCGAGCGACGTTCGCACCCCGAGCTGCTTGAGTTCGCACAGCACGCGCATCACCTTGTCCACGTCCTGCATCGCCATGCTTTCGGTCAGTTCGAACTCGAGCCGTGCCGGCGTCATGCCGGATTCCGCCAGCACGCGCCCGGTGAGGGCGATCAGATCGGTTTCGCCGAGCTGGCGCGCCGAAAGGTTGACGGCGATGCGTCCCGCCGCCAGCCCCGCCGTGTGCCACGCCTGATTCTGGCGACAGGCCTCGCCCAGAACCCACTCCCCGATCGGGACGATGAGGCCGGTTTCCTCGGCGAGCGGGATGAACTCCACCGGCGTCAACAGTCCGCGCTGCGGGTGTTGCCAGCGTACCAGCGCTTCGGCCCCCGTGATGCGACCGCTCACCAGATCGACCTGCGGCTGATAGTGCAGCAGCAACTCGCCGCCGGCCAGGGCCTGGCGCAGCTCGCGTTCCATTGTCAGGCGCTGGTCGACGCGCCGGTTCATCTCCGCGGTGAAAAAGCGGAAACCGTTGCGCCCGGCCGCCTTCATGGCATGCATCGCCGCATCGGCGTTTCTCATCAGCGTGTGGCGGTCGCCACCGTCACGCGGGTACAGGCTGATACCGATGCTGCAGCTCACCACCAGCTCCTGTCCGTCGACATCGAGCGGGCGCGTCGTCTCCACCTGGATGCGCTGCTGCACGACGTACGCCGCTTCGTCGGCCCCGACTCCGGGCAGCACCAGGACGAACTCGTCACTCCCCATCCGCGCTGCGGTGTCGCCTTCACGCACGCATGACAACAGCCGCACGCCCATGGCGTGCAGCACCTGGTCGGCGCAAGTGTGGCCGAGTCCGTCGTTCACCAGCCGGAAGTTGTCTAGATCCACGGCCAGGACCGCGACCTCGCTGCCGTCGCGCGCGGCCTGTGCGATGGCCTGGTCGAGACGGTCGGCGAGCAGGTTGCGGTTCGGCAGGCCGGTGAGCTCGTCGTGGTTGGCGAGGTGCTCGAGTTCCTCCTCGTAGCGCTTGCGTTCGGTCACCTCATGCATCACCGACACGAAATGCGTCACCTGGCCCACGCGATTGCGCACCGGCGACACCGACAACTCGATCCAGAACTGGCTGCCGTCCTTGCGGTAGTTGCGCAACTCGGCCCGCCCATCGCGGCCCTCTCGCAGCGCGAGACGGATCTCGTCGAGACCCACCTGCTGCATATCCTTGCCGAGCAGAAAACGCCCGTTGTGCCCGACCGCCTCGGCGGCGCTGAAGCCCGTGATGCGCTCGAAAGCCGGATTGACATAGGTAAACGGGTAGTCGTGAAGCTCGGCGGAAGAGATCATGATTCCATCGCCGGACGACTCGATCGCCCGATCGCGCAGAAGCAGCGCCTCTTCGCTCTCGCGCCGGTACGAGATGTCGCGCACGACCCCCACCGCGTGCCATTCGCCATGCAGCTGCAGCGCAGAAACCGACAGCTCCACCGGGAACGCGCTACCGTCGCGCCGGCGTGCGGTCAATTCGAGAAGCTTGCCGACCACAGGCCCTTCGCCCTGCGCCCGAAACGCCGTCAGGGCCCGTCGCGCCGTATCGCCGCCGTCCTCGCCTGCGAGAAGCACGTGGACCTCCTGCCCGATCGCCTCGGCAGCGGTGAAACCGAAGATCCGCTCGGCCGCCGGATTCCAGTAGCCGATCCGACCGGCGGCATCGATCATGATGATCGCATCCTGGGCCGAGCCGCTGATGGCGCGAAAACGCTCCTCGCTCTCGGTGAGCCGATCTGCTGCCTCCTTGTGCGCGTGGCGCGTACGCAGGTTGGCGATGCCGTAGCCCAGGTCGCAGGCGAGTTCCTCCAGCACCGCGATCTCGTCGGCGTCGAACACCTCATACGCGTGCGCGTGCAGCACGAGCACACCGAAGACCTGCGCGTTCAGCGTCAGGGGCAGCGCGAGGCCGGTGTGGCAATCGCACTGCGCAAGGCCATCGGCGACAGAGCGGTAGAGCGCGTCGTCGCGCAGGTTCGAGCACAGTACCGGGCGTCGTTCGGTGATCGCCCGCCCGACGAAACCCTGGCTGCCCTCGGCGTCCGCACCGCTCCAAGCGAGCCGTGCTGCATCGAGCGCGTCTGCCGGCACGATCGTCGCCGCCCGCATCGCCGCTTCGTCGGCATCCAGCAAGCCTGCCCAGACGACACGGTAGCCACCGCTATCGACCAGGATGCGGCACACGTCGCCGAGCAGTGCTGCCTCGTCCTCGGCACGCACCAGCGCGCCGTTGCCCTGGCTCAATACACGCAGCACCCGGTTCAACCGCCGCAGGGCATCCTGTGCGCGGCCGCGCTCGGCGATCTTGGTTTCCAGACTGTGGTTCGCCTCGGCCAGCTCACGGGTGCGCCGGCCGACCTCGCGCCGCAAGGTAAGCGGCTGCCTGAGCAGGATATTGGCCTGGTATGCGACGAGGCCGCTCGCCAGCAGCACGAGCAGCCCTTCGAGCAGCGTCCGCAGCCACGAGCGCCAGCCGTCCACAGGCGCCACACGCAAAACCCACTTGCCACTGCCGATCTCGAGCTCCCGCACCACCGGATCGACCAGCGGCGCCTTCGCGTAGCGTGCAAGAATGGCGGGCTCGCTGCCCGCCGGGTCGATGCGGACCAGCTCGTAGGCATAGCCCGCCTCGCCCATCTGGCCCAGGTGGGCGGCCCCGAGGAGCCCGTCGAGCGGCAGCGCCACCGTGACGAAACCCCAGAAGCGTTCGTCCGCGCCCGAGCCGAAAAAAACCGGCAGGCGCCCGATGAAGCCACTCGCACCGCGGCTTAGCGGCAGCGGGCCGGCCAGCACCGGCCTTCGCAGTTCGAGCGCCGCCATGGCTTCGGGTCGACGTAGCGGATCGCCGAGGATGTCGATGCCGGCGACACGCTCGTTGCCACCGAGCGGGAAGATTTGCGCGACGACGCCGTCGGGCGCCAGGACCAGGCCGCTGATGCCCTTGTAGACCGGCAGCATTCCGGCGGCGACACCCGGGAAGTCATCGACCACGCCCCGGCCCTGGCGCACCAGCGCAGCGAGCGCATGGGTGGCCGACAGCGCACGCTCGACGAGTGCCTCGATGGCGTGCGCGTGATCGACCGTGCGATCGAGCGCGATCGCGCGCCGATCGTCCATGCGACTCGCATCGGCCTGGTAGATGAGCGTCCCGCCGAGGGCCATGGCTGCGGCGAAAACCGCGCCAACGACCAGATTCACGCGCCGCAGGCCCATGCGGCCGTCATCATCCCGTGACGCGGGTGCGGCGTCGGGTGCGACGGCCGCCATCAGAGAGTCGATCCCGCGGCCAGCCCTTTGTACGTCCCCCGGCGCTCCCGTCCGGCGGCGCTCCGGCCGGCCGATAAGGAACAGGCACGCAGTTTGCCGCCACGCGGCTCTCGTTGGGATTGTCTTCTCATGCTGTTGCAGCGGCTCCGGTCTGGTGTTCGGTCATCACCGAATGATGCGGCAGAGCTTGCCCGAAGCCCGTAATCCTTCACAAGGAAATACTTTACGGACAGACGCGATCGCATGGCGTGGCATGGCGTGGCGGCTGCCGCGCTCCATGCGGCCTGCGGCGCACACTCGACGCGCAACGGTCGATCGTCCCCGCGCAGCCGGTTCACCGCACCACCGGCGGAACCGCGCTGGCGCCACCACCGTAGCCGGGCTGCGGATGGCCCCTTGACCTTGGGGTAGAATTCATCCCCCGCAAACCGTCACCGGACTCGATACCCGCCATGCCACGCCACACCAAGATCGTCGCCACCCTCGGCCCCGCCTCGTCCGACCCGCAGGTGCTCGAACGAATGGTTCACGCCGGCGTCGACGTCGTGCGGATGAATTTCTCGCACGGCAAGGCGGAGGATCACGTCGCGCGGGCCGAGGCGATCCGCGAAGCGGCATCGCTGGCGGGCCGGCCGGTCGGCATTCTCGCCGATCTGCAGGGACCCAAGATCCGTGTCGGCAAGTTCGCCGAAGGGCAGGTCGAACTGCAGCGGGATGCCGGATTCATCCTCGATGCGCGCTGCGAGCTCGGCAACGCGGAGCGGGTCGGACTGGACTACAAGGACCTGCCGAAGGACGTCAAGGCCGGCGACGTGCTGCTGCTCGACGACGGGCGGCTGAAGCTGACGGTCGCGCGCGTCATCGGCCACGAGATCCATACCGTCGTCAAGGTCGGCGGCACGCTGTCGAACAACAAGGGCATCAACCGCCAGGGCGGCGGCCTGACTGCGCCGGCGCTGACCGCAAAGGACATGGACGACATCAAGACGGCGGCGAAGATCGGCGTCGATTTCGTCGCGGTGTCGTTCCCGAAGAGCGCGGCCGACATGTACATGGCGCGCCAGCTGATGCGCGCGTCGGGCGTCGATGCGCTGCTGATCGCGAAGATCGAGCGCACCGAAGCGGTCGCGAACCTCGATGAAATCCTCGACGCTTCCGACGGCATCATGGTCGCGCGCGGCGATCTGGCCGTCGAGGTCGGCGACGCCGCGGTGCCGGCGCTGCAGAAGAAGATGATCCGCGCCGCGCGCGACCGCAACAAGCTGACGATCACCGCGACGCAGATGATGGAGTCGATGATCACCAGCCCGGTGCCCACGCGCGCCGAAGTCTCCGACGTCGCCAACGCGGTGCTCGACGGCACCGACGCGGTGATGCTGTCGGCCGAAACCGCCTCCGGCAGGTTCCCCGTCGAGGTCGTCGAGGCGATGAGCCGCGTGTGCCTCGAAGCCGAGAAGTCCTCCGACGTGGCGCTCGACCGCGACGTGCTCAACCGTGTCTTCACGCGCATCGACCAGTCGATCGCGATGGCGGCGATCTGGACGGCGTGGCACCTCAAGGTCAAGGCGATCGCGTCGCTGACGCAGACCGGCTCGACCGCACTGTGGATGAGCCGCCTCAACAGCGGTGTGCCGATCTACGCGCTGACTCCCGAAGCGAGCGCGCGCAACCAGATGACGCTGTACCGCGAAGTCTTCCCGCTGCTGATGTCGCAGACCCACCAGGATCGCGACGTGTTGCTGTGGGAGGCCGAGCAGATCCTGATCGACCAGGGCGTCGTCGAGCGCGGCGACCTGATCGTGCTGACGATCGGCGAGCCGATCGGCGCGTCCGGCGGCACCAACACGCTGAAGATCGTGCGCGTCGGCGAACATCTGCCGCCGCACGTCAGCGATCTGTAGTCGCCGCGGGGGCACCGCGGGCCGGCGGCCCGCCCGCGGAGAGCTCTTCCCGCCCCTGAGGCACCCGCCAGACGGCCGCAACGGTCACTCCTCTGGCATACAGCGGGTGCCGCTACTCAGGCCCGTGTCCGCGTTGAGGATGACCAGGTGCTGGCCTATACTCGCAGGGTGGCAAACCGGACGTCATCGCACCCGTTGCGCCCGGCGCAAAAATAAGCACAAGGTCACTTTTTCGCCAGGGGGAATCCTCGATGATGAAGTCACAGCTCAAAGCGCTCGCCTGTGCGGGCTTCGCGACCACCCTCGCCGGCTGTCTCGGGTCGATGCCGGTGCAGTCCGGCAACGTCGGCGCAAAGACCGTCGCGACCGGCGCCGCCGGCGGCGCCAGTGCCGAGAACGCCAGCGGCCAGCTCGAGCGCTGCGATCGCCCCTTCGGCACAATCGCGGTCGTCGAAGACCAGAACGCGTCGTGGTACCACATCCTGTCCGGCCAGTACCGGCTCACCTCCACCGTGCCGGTGCTGCGCCTCCTGATGCAGCAATCCAACTGCTTCATCGTCGTCGATCGCGGCCGTGCAATGGGCAACATGCAGCAGGAACGCGCGCTGCAGCAGACCGGCGAACTGCGCGCCGGCAGCAACTTCGGCAAGGGCCAGATGGTCAGCGCCGATTATTCGATGACACCGGAAGTGCTGTTCAGCGAGCGCGGCACCGGCGGGCTCGGGGCAATCGCTGGCGCGGTCGGCGGCAGCATCGCCGGAGCCCTCGTCGGCAGCATGAAGACGAACGAGGCGGCGACGCTCTTGACCCTCGTCGACAACCGCTCGGGCGTGCAGGTCGGGGTTGCGGAGGGCAGCGCGAAGAACACCGACTTCGGCCTCGGCGGGCTGATCGGCGGCGGCGGTGCGGGCGCCGGACTCGGCGGCTACACCAACACGCCGCAAGGCAAGGTCATCGCCGGGGCGTTCATGGATTCGTACAACCAGCTCGTGCGTGCGATGCGCAACTACCAGGGCCAGACGATGGGCGATCGCGGCCTCGGCACCGGCGGCCGGCTCGCGGTCGACGGCGCGGCGCAGCCCGCCGGCTATTCCGGCGGCAAGATGGGCCTGCGCGAGGCCCAGGCGAAGCTCAACCAGCTCGGGTTCGACACCGGCGCGCCGGACGGCAAGATGGGCGCGAAGACGCAAAGCGCGCTGCGCGAATACCAGGCCGAGCGCAACATCCCGCTTACCGGCCGGCTCGACGCGGCGACCCAGGCCGAACTGCTGAAATAGGCGAAGCCGTTCGCAACGCCGCAACGGCCCGGCCCCGCCCGGGCCGTTTCACATCGAAACCCCATTCGCGGACTGCCGGGCCCACCATGCGCGAACAGACGCTAGAATGCGGTCCAATTTTCAACATCGCGCGCCCGCCATGCCGGCGACCCAACTCCGGAGAAGTACCATGCCCCTCGTTTCCATGCGCCAGCTGCTCGATCACGCCGCCGAGAACGGCTACGGCCTGCCGGCGTTCAACGTCAATAACCTGGAACAGGTCCAGGCGATCATGGAAGCGGCCGCCGAGGCCGACAGCCCGGCCATCATGCAGGCCTCGGCCGGCGCACGGAAATACGCCGGTGAGCCGTTCCTGCGCCACCTCATCGACGCGGCGATCGAAGCCTACCCGCAGATCCCGGTCGTCATGCACCAGGACCACGGCCAGTCGGCGGCGATCTGCATGGCCGCGATCCGCTCGGGCTTCTCGAGCGTGATGATGGACGGCTCGCTGCTCGAAGACGGCAAGACCCCGTCGTCGTACGACTACAACGTCGCGGTGAGCCGCGAGGTGGTCAAGTTTTCCCATGCGATCGGCATCACCGTCGAAGCCGAGCTCGGCTGCCTCGGCTCGCTCGAGACCGGCCAGGCCGGCGAGGAAGACGGGCTCGGCGCCGAAGGTACGCTCGACCATTCGATGCTGCTGACCGACCCCGACCAGGCCGCCGACTTCGTCAAGCAGACCGACTGCGACGCGCTCGCGATCGCGATCGGCACCAGCCACGGCGCATACAAGTTCAGCCGCAAGCCGACCGGCGACATCCTCGCGATCGAACGCGTCAAGGCGATCCATGCGCGCATCCCGAACACGCACCTGGTCATGCACGGCTCGTCGAGCGTGCCGCAGGAACTCCTCGAGATCATCCGGCAGTACGGCGGCGACATGAAGGAGACATACGGCGTACCGGTCGAGGAGATCCAGACAGCGATCCGGTTCGGCGTGCGCAAGATCAACATCGACACCGACATCCGTCTCGCGATGACCGGCGCGGTGCGCAAATTCATGGCCGAGAATCCGTCGAAATTCGACCCTCGCGAGTTCCTCAAGCCGGCGCGCGAAGCGGCCAAGCTGGTCTGCAAGGCGCGCTTCGAAGCGTTCGGCTGCGCCGGCCAGGCGAGCCGCATCAAGCCGATGCCGCTGGAAAAAATCGCTGCCCGTTACAAGAGCGGTGAATTGACCCAGGTCGTGCGCTGAGCTCGCACCGCGTCATCGCTCGGCGACGAAGCGCAGGTCGCCGAACAGCGTCGTCACCCGCTCGCCGGTGTTGTCGGTATCGGCGCTGACGGCGATGCCGACGATGCGCGGCGCGGCTTCGCCGAAGGCCGCGCGAAAATCGGCGGCGACGTTGCGACGCACGCTTACCCACTGCCCGGCGTGCGCTGCGCCGCTATCGACGACGACCATCCTGACGCGGTCGGTATAAGGGTTCGGTCCGATCGCGCCCGGCGGCTGCGCCGTGCCCCATACGTACGCGAGCGCGGCCGCGGGCAGTTCGGCTCCGTACAGGGCGCGCCCGAGCGTGATCCTGGCCCGGTCGGCGAGCGACAGCCGTTCGACCGGATAGTCGAACAGCACATACACCCTGCCGGCGTAGTCGTCGCCGCCCTTGTGGCTGAAGTCCGAACCGGCCACCGGGCGGGAAACTTTCCAGCGCCATTCCAGCACCGGCGTTTCCGCCGGGTCGACGTCGAGCGGCTGGGCAAGCGTCGACGCGGCGGCGTCCGAGCGGACCCGCAAGACCGTCCGGCCGTCGTCCTCGACGAGGTCGAAACGGTTCTGCCGTTCGACTCGCGGCAGCGGCTGGTGTCGCCATGGAGCGGGCGGCGCCGTGCCGGGTTCGGCCGCCGAGAACGGCGCCGGCGCCGGCGTCTGCGCCAGAACCGGCGACGGGAAGATTGCCGCGGCAAACGCCAGCAAACACGCTGCTACGATCATCCCCGCGCGGTGCGCGACGCGGCGGCGAAATCGCAAAACTCTTTTCATGCACGCCTCCCGCAGGATAAGGTTGTCCAGGCCGCCTCGCGCGGGGAGCTTTCCGTTCCGGCGGACGGCGACGACGTGACTGCCGCCAGTGTAGACTGCGGGCCGATGCCGTCGGCACGTTCGAAGCAGACGCGCCTCGCGCAGGCGCCCGCTGCCCGGCCACCGCCCGCCCCACGGAGAAAACACATGCCTGCCCCGCTGCCCCGGCTGCGCTAGACAATGAAGCTGTCGATCGTCATCCCGGTCCTGAACGAGGCCGGCAACCTGCCCGGGCTGCTCGCGCGGCTCGCCCCGCTGCGCGCGCGCGGCACCGAGATCATCGTCGTCGACGGCGGCAGCAGCGACGGCTCGGCCGGGATCGCCGAATGCGCCGGCGTCGTGACCCTCTGCAGCCCCACCGGCCGGGCGTGCCAGATGAACGCCGGCGCCGACCGCGCGACGGGCGACGCGCTGTTGTTCCTCCATGCCGACACGACGCTGCCGCCGTCCGCCGACCGCATCGTCGCTGCGGCGCTGCAGGGCAGCCGCGCCTGGGGCCGTTTCGACGTCCGCATCGACGGCCGCAGCCCGATGCTGCGCGTCGTCGCGGCGATGATGAACCTGCGTTCGCGGCTCACCGGCATCGCCACCGGCGACCAGGCGATCTTCGTCACGCGCCAGGCTTTCGATGCCGTCGGCCGCTTTGCGCAGTTGCCGCTGATGGAAGACATCGAACTATCCCGGCGCCTGAAGACGATCTCCCCGCCGGCGTGCGTGCGGCAGCGCGTGCACACCTCCGGACGGCGCTGGGAGACGCGCGGCGTGTGGCGGACGATCCTGCTGATGTGGCGGCTGCGCTGGGCGTGGTGGCGGGGTGTGCCGGCAGAGCGGCTCGCCGAGCGGTACCGCTGATGAAACAACCCCCACGCTCACTGCGTTCGCGGCCCGGCGCGTACTGAGATGCCCGCCGAAGCCGCGACGGCGAAGCCCGTGCGCATCCTCGTCTTCGCCAAGGCGCCCCGGCCCGGCTTCGCCAAGACGCGGCTGATCCCCGCGCTCGGTGCCGCCGGCGCTGCGGCGCTCGCACGCCGCATGCTGGACGACACGCTCGCGGCCGCCGTCGCCGCCGCGGTCGGGCCGGTCGAACTCGTTGCGACCCCGCCCATCTGCACACGCGCCTGGAGCGATGTCGCGTTGCCCGCCGGAATCGCCGTCACCGACCAGGGCGAGGGAGACCTCGGCCGGCGCATGGCCCGTGCGGTGCGGCGTACGGCCGAACGGGGTGAAGCGGCGCTGCTGATCGGCACCGATTGCGTCGACCTGAGCCCCGCGGTGCTGCGTGCCGCGGCGGCAGCCCTGCGGACGCACGACGCCGTGATCCACCCGAGCACCGACGGCGGCTACGTGCTGCTCGGCCTGGCGCGTTTCAGCCCGCAGCTGTTCAGCGACATCGCGTGGAGCACCGAAACGGTCGCCGCAGTCACGATCACCCGCCTCTGCGCGCTCGGCTGGTCGCTGCACGTGGGCAAGGCGATGCATGACATTGACGTTGCCGACGACCTGCGGCATGTGCCTGCGGGCCGGGCGGACGGAGACGGGCCGGCAAGGCAATAACCGCCCGTTATCAGCAGCGGCCTTTCCCGGAACATGCCACTGGAGTATAGTCCGCGAGCTGCCCGACCGTTACCATTTGTTACCACTCGCTTCCGGCGTCGAATGGGGCGAACCGCTCGGGTTTTCGTCATTCGCCCGCCGGTGCCAGGCCCTCCAACTCCGATGATTTCGATCAAGACCATCCGCGGACTCCTACTGATCGCGGCAGTAGTGTTCTCCACCGCACTCGTCGCAATGACGCATTACGCGGTTTCCGGCGTCGTCGAACGCGCAGTGCGCGAAGAAGCGATGCACGGCGCCGACACGTTCGCCGAGATGACTTCCCAGTCGATGTTCGAAGTGATGGTTGCCTGCGCGCCGGTGGTCCCCGTCGCGATCATCGCGGCATTGCTGATGGTGATGTACATCCGCCGGCGGATCGACCGCGCGATCCGCGGCTTTGCGCACGACATCCGCTCGGTGAACAAACTTTCCGACCTGCGCCAGCTCGCGCAGACCAGCCTCGATTTCGGCTTCACCGAGTTCAGCCCGATCGCCGACGAGGTCAGGCAGCTGACCGAGCGCGTGCGCTCGATCGCCGTCGACAAGGAGATGCTCGAATTCGAGATCCGGCTGCTCGAAAAATTCATCCTGACCTCCGACGTCGTCAAGGACTGGCGCGAATACGTCAACCGTCTGCTGATCGACATCGACGACGTGATGCCGGCCTACGCGCTGTTCTCGATCTTCAAGATCGGCGACGACATCTTCGACCTCGAGGTGTTCTGGCGCTACGCGCCGTCGAGCGAGAGCAGGCGGCTGTTCGAGGAAACGGTCAAGGAATCGCTGAGCCGCAATCCGTACTTCACCGGCGGCTATGCGGTCAACATCGAACACAACGTCGCCGACGGCTCGCGCCAGATTCCCGACCTGATGCACGGCGACCTCGAGGTGCAGACGAAATCGCTGCTGCTCGATGCGCCGAAGATCGGCGGCATCGTCGGCATCGGCATGCAGGCGCAGGCGAGCCCCGAGGCGACGCGCTGGCTGGTCGTCGAGAGCATCCTGTCCACGCTCCTGAACGTCGTCGGTTCGGTCAAGGCGATCGACAAATACACCAAGGATCTGGAGTATTACGCGACGCGCGACCCGCTGACGAACCTCTATAACCAGCGCGTGTTCTGGGAGCTGCTCGACAGCGAGGCGGTCCGTTCCGGGCGGCACGGGCACAAGTTCGGCCTCGCTGTCCTCGACGCCGACAACTTCAAGTCCGTCAACGACACCTACGGGCACAGCTTCGGCGACGTGCTGCTGCAGGAAGTCGCAACGACGATTCGCGGGGCGATGCGTGAGGACGACCTGCTCGCACGTTACGGCGGCGACGAGTTCGTCGCGATCCTGCCCGAAACCGGCCTCACCGGTACGATCGAGGCCACGCGGCGGATGATGGACGCGGTCGCCGGCCTGTCGATCGAGACCCCGGACGGGGCCCGCGTCGGCAGTTCGCTGTCGATCGGCATGGCGGTGTATCCGGACCACGCGGTCGAGACCAGGGATCTGTTCCTGTTCGCCGACAGCATGATGTACCGGGCGAAGGCCGAAGGTAAGGGCCGCGTCGCGATTCCGACCGAGCACGACGTCGTCGAAGTGTTCCGCTCGCTGTCCGAGAAAAGCATCCTGATCCTCGCCGCCGTCGAGGCACGCGGCGTGATCCCGTACTACCAGCCGATCATCGATCCGCGCACCGGCAAGGTCGAGGCGCTCGAAGTGCTCGCGCGCATCCGCCTCGAGGACGGCACGATGCTCGTCGCCGACGCTTTCGTCGGGATCGCGGAAAAGATGGGGCTGATGCACAAGCTCGACTACATCCTGATGGAACGGGCCCTCGAGGCCGCCGTTGCCGCAAACTACCAGGGCCTGCTGTTCCTGAACATGTCGCCGCGCGCACTGGTGCTCAATGATTTCATCCCGGAAACCCGGCGCATCGCCGGCTCATCGGGGTTCGAGCCGTCGCGTATCGTGTTCGAGATCACCGAGCGCGAAACGATCAAGAACATGGTGCTGCTCGAACGCTTCATCAATACGCTGCGCGCCGAAGGCTTCCGGCTGGCGATCGACGACTTCGGCTCGGGCTTCTCGTCGTTCCACTATGTCAAACGCTTCCCGATCGATTTCCTGAAGATCGACGGCGACTTCATCCTCGGCATGGGACACAACGACAGGGACCGTGCGCTGGTGCGCAGCATCGTCGCGCTGAGTCGCGAACTGGGCATCCGCACCGTCGCCGAATACGTCGAGGACGGCGAGGTGCTGGCCGGCGTCATCGGGCAGTCGATCGATCTCGCGCAGGGCTACCACATCCGCCGCCCCACGGCATCGATCGCCGAAGCGCTCGACGTGCGACTGCATTGACCCGATGCGCGACAAGCCTCGACCTTCAGGGCGGGGAAGGATAGCGCGGACGGCGTCCTTTGGTTTCAGCGTGGCGTCTGCTGCTGTTCGATGTATGCCGCTTCGTGTTCAACAAGGCGCTGGCGTTGCAGAAGGTGCATTACGAGTCGGGTGAGAAAAAACTCGGCTACTCGGGACTGTGCAAGCTGCTCACCGAATGGCGCAATGGCCCGGAAACACCGTGGCTGGCCGATGCGCCGTCGCACCCGCTGCAACAAGCGCTCAAGGATCTGGAGCGCGCCTACGCCAACTTTTTCGCCAAGCGGGCCGACTTCCCATGCTTCAAGAAGAAAGGGCAATCGGACAGCTTTCGCTATCCCGACCCGAAACAGATCAAGCTCGATCAGGGCAACAGCCGACTCTTCCTGCCGAAACTCGGCTGGCTGCGCTACCGCAACAGCCGGAACGTGCTCGGCGAACTGCGCAACGTCACCGTCAGCCAGTCGGGCAACAAGTGGTTCGTGTCGATTCAGACGCAACGCGAAGTGGAGCAGCCCCTGTCGGCAACGACTACCTCAATCGGCATCGATGTCGGCATTGCCCGCTTTGCCACCCTGAGCGACGCGAGCTTCATCGCACCTCTCAACAGCTTCAAGAAACATCAGCAGCGCCTTGCGCGCTACCAGCGCCGCATGAACCGCAAGGTCAAGTTCAGCAATAACTGGAAGAAGGCCAAAGCCCGCGTCCAGAAGATTCACACCGGCATCGCCAACGCCCGTCGCGATTTCCTGCACAAAGCCACAACAACGATCAGCCAAAACCACGCGCTCGTTTGCATTGAGGATTTGCAGGTACGGAACATGTCCAGGTCTTCCAGGGGCAATAGCGAACAGCACGGCAAGAGGGTCAGCCAGAAGGCCGGCCTGAACCGCGCCATTCTCGATCAGGGATGGGGTGAATTCAGGCGACAACTGGATTACAAGCTGGCGTGGAGCGGCGGCTATCTCGTCGCCGTGCCGCCGCAGAACACGTCGCGCACCTGTCCGTGCTGCGGGCAGGTGTCAGCGGACAACCGACAGACACAGGCGAAATTCCTGTGCGTCGATTGTGGCTACGAAAATCACGCCGATGTGGTCGGCGCGATCAATGTTTTAGAGCGGGGATACCGCTTGTTAGCCTGTGGAGAGTCGGCGCAGTCAGGCTGCTCGATGAAGCAGGAACCCACCGAAGCGACTACGCAGCCTATCGCGTAGCGCCGTAGGAATCCCCTTCCTTTACGGCAGGGAGGATGTCAAATACTTTTCGATACTCCTTTGTCCTCGCGGACGCCACCCGCCGCACCTACAATGAAACGGCCCGGACCGTTCCGGTGCGCGAACGGTGGCGGCGCGACGATTCCCGGCGGGACAAGAAGAGGAGACGAATCATGAAACAGCTACAACGACTGTTCGCGATGTTGCTGGCCATCTGCTTTGTCAATGCGACGATGATCCAGGCTGCGCAGGCGGCACTCGTCACGACCGAACAGGTCGCCGGCATGGCCGCAGCTTCTCCTCAGGATTCGCCGCATGCGCGCCTCGGTGCGCTGATGACCCGCGCCGACGTGCAGGCCCAGCTCGAGCGCTTCGGCCTGAGTCCCGACGTCGCCAGGGAGCGCATCGCGGCCCTTACCGACGACGAAGCGTCGCTGCTCGCACAGCAGATCGAAAACGCCCCCGCCGGCGCCTCCGACGTGCTCGGCGTGCTGCTGTTCGTGTTTATCGTGCTGCTGGTCACGGACATCCTCGGCTTGACGAAAGTCTTTCCGTTCACGCGTTCGGTCCGCTAGCGCACCGAACGACACCGTGCGGCCCAGCCCCCGTCGACACCCTGCGCTCCCTTTCGCCGCGTTGTGCGCGGCGATGCTGCTGATGCTCGCGCTGACGGGCTGCGCGGTCCAGGCGCCGCGCCTGCTCGGCCGCCCGCCGCCCGACCTGCCACGGCAGGTCGAACTGGTACAGACGCCGTTCTTCCCGCAGGTGGAACTCCAGTGCGGACCGGCGGCGCTCGCGACAGCGCTATCGGCGAACGGTCTCGTGATCCGGCCGCAAGCGCTCGTCGACGAGGTGTTCCTGCCCGGTCGCGAAGGGTCGCTGCAGCTCGAAATGCTCGCCGGGGCGCGACGCCACGGCATGGTCGCGACGCTGCTGCCGGGTTCGCTCGAAGCGGTGATGCGCGAAACCGCGGCGGGCCACCCGGTGATCGTGCTGCAGAACCTCGGCCTGTCATGGGCGCCGACTTGGCACTACGCGGTCGTGATCGGCTATGACCTCGACGCGGCAACCTTCGTGCTGCGCTCCGGCACGACCGAGCGCCTCGAACTCGCGTTCCGCACCTTCGAACACACCTGGGACCGGTCGCAGCGCTGGGCCTTCGTCGCACTGCCTCCCGGCAGGCTGCCAGTCACCGCGACCGAGGACGAAGCGACACGCGCGCTCATCGCATTCGAACGCAATGCGCCGCCCGATGCCGCAGCGCGGGCCTACGCCGCCGCCCTCGCCCACTGGCCCGACAGCCTGGTGCTGGCGATGGGCCTGGGCAACGCGCGCCATGCAGCCGGCGACAAGGCGGGCGCCGAACAGGCGTTCCGTGACGCCGCCGCACGCCACGAATCGACCGCGGCATGGAACAACCACGCCTCAGTGCTGCTCGAACTCGGACGACGGGATGAAGCGAGACGCGCCGCGCAGCACGCGGTCGAGCTCGGCGGCCCGCTGCGGGAAACCGCGCTCGCGACGCTGCGCGCCATCGACCGATAGCTTTGATCAGAATCAGTACGCAACAACACGTAGAGGTCATGAATGATGAAAACAACCCTTCTTGCCACCGTCACGACGCTGCTGATCGCCGGTTGCGCACAGAACCCCTACTACGGCGACACCGCAAAAACCGCCCGCGGAGCGACGATCGGCGCCGGCGCCGGCGCGGTGCTGGGCAGCGTCGTCTCGGGGTCGGGCGATCGCACCAAAGGCGGCCTGATCGGCGCGGCCATCGGCGCGACGGTCGGCGGCCTGATCGGTCGCCAGATGGACAAGCAGGAAGCGGAACTGCGCGAGCAGATGGCGGGCACCGGCGTCGAGGTCCAGCGCCAGGGCGACACGATCCGCCTGCAGGCCCCCGAGAACATCACGTTCGACACGAACCGCGCGGACATCAAGCCGCAGTTCCAGCCGGTGCTGGGCCAGCTCGCGCAGAGCATCCAGCAATATCCGGGCACCGTCGTCCAGGTCGAAGGGCACACTGACTCCGTCGGCTCCGCGAGTTACAACCAGACGCTGTCCGAGAACCGCGCCGGCGCGGTGCGCAGCTACCTGCTCCAGCGCGGCGTCGACGCGAACCGGCTGGCAGCGGTCGGCTACGGTCTGACGCGGCCGGTTGCCGACAACAGCACTGCCGCCGGACGCGCGCAGAACCGGCGCGTCGAAGTGCTGATCGTCCCGGCACAGCAGCCGGCACAGCAACAACCGGCGCAGCAACCGCAGCAAACCCCGCGATACTGAGTTCCGCGCCGCCTTGCCGCCAGGCGCCGTCGGGACGCCCGGCGCAGCGGAGCTTTCGCGATGCCGGCAGGATAGGTACCCTTGCACAATCCTGCGGCTCCTCTTTTTATCATGCCCCTGTTCGAAGAACACCCCCAGCGCCGCGCGCTGAACGACGAAGTCCACTCGCGCCCGCCGGTGCCGCTCAATACGCCGGAGCTCGTCAGCTACCTCGCCTTCCTGCACGTCGACGGCAGCGCCGATCTCGAGCCCGCGCACCTTCATCAGCTCGCCGCGCAACTCGGCCTGCCGGAGCCGTGCACCGACACCGGCCACGTGTCGCTGGACGCCGGCGAATTTCGCCTCAGGTGGGAACGGCACAGCGAATTTTCGAGCTATACGTTCTTCCGCCACGGCACCGGCGACGGCGCCGATCCTGCGCTGCTGGCGGTTCCCGCGGGGTGGCGCAAGGGCATCCCAGGTCAGCTGATCGTCGCAACCCAAGTCGAAGTGCGCGACGCGGACGATGTTCCTCCGGAAACCGTCATTGCCCAGGATGGCCATGACTTCACCCCCACCGTCGCGTCGGAAATCGCCGGCGGCGCAGGCTGGGTGCTGACCGACTTTCGGATCGTCGATGATTTTTCGCGCTTCGTCGTCTTCAACCGCTCGCTGACCCCGCGGCAGGCCGGCCGCAGCGTCCAGCGGCTCGTCGAGATCGAAACCTACCGCGTCATGGCGCTGCTCGCGTTCCCCGTCGCGAAGGACGTCGGCCGGCTGCTCGCCCGCGCCGAGGAAGAACTCGCCGACCTGATGGACAACATGGGCAATTCGACTTCGACCGACGACGAACGCCGCGTCCTGAACCGGCTGACCCGGCTCGCCGCCGAAGTCGAGCGCTCCGTCGCGCGCACGACGTTCCGCTTCGGCGCCGCCGCCGCGTACTACCAGCTGGTACGCCAGCGCATCGAGGACCTGCGCGAAGTCCGCCTCGACGGCTACCCGCCGATCCGCGAGTTCATGGACCGCCGGCTCGCTCCGGCAATCGCGACATGCGCGACGATGGCCCGCCGGCAGGAGGACCTGTCGGGCCGCATCGCGCGCAATTCGCAGCTGCTGCGCACGCGCGTCGACATCGAACTCGAGCGGCAGAACCAGGAACTGCTCGCGCAGATGAACCGGCGCGCGAAACTGCAGCTGCGGCTGCAGGAGACGGTCGAAGGCCTGTCGGTCGTCGCGATCACGTATTACGCGTCGCAGCTCGTGCAATACCTCGCGAAAGGCGGCAAGGACTACCTCGCCCCGGCGACCCCGGAAGTCATCACCGCGGTGTCGATCCCGATCATCGCCGGCCTGGTCGCGCTCGGCCTGCGCCGCATGCGCCGCCAGCTTGCCGCCGAGGAGGCGGTGCCGGGCCACTGAGCGGCGCCGGGCGGTGAGCGGCTGCCGGACAAGCTGGCCTATAATTGCGTTTTGCCTGAATGAGTCCGATCGTGGCCCAACCCCTGTTCGAATCCACCATCAAGAGCCTGCCGTTGCTCGGTCGCGGCAAGGTCCGCGACATCTACGCCGTCGATGCCGACAAGCTGCTGATCGTCACCAGCGACCGGCTGTCCGCGTTCGACGTGATCCTGCCGGACCCGATTCCCGACAAGGGGCGCGTGCTGACCGCGATGGCCGCGTTCTGGTTCGCGCGC
This sequence comes from Aromatoleum bremense, assembly GCF_017894365.1. Classification (NCBI taxonomy): domain Bacteria; kingdom Pseudomonadati; phylum Pseudomonadota; class Betaproteobacteria; order Rhodocyclales; family Rhodocyclaceae; genus Aromatoleum; species Aromatoleum bremense. The sequence continues at coordinate 1,050,170 of NZ_CP059467.1, forward strand.
CTCGGCCACATCGTGCCGAACCAGCTCACCGGCATCGACCCCGAATCGGTCGTCACCGTCGACGAGCGCGACCAGGTGCGCGGCCGCGCGCTCGTCGTCAAGCGACTCAAGCCGCTGCCGATCGAGGCGGTGGTGCGCGGCTACGTGATCGGCTCGGGCTGGAAGGACTACCAGGACACCGGCGCGATCTGCGGCATCAGGCTGCCCGCCGGCCTCGCGCAGGCGGCGAAGCTGCCGTCGCCGATCTTCACCCCGGCGTCCAAAGCCGACGTCGGCGACCATGACGAAAACATTTCGTTTGCCGCGGCCCAGACGCGCTGCGCCGCCGAGCTCACCGGTCTGCTCGCCGGCACCGGCACGAACGGCGCCCGTCTCGCGGCGCAGGCGCGCGACGCGGCAATCGCGCTGTACGCCGAAGCGGCAAACTATGCCGCCGGGCGCGGCATCATCATCGCGGACACGAAGTTCGAGTTCGGTGTCGACGCCGCCGGCACGCTGCACCTCATCGACGAGGCGCTGACGCCGGACTCGTCGCGTTTCTGGCCGGCCGACAGCTACCGCGAAGGCATCAGCCCGCCGAGCTACGACAAGCAGTACGTGCGCGACTACCTCGAGACGCTGACGTGGGGCAAGAAGGCGCCCGGCCCGCGCCTGCCGGCGGACGTCATCGCGAAGACCGCGGCGAAGTACCGCGAGGCCTTCGAGCGGCTGACCGGCCGGTCGCTCGCCTGAACGGCGCGCGCTTTTCGACGACACCAGCCCGGACCGGGTAGCGGCAACGCGCCGCCCCGGTCGGGCCACCCGGGCGCGGACTTCATCGACCGCGGCCCGCCGCTCGCGCCGGCGTGACGCAGGTCACAAACCGGATCGGATGCCCCGCTCGACCGGGATGCGATCCGCTTACAATGCCGCGCTACTCACACTTTTGTCATTAACTCCCGGGCAGCACCGCTCGTAGACAAACCCGGGAAAGGGGCTTGATGCATCGCCCCGCGCAAACGCCTGGGACTCGTCGTGGCCGAAACCGGTATTTCCTGCGTACTCGAAGACAACCGGCCTGAAACCGCGCCGCGACTCGCCCCTGGGGGCAAGAGGGCCTCCGGCTCGCGGGGCTTCACTCTCATCGAGTTGATGATCGCGGTCGCAATCATCGGCATCCTCGCCTCGATCGCCTATCCGTCCTATCAGGAACACATTCGCAAGAGTCGCCGGGTCGAGGCTCAGGCCACCATGCTGGAACTCAAGCAGTTCATGGAGCGTTACTACACCACCAACAACAGCTATGCAGCAGCAAGTCTCCCAAGTGCTGTTGTCGCCAACGTTGCAAATTTTTATACCATCACGCTAAGCGAACAGGACGCCCAGACCTATACCCTGGAGGCTGTTCCTACGGCCAAGCAGGAAGCCGATCCATGCGGCACGCTTACGCGCAATGCCATTAAGTTAAGCCGTTTTGTATGCGTAATGGAAGTCAGCGATGCGCACGCCCTTGCGGCGCGGCGCGCTGCGATCCGGGCGGGTGCGTTCGACGGCGGTGGGCGAGCGCAGGCGCTCGACCAATCGATCCAATACTGCAGCCAAGTCCAGCGCGAGCAGAAGACGGGGCAAATAGTGACGCAGGCTCTTCAAAGCCAGGGTGCGATTGAGCCGCACCCGCCAGCCCTTGGCATCGAGCCCGGTGTTGGCGCTGACGGCGGCGTCCTCGGGGCGGGCGGCCAGGGCCAGCACCGCCGCGCAGTTGGCTCGCAACAGCGACGCGTAGAAATCCTGGGTGACCGTGTGGGGCAGGATGCCGCTCCAGTTCTCGACCTGCAATCGCGCCTTGATCAGCTTGAAGGCCTCCTCGATACGCCAGCGGGCGCGGTACAGATCGGCGAACGCTTCCGCGCTGAGCGCCTCGTCGAACAGATTGGTCACGAGTACCAGACGCGACCCGTTGGGCCGCTTCACGCGCAGCAGGCGCAGCGAGAGCGGGGTCGCCGCGGTGCCCAGGTCGGCCACGGCATCGCTGCGCCGGCCCCGGGCAAAGTGGCCGACCGCGGTCCAGGTCCGCTCGCTGATGCGAGCGCAGAAGGCCACACCCAGCGCATTCAACTCATGGAACCACTCGCGCGACGGATAGCCGCGATCCATCAGCAGCAGATCCTGCGGCTCCAAGTGCGGCAGATGCCCACGGGCGAGCGAGCGTTCATCCGCGGCGAAGCCCCCCAGGGCGGCATCGACGAAGGCGCCGCGGGCCACATCGAAGAGCGCCGAGGCGCGGGCCAGCGGGCGAAAGCGTCCGCTGGCGGTGTTCATGCCACCAAAGGCTTCAGCACACTCGGGCCCATCAGGCACACGCAGCGTGCTTCCGTCCAGCGCCAGCACACGCCGTCCGTGCCACGTCGGCACCGGGCTGTGGGCGGCGAACAACTGCGCGCTGTGGACGAGCAGATCGCGCAGCGCATCGGGACGCAACTGGCGCCGCGCCTGACACAGCGCGCTCTTGCTCACCGGGCGCGCCTCGCCGCTGCCCAGGGCGTGGTCGAAGAACGCATCGAGTTCGGCCTGTAGGCCGGCGCGCGGGGCATTGAGCAGAAAGGCCACCAGCCGCGGCAGGGGAAGTTTGCGTTCGCGCACGAACGCGTTGGGGCTCATGCGCGCCTGCTCGGCGAACTCATCAGAGCCCAAATGGGCACCGAGGGCGGCAAAGATGGCATGGGATTTGCAATGTCATGGTCATTCTCAAAGTCAACATTGCAGAAACTGAATTATACCGTAACAGCATGATTTTATTATGCGTTCTGGCCTAACTTAATGGCATTGCGCTTACGCTGGCCCACACTGGTGAGCGCACCCCGACGACTTCCGGTTGCTGGAAGTGATGGGGAGGCTAAGGGCGCGCGTGATACACGCGGAGGGTTTCACTCTGATCGAGATGATGATCACGCTCGCCGTCGCTGCCATCTTGCTCGGACTGTCTGTCCCGAGCTTCAAGTCCCTCTTGGAAAACAATCGTGCGGCTAGTACGGCTAACGATTTGCTGGCAAGCCTGCAATACGCGCGTAGTGAGGCGGTCAAGCGTGCAAAACCAGCCTTCCTGTGTCCCAGCACCAATGGCGAAACCTGCATTGATGGCGACACTGATTGGCACGTCGGCTGGATCGTGGTTGCCGATCTAACGGTGATTGCGATAGGCGCCACCCCTGATGATGAAAGAGAATTCGGGGTGGAAGGTGACGGGAAGAGGTCGCGCAATTTTTTGGCGGCTCGACCCCGCAACCTAACGTGACCCGCCGAACTGACTCGCACCCCGGATTGCTTCCATAGAGAGCGCACGTTAAACAGGCCGTCGGCGACTTGTCGCCTTCAGGCACTTTCAGTTCTGGCACCCGCCACCTTCCGCCTTTGAGTGTAATTCGAGCGGAGATGGCATGGAACTGATGGCACTTCACAAACGCGTCATCGGACTCGACGTTCATCAGGCGCAAATTACGGCCTGCGCGATCCTTGAAGAGGCCGACGGCACGACACGTATCGAGCAGCGGCAATTCGGTGCGTTCAAACGGGATCGGCGCGCGTTGGCCGACTGGGTGGCCGCGCTATGTCCGGACGAAGTGGTGATGGAGAGCACGGGCATTTACTGGAAGAGTCCGTATGCCGCCCTGGAAGCCGTGGGCATTCGCGGGCAGGTGGTCAATGCCCGTCACGTCAAGAATGTCCCGGGGCGCAAGACGGACGTCGGCGATGCCCAATGGCTGGCCACGCTCTCGCGTGCCGGGCTGCTGCGCGGCTCGTTCGTGCCGCCGGCAAGACTGCGCGAGTTGCGCCTGATCTCGCGGCAGCGGCAGAAGCTGGTGGGCCAACTGGCCTCCGAGAAGAACCGCCTGCACAAGGTGCTGACCGACGGGGGCGTGCGCCTTGGCGTGGTGGTGAGCGATCTGCATGGTCAGTCGGCGCGCGCCATGGTCAAGGCCATCATCGCCGGCCAGCCGCCCCACGAGGTGCTCGGGTTCGCCAGCCGGCGACTCAAGGCCAGTCGCGAGGAAATCTTCGATGCCTTGCAAGGGGAACTGACCGACAGCCATCGCTTCGTGCTCGACGAACTGATGCACCATGTCGAGGAGATCGAAGCGCGCATTGCGCGCTTCGATGCGCGACTTCTCGACGGGCTGAAGGACGAGCGAAACGCGCTGGCCTTGCTGCAAACCCTGCCCGGCGTCGATCTGATCGGCGCGGCCATGCTGCTGGTGGAAATCGGCACCGATATGGAGGCCTTCGGCAGCGCCGATCGCCTGGCCTCCTGGGTCGGCATCTGCCCGGGCAACAACGAGTCGGCGGGCAAACGCAAATCCGGACGCCTCCGCAAGGGCAACCTCTATGTCCGGCGCCTCCTCTGCGAGTTCGCTCATGCCGCCAGCCGTACCAAGTCGGTCTTGCAGTCGAAGTTCCAGTCCCTCATCGTGCGACGCGGCCACAAACGTTCCGTCGTGGCTTTGGGTCACAAAATCTTGCGCACCATCTTCTTCATGCTCAAACGGCGCGAACCTTATCGGGATTCCGCCACCGACTATGAAGCCCTCTCCGTTCAACGCAACGCTCCTCGCTGGATCAAGGCTCTGACTCGCTTCGGTTTCATTCCCGCCGCCGAAGCCTGATTCACCCGTTTCTCAAAAATATGACCTTCTGGGGTCAGGTCGTCGGCCGCCCTGGAAGTAGGTTCTTTCACGTTAAACAAAAATAATACCCCGGATGAGGGCGAGGTGATGCGTGTCACCGTTCCTTTCCCGCCAGGGGTCGTAATAACCGGCCCCTCGACAGTCCTGTTTCAGGCCGCCGGAAACGTGCTTCCCGGCGCCTTCGCACTCGACGTCGGGGATGCCGAGATACGCAGTATCTGGTCGGCCCTGCAAAACCCTCACAGCCCGCATGAATACTGGGATTCCGTCAGAAAGTAGCCCCACGATTTCCCTCAGAAAGTAAAATACAGGTGATTGAAACCTCAGGGAAATGGGGCTCCGTGCAGATGGCAACCGACGATTTTTTCCGATCCCGACTCGACCAAATGATTGATCTTCGGCACCCGCTGGTGGTGTTGTCGTCACGCATGCCCTGGACGCAGATCGAAGCGGCCTTGGCCCCGGCATTCGCTCGTAAGCACCGTGAAGGCCAGGTCATCGAAGGCACCGATTTATTCGGAACGACGCTGGAGATCGCGGGGAGCAGCGTGAGCATGGCGGGCCGGCCGCGGCTGCCGATTCGGCTCATGGCCGCACTGCTTTACCTCAAGCACGCATTCAATTTCAGCGATGAAGAACTCGTGGTTCGGTGGTCGGAGAATGTCGTGTGGCAATATTTCAGCGGCCTGGACTACTACACGCCAACGCTACCTTGCGATGCCACCCAGATTGGACGGTTTCGGACGGCGATTGGCGAAGCCGGCGTCGAAGAACTGCTCAAGGCCACGATTGACACGGCCGTGGCGACAAAGGCCGTACGCCCAGCTGAATTTGAACGGGTCATTGTCGACAGCACCGTGCAGGAGAAGGCCATCGCCCATCCGGTCGATAGCCGGTTGCTGGAGATTGCCCGGGCGAAGGTTGTGCAAGCGGCCAAGTCGGCAGGCATCGCACTGAAGCAGACCTTCATCAAGGAAGGCCGTGAGCTCCGACGCAAAGCCGGCGGCTACGCCCATGCCAAACAGTTCAAACGCCTTCGACGCACCGTCAAACGGCAACGCACGATCCTTGGCATCGTCCTGCGCGAGATCAAACGCAAACTCACCACGGCAACGGCACAATCGGGCGCCTCGATCACCCGCCTGACCACCCTGATGGCGCGTGCCGAGCGCATCCGCACGCAACAGCCCAAGGACAAGAACAAGCTCTACGCGCTGCACGCGCCGGAGGTCGAGTGTATCGGCAAGGGAAAAGCGCGTAAGCCCTACGAGTTTGGGGTCAAGGCCAGCATTGCCGTCACGCACAAGAGTGGCCTGATGGTGGGCGCGCGAACTTTCCCAGGTAACCCCTATGACGGCCATGTGCTCAATCAGCAGCTGGAGCAAACCGCGATCTTGCTGGAGGGGACCGGTAAGGCGCCGAAACAGGTGATCGTCGATCTGGGCTATCGCGGCGTGGATGCAGACAACCCGAGGGTGCAGATCATTCACCGTGGCAAGTACAAGTCACTGACACAACAGCAACGCCGATGGCTCAAGCGGCGCCAGGCAGTGGAACCCGCGATTGGGCATCTGAAGTCCGATCATCGAATGGACAGATGTTGGCTGCAGGGCTCACTCGGTGATGCATTGCATACTGTGCTCTGCGCTGCAGGGTACAACCTGCGGTGGTTGCTGCGGGCAATACTCCGCCTGGGGCTGAAGGCGCTTTTTTTGCGTCCACTATTGCTGTCGCTACTGGCGCTCGTTCTTCACCGTTCGCTCACGCGGACCTGCCCTGCACCCCACGGTTCGAATGCCGTCGCAACCGGGGCCGGCGGGTGAATTTTGCAGGGCCGACTATCTGCATGGAAGCGAGTGGCCGCACTAAGGTCAAAAAGGCGGCCAACTGTTCATGATTGCTATCGTTAATGCGACGCGACGGGGCATGCGCGGATTCTCGTTGATCGAAGTTCTCGTCACCATGGTTGTCGTTAGCGTAGGGCTGCTCGGCATCGCTGCACTGCAAGCGAAATCTTTGCAGTATGCCTATGCGAGCCACCAACGGAGCATAGCCACGGTCCAGGCCAATGATCTGGTGGAGCGTCTTTGGGCCAGCGTGTGTGCATTGCCGGACCGGCGCGATGACGTTTATCAGGATTGGGTCGAACATTGGGAAGCTGACGGGAGACTTCCAGACTGGACGCCCTCACTGGACTACGATTCTGCCGCCGTGCCGCCGCGTTACATCATCACGATCGACTGGTCAGACACTCGCATCAAGCTTGCCAACGATGAAAGTGACGCAAGTCAGAGCTTCGTCTATCAGATATCCATTCCGACGCTCGGCGGCTGTTTGTGAGGAAGTCTGTCATGAATGTACCTTCCTCTGGTCTTGACGTTTGCCGATCAGCTTGTCGTGCCCGCCGTGAACGCGGACTGACCCTCGTCGAGCTCATGATTGCCCTGGTGCTGGGGCTGTTCCTGATCGGCGGTGTGTCGACCGTCTTTTTATCAAACCAGCAGACATCGAGAGTGAAGGAGGACTTGGACCGGACGCAGGAAAGTTTTCGCTTCGGTACGCACACGATAACCCGCGTGGTGCGACAGGGTACGGAGATTGACCCGGATAGCAGCGCCAGTCAGATCGTCGTCGGGTTTGCCGACGGTTCGGGCACACATGATTGCGTTGGGGGCACGCTCGGAGGACCAAACACCTTTCTTGTGAACGGCAACAACGAACTCGTCTGCACTGACGCCAATGGTGATTCACATATCCTGATCGGCGCCGTCGATGCGCTGAGCATCCTGTTTGGAATCGATGGTGATGAGGATGGGTTCGTAGGGAGTGCTGAATTCGTCCCCAAGGGTAGCGTTTCGAGTTGGGACCGGGTCAGAAGCGTACGGACAACCCTCCGCTTGCTCGATGGACAGAGCGTAACGTTCGTCGCCACGATGAGATCACCCTTAGTGACACGCTTCAGTGCCAAAGAAGAATCGTCATCGAATCCACCGACTACAGATCCAGACCAGGAACCCGATCCAGATCCAGACTCAGATACCGACCCAGAGCCGGAGCCAGACCCAGATCCGGTTCCAGATCCAGAACCTCCATCTCCATCGGATCCGATAGTTCCCACCGGTGTACCGGTGATTTGCACCCGTGACGGAAATAGCAGCAACTATAAGTCGATGCCTAGCGGCTACGGCAGTTGCTGCGAAAATCCGGGTTGCAGCGGGAAAAAGTGTAGTTACCAGAAAGTATGTTTTGCGCCGTGACGATTCCGGAGTTTCGGTTTGAATACCTCATACAACTACAAATCACAATCCGGTGCAGCGCTGATTGTCGGCCTGATTCTAATGCTTGTCGCATCGCTCGTAGCCATGGCTGCGGATTCCGACCCAACGTGACCGCTGATTCCGAAATAGTGTGACCGGTGAATCCGCGGGTCGTGACCACGGATTCCGATTTGATCGTGACCGATTTCGGCGAGTTGTCGGAATGGGCGGTCACGATGTCGGAATCGTCGGTCACGATCAAATCGGAACGGGTTTGTGAGGCCAAGCGTGGCAACGTCGTTTGTCAGGCCGGCTACCCTCGCGCGCTTTGCGCGGAGACGGGAATGCCGGCGGAGCGGATTGCCATGCACAAGATCAGGGAGCTGTTACGGCTCAAATACGACTGCGCGCTGTCGCATGAGCGCATTGCCCGCGCGCTGTCGATTTCCAAAGGCGTGGTCGCCAAGTATGTGAAGGCGGCCGAGGAGTGCGGCCGGCCGTGGGCCGAGTTGTCGGCGGCCGACGAGGCAGAGCTGCGCCGGGTGCTGGGGGTCGCCCGGCGTGGACGTGGCGCGAGCGTCGCGAATGTGCCGCCGGATCTGGCGGCGGTGCATCAGGGGCTCAAGCGAAAGAACGTCACGCTGGCGCTGCTGTGGGAAGAGTACGTGCAGACGGCCGGCGGGCCGAGCTATCAGTACTCGCGCTTTTGCGACCTGTACCGCGCGTTCGCCCGCACGCTCAAGCGCTCGATGCGCCAGGTGCACCGCGCCGGCGAGAAACTCTTCATCGATTACGCTGGCGACACGGTGCCGATCGTCGACGCCGACACTGGCGAGATTTCGCGCGCGCAGATCTTCGTCGCGGTGCTCGGCGCCTCGAGCTATACGTTCGCCTGCGCCACGGCGACGCAGTCGCAGGCCGACTGGCTGGGCTCGCTTGCCCGGGCGCTGGCCTTTATCGGCGGCCTGCCCGAGCTCGTGGTGCCCGACAATACGCGCTCGCTCGTCGGGCAGGCCGACCGCTACGAACCGCAACTGCAGCGCACCACCGCCGAGTTCGCCGCGCACTACGGCGTGGCGATCCTGCCCACGCGCCCCTACAAGCCGCAGGACAAATCCAAGGTCGAAGTCGGCGTACAGATCGTGCAGCGCTGGATTCTGGCGCGGTTGCGGCATCAGCGTTTCTTCTCGCTGGTGGAGCTCAACGGTGCGATCGCCGCGTTACTCGAGCCGCTGAACACGCGTCCCTTCCGGCGCCTGCCAGGCTCGCGCCGCGAAGCGTTCGAGACGCTCGACCGGCCGGCGCTGCGCCCGTTGCCCGCCACCGCGTTCCAGTTCGCCCAGTGGAAACGGGCCAAGCCCAATATCGATTACCACGTCGAGTTCGACGGGCATTACTACAGCGTGCCGTATGCGCTCGCCGGCCAACCGGTGGAGTTGCGCATCACCGCGAGCAGCATCGAATGCTTTGCCGCAGGCCGTCGCGTCGCGGTGCATGCGAGAAGCCACCGGCCCGGCGTCTACTCCACGCTCACCGAACACATGCCCGCATCCCATCAGGCGCATCGCCAGTGGTCGCCCGGCAAACTCATCGCCTGGGGCGCCACCGTCGGCCCGCACACCGAGCAGGTGGTCAGCCACCAACTCGAACGCATGCCGCACCCCGAGCAGGGCTACCGGGCGTGCCTCGGGCTGATGCGCCTCGGTCGCCAATACGGCAACGAACGGCTCGAAGCCGCGGCGACCCGCGCCGTCACCCTCGGGGCGATGCGTTACCGCAACGTCGCCTCGATCCTCAAGAGCGGGCTCGACCGCGCACCGCTCCCCACTCCCACTGCCGCTAGCCAAACCGAACTGGCGCTCCCCGCCGTGCACGAGAACCTGCGCGGGGCGCGCTACTACCACTGATTCCACCCACCGGAGAACATCGATGCTGATACAACACAGCCTGCAACAACTGCGCACCCTGCGCCTGGAAGGCATGGCCCGCGCCTTCGAGGAGCAGCTCACCCAGCCCGCCATCACCGCGCTCAGCTTCGAGGAGCGCTTGGCGCACCTCATCGATCGGGAGTGCCTGCTGCGCGACGGCAAACGCATCGATCGGCTGCTCAAGGCCGCCCGCATCAAAGCCGCTGCCGCCTGCCTGGAGGACGTCGACTACCGCGCCGGCCGGGGCCTCGAGCGCAGTCAGATCGCCGCGCTCGGCACCGGTCAATGGATTCGCCATCACCAGAACTGCCTCATCACGGGGCCCACCGGCAGCGGCAAGACCTGGCTCGCCTGCGCACTCGCCAACGCGGCGTGCCGGCAGGGCCTCGCGGCCTACTACGTGCGTCTGCCGCGGCTCTTCGAGGAACTGCGCATCGCGCATGCCGACGGCAGCTTCAGCCGACGCCTGATGCAGCTCGCGCGCATGGATCTCATCGTCATCGACGATTGGGGCCTGGCCGCGCCGTCGGCGCAGGAGCGAAGCGACCTGCTGGAGCTGCTCGACGACCGGGTCGGCACGCGTTCGACCGTGATCACCAGCCAGCTGCCGATCGAGCACTGGCACACCTACCTGGGCGACCCGACCTTCGCCGATGCGATCCTCGATCGCGTCGTGCACGCCGCGCACAAGCTCGCCCTCAAGGGCGAGTCGATGAGAAGAAAGGAAAAGGCATGAGGCCGTGCGCGCGAGACGCCTTACCCACAGGCGCCCGCCCGCCAGCGCATGAGGCGCACTGGCGGCCGCCTGTGGATAAGCCTGCGCCGTGCCTCGAATCGAGCGTCATCGTGACCGACGCGGTTAGAATCTGAACACCACGCTTCGCGCGCAGACCCCACCGGTCACGTTCGTCGGTGCAGGCGGTCACGTTCGTCGGAATGCGCACCATGGCGTCGATGCGGGGTAGTGCGTTTCAGGAGAACATCACCTCCAACATGAACAACAAGGCAATCTCCTTCATGGCGGCCGAAGCAGGGGCGACCGCGTTTTGGCAGTGGCTATCGAGCGGACCGACACAATGGCAAGACTTGACGTGGCGTGAGGGTTGGCAGGCGAGCATTCCGACAACTGCTTCCGACACGCCAAATATGGGTAACTTCGGCTACTTCTGGATCGACCCTGACCAAGTCACATGGAGCACCCACGCGGTCACGGTCACGGTTAGCGGGTTTTCCAAAGTCCCCGGCGGTGAGGCGCTCAGCGAAACGCGCATGGAAGCCAAGTTCTCAGCGCCAGGTGTCCACCGGGCCTTTCGGGCAGGACTGGTATCAGATCAGGATATTACAGTCAATGGAAAGGCAAGTTTTACTCAGAAGGCGGGAAGTAAGGCGACATGGTGGGGAACTTTCGCCGTCCTGGCGATCCGATGAGGATGAAACGAGACGGACGAAAACTGGATCACGGGACGCTGGAAACGATTCGTAGGATGGCCATTGAGCGGGTGCGGGAAGGCGAAGCGCCGAGCCAGGTGATCGCCAGCTACGGATTTCATCGCAGCGTGATCTATCGCTGGCTGAAAGCGGCGGCGGGCCGCGGCCATGGGCTGCGGGCGCTGGCGTCGCATCCGATCACTGGACGGCCCCCGAAACTCACCGCGCAGCAGGCGCGGCAGGTATTGCGCTGGATCGACGGGCACTCGCCGATGGAACATGGCTTCGACACCGGGCTGTGGACACGGGGCTTGGTACGGGACTTGGTGCAGAGCAAATTTGGCATCACCCTGAGCCTGTCCTCGATTGGTGCGCTGCTGGCGCGACTGGGCCTGACGGTGCAAAAGCCGCTGCAGCGCGCTTACCAGCGTGATCCGGCGGCGATTGAGCGCTGGCAGCACGAGACCTATCCGGCGCTGATGCGGCGCGCCAGGGAAGAGAAAGCCGAGATTCTCTTTTGGGACGAATCCGGCTTTCGCGCCGACGCCGTGCAGGGCAGGACTTGGGGCGCCAAGGGTCGCACACCGGTGGTCGCGGTGCCCGGGCAGCGGCAAAGTATCAGTGCGGCCTCGGCCGTCAGCATGAAGGGCGGCTTCTGGTTCGCCATCTACCCTGGGGCATTGAACGGCGAACTGTTTGTGGACTTGCTCAGGAAGCTGATGCACCGCCGCAGGAAGCCATTGCACCTGGTGCTCGACGGACTGCCCGCCCACAAGAAGGCGGGGGTCAAGACGTATGTCGCCAGCACGCAAGGCAAGCTGACGCTGCATTTCCTGCCGGGCTATGCCCCCGACCTGAATCCGGATGAACTGGTGTGGAGCCACGCCAAGCGTACCGGCAACGCCCGCCGGCCCCTGCAAAAAGGCGAGACCCTGCAAGAACGTGTGCATGACCAGTTGGCCGATATCGGCAAGCATCCCGCCTTGGTGCGCTCTTTCTTCAAGCATCCCAGTGTCGCCTATATTTCCGCCTCATGAGTAACGGCAGTGCTCATGCTAACGGCAACTTCACCAACAAGTCTGGTGCCAGTTCACTGAGTGTCGGATCGACGATATCAGCTCACGGCGACGCGGATCTAGGTATCGGAGGCGGACAGTCAAACGTTGATCGTATCGATGTTCCGTCGGCGTCAGACTATATAAATGAAAATAAGGATAAAGCTGGAGTCATTCACGGATGCACCATCCCGTCCGGTGATCTTGATGGAAATGTTTATTTTTGCGAAGGCGATGCGAGCACCAGCGGTGACTTCTCAAACGGTACGATCATGGCTATCGGCGATGTTGCGCAGAACGGTTCAGCGCACCTCGGCGGAGACTCCGGCACGACCCTGACCGTTGCGATCATTGCCGGCGGGAATATCACGGTAAACGGCTCGAACGATACCTATGGCGTTTTTTGGGCCGATGGAACCGTAACTCAGAACGGTTCCTCGATCCTTGGTGGCTCCATTGTCGCCCGTGGTGATATCACTCGAAATGGCGCTTTCAATTACGTCCAGTACGATGATTTCGGCGAGCTTCCGTTACCAGTTGGAGGGACTGCGATCCAGCGTTGGGTCGAAATTATAAATTAAAGCTGCGGAAATTCGCAGCTCGTGCTTTGTAGCCTGACCGGGCCAGCTGACGCCCGCCCTGCTTCACGGCTTCGCTAAACGTCGCGGACCGTGCCATCCCACCGGCTGACCGGGCCGGCGAAAACCCAGCCTGCGCGGCGAGGACCGGGGCTGGTACTTCGACCTCCCGATAGCGAACAGCCGCATCAACGGCCATCCCGCGCTGACGACGAGCGGCGTGCTGGTCTTCACCGCGAACGTGCCGACCAATGCGATATGCGATCCGGGCGGTTCGAGCTGGTTCTTCGCCGTCAGTGCCGCCAGTGGCGGAGCGATCCTGAAGAAAGCGGGCGCGACCGAGACCTACGAGAGCGGGTGGTTCCTCGATCACACGCTCGGCAGCCGTCCGGTGATCGTCCAGACGTCGACCGGCAAGCGCGCGCTCGTTCGGATGTCGGACAAAGGCGTCGAAAATCCGCTCATTCCGGAAACCCAGCCGGCCACCCCGTCCGCCGTCCCGTGGCGCAAGATCTACTGGCGCGATCTGTTGTGAGCGGCGGGCGCGGCCGACCGCCTTCCCGTGGAGTCCCGCTGACGCCTGATCGCGATCAAGCGCACCGGCCCCGCGTCGAACTTCCCGCGTGGCCATTTCTCTAATTGGAGCTTGGGGCTCGCACCCAACAGGGATGCATCGACGGGCAGCAGCACGTCCTGTTCCGGAGGAGGCCGTCATGGACAAACCGCACGGTGCGCTGGATCGACATTTCCCGCTGCCTCAGGTGCGCCGGGTCGACAACACGCGACCTTTCGCGTGGCTGCGCAGGGGCTGGACCGACATGCGCGACAACCTGCCGGCGAGCCTGAGTTACGGCCTGCTGTTCGCGGCCGCCGGTTCGTTCATCCTCGGCTATGCGAGTGGCCTGCCGCATCTGTTCACGGCGGCGATTTCCGGCTTTGTCCTCGTCGGTCCGGTCGCCGCGGCCGGCTTGTACGAAATTTCGCGGCGTCACGACCGCGGCGAACCGGCCAGCTTCATCGATTCGCTGCGCGGGTTGAGCACGCATACCGATCACCTGCTGTATTTCGGCGCCTTCCTCGCTTTCGTGCTGCTCGGCTGGGAACGGCTGTCGGCGATCCTGTTCGCGTCGTTCTACCCCGAGGACGCGAGCGGTCTGGGCAGCTTCTTCCTGGAAGTGTTCCTGACGGGCGCTTCCGCCTCGTTCGTCGTGTGGTACCTGGTCATCGGCGGCGCAATCGCGGCCGTGGTCTTCGCGCTGTCGGCGGTGTCGGTACCGATGCTGATGGACCGCGACACCGACGTCGTCACGGCGATGGTCGCGAGCGCCCGCGCGGTCGGCATGAACTTCGGCACGATGGCGCTGTGGGCGCTGATCATCGTCGTGCTGATCGCCGTCGGTTTCGCGACGATGGCGGGCATGATCGTGCTGCTGCCGCTGCTCGGCCACGCCAGCTGGCATGCCTACAAGGATCTCGTCGAGTAATGCCCGTTCTGCCCGCCGCGCTCGGGAAACCCCGCAGCGGCGATGCGGTTAGAATGCGACACATGCTCCAGCGCCGTTTCCTCCCGTCCTCCTTCCAGCCTGCCGGAGAACCACCATGTCCAATCCCCTCCTCGATTTTTCGGCGCTGCCGCGCTTCGACGACATCCGCCCGGAACACGTCACGCCGGCAATCCGCCAGCTCATCGACGAGAACCGCGCGCTGATCGCGGAACTCGTCGCCGATCCCGCTCCGCCGACGTGGGCGAACTTCGTCACGCCGATGACCGAGGAAGGCGAACGGCTGGGTCGCGCGTGGGGCATCGTCGGCCACCTGCACAGCGTCATGGACGTGCCCGAATGGCGCGAAGCCTACAACGCGATGCTGCCCGAGGTGTCGAGCTTTTATGCCGAGGTCGGGCAGAACCTCGAGCTGTTCGAGAAATACCGGCTGCTGCACGACAGCGCCGAATACGACATGCTGTCTCCGGCGCGCCAGCGCATCATCGACCACGAGCTGCGCGACTTCCGCCTGTCGGGCGCCGAGCTGCCGGACGCCGACAAGCCGCGCTTCAAGGAAATCCAGGAAGAGCAGTCGGCGCTCGCGGCGAAATTTTCCGAGAACCTGCTCGACGCCACCAACGCCCACACCGAATGGATCGAGGACGAAGCGGAGCTCGCCGGACTGCCCGACGACGCGATCGCCGCGGCGCGCGCGGCCGCCGAACGCGACGGCAAGCCGGGCTGGAAATTCACGCTGCAGATGCCCGCCTACCTGCCGGTGATGCAGTACGCCGACAACCGCGAACTGCGTGCACGGATGTATCGCGCGTATGCGACGCGCGCGTCGGAGCAGGGCAGGCCGGAGCTCGACAACGGGCCGCTGATCGGCCGTATCCTCGCGCTGCGCGCCGAAGAGGCGAAGATGCTCGGGTACCGCAACTTCGCCGAGGTGTCGCTCGTGCCGAAGATGGCCGAAACGCCCGACGAGGTGCTCGCCTTCCTGCGCGAGCTGGCGACGAAAGCCAAGCCGTTCGCCGAGCGCGATCTCGCCGAACTGCAAGCCTTCGCGCGCACCGAACTGGACCTCGATCCGCTCGAGCCGTGGGACATCGGTTATGCGTCGGAAAAGCTGCGCCAGGCCCGTTACGCCTTCTCGGACCAGGAAGTGAAGCAGTATTTTCCCGAGCCGAAAGTGCTCGAAGGCCTGTTCGGCGTGATCCGCACGCTGTACGGCGTCGATATCGTCGCCGACACCGCGCCGCTCTGGGATCCAGACGCGCATTTCTTCCGCATCGACAGGGACGGCGCGACGCTGGGGCATTTCTACCTCGACCTGCACGCGCGCGAGACCAAGCGCGGCGGCGCGTGGATGGACTCGGCGAGGAGCCGCTACGTCGGCCCACGCGGTACACAGACGCCGGTCGCGTACCTGGTGTGCAACTTCCCCGGCCCGGTGGGTGGCAAGCCTCCTACCTTCACGCACGACGACGTGCTGACGCTGTTCCACGAATGCGGCCACGGCCTGCACCACCTGCTGACGCAGGTCGACGACCTCGCGGTATCGGGCATCCACGGCGTCGAATGGGATGCCGTCGAACTGCCGAGCCAGTTCATGGAGAACTTCTGCTGGGAATGGGACGTGCTCTGCGGCATGACTTCGCACGTCGACACCGGGGCACCGCTGCCACGCGAACTCTTCGACAAGATGATCGCGGCGAAGAACTTCCAGAGCGGCATGCAGACGGTGCGACAGCTCGAGTTCTCGATGTTCGACCTGCGTCTGCATAGCGAGGTCGACGCGGCGGCAGGACCGGTTCCGATCGAGCGCGTCATGGAGCTGCTCGACGAGGTGCGGCGCGAAGTCGCAGTGATGATCCCGCCGCCCTGGCACCGCTTCCCGCACAGCTTCTCGCACATCTTCGCCGGCGGCTACGGGGCCGGGTATTACAGCTACAAATGGGCCGAAGTGCTGTCGGCCGACGCGTTCTCGGCGTTCGAGGAAGCGGGCGTCGGGAAAGGGACGTTGCTGGATCGTGAAACGGGGGAACGCTTCTGGCGCGAAATCCTCGCCGTCGGAGGCAGCCGCGCGGCGCTCGAATCATTCAAGGCTTTCCGCGGCCGCGAGCCACGTGTCGATGCACTGCTGCGGCACAACGGCATGGTGAGCGCCTGATCCGCCGCGGCCCCGCTGCCCGGGCGGCAACGGGGCCGCGCGAGACTCAGAGAGGCGAGGCAGTTCCCTCCAGCACGCGCCGCTGGACATGCAGCGGGACGCCGCGCTCGGTCATGTTCATCTGCGCGTTCGCGTGGTCGCCACCTCGGGCAAGATAATCCATGATTGCCCCGATGAACTGGCGCATGGCCCAATCGACACGCATTTCCAATCCACTGAATGCCATCGTTACCCCCCTTCATGACGAAATGCGTGGGGTGCGCAGGACGCCATGTCATAGCCTCCCGATAGCCAAAGCCAGTTTTATGCCACACGCAGGACACGACGTGGATACAATGAATTGCAGCAGGCACCGCGAGGGCTGCACGCATCATCGCCGCACGATGTAAAAATTTTCGACACCGCCGATCCGGCTGAACTGTTCAATCCCCACGCGACCCTGCACACGATGAAAATCGCTACCTGGAACGTAAACTCCCTCAAGGTCCGCCTGCCCCACGTGCTCGACTGGCTCGCGGCCAACCGGCCCGACGTGCTGTGCCTGCAGGAACTCAAGCTCGAGGACAAGTCGTTTCCGGTGGCCGAACTCGAAGCGGCCGGCTACCAGGCGGCGTTCAGCGGCCAGAAGACCTACAACGGCGTGGCGATACTGAGCCGGTCTGCGCTCGCCGACATCGGCTACGGCATCCCGGGTTTCGATGACGAACAGAAACGCGTGCTCGCGGCGACGGTGAACGGCGTGCGCGTGATCTGCGGGTATTTCCCGAACGGACAGGCGGTCGGCTCGGAGAAATTCGCGTACAAGCTGCGCTGGCTCGCGGCCCTGACGGAGTGGCTGCGCGAAGAACTCAAGGCACATCAGCGGCTGGTGCTGACGGGCGACTTCAACATCGCCCCCGAGGACCGCGACGCGCATCCCGACTGGACGGACGAGATCCACGTCTCACCCGCCGAACGCGCCGCTTTCGCCGCGCTGACCGGACTCGGCCTGGCCGACGCTTACCGTCTTTTTCCGCAGGACGACAAGAGTTTTTCGTGGTGGGACTACCGCATGGGCGCTTTCCGGCGCAACTTCGGCCTGCGCATCGACCACATCCTGCTGTCGCCGGCGCTGCGCGATGTCTGCTGCGCGTGTACGATCGACAAGACGCCGCGCAAGCTTGAACGCCCCTCCGACCACGCCCCGGTGATCGCTGAACTCGAGCTGTAGCCCCAGCGGCGCAGCGCGCGACGGAAGACGATGATGACGACCCCGCACACGCCAGAGCTGGCCCGCCTCGCCCACCGCTATCCGGTGATCGCCACGCTGCCCGAATCGGCCCGGCGGCGCCTGTTCGAGACTGCGCGCTGGGCGCGCGTGCCGGCCGGCGCCCTGCTGTTCGACGACCACCAGACCTGCGAAGGTTTCCCGTTCGTCGTCGAAGGATCGGTGCGCGTCGTCAAGTGCGCCACCAACGGCCGCGAGCTGCCGCTGTACCGGGTCGCGGCGGGCGAAACCTGCATCATCTCGTCGTCCTGCCTGCTCGGCCACGAGGACTACAACGCGCGCGGCATCGCCGAGTCCGACACGGTGCTGATGCTGCTGCCGAAAGCCGAGTTCGACGCGCTGCTCGCCGAGCCGGCGTTCCGCAATTTCGTCTTCCACCTGTTCGCCGAGCGCATCGCCGACCTGATGCAGCTGATCGAGGAAGTCGCGTTTCACCGCCTCGACCAGCGCCTCGCCGGCCAGTTGCTCGGCAAGGGCCGCGTGCTGCACGTCACGCATCAGCAGCTCGCCGACGAACTCGGCAGCGTGCGCGAATTTATCAGCCGCCTGCTCAAAGGCTTCGCTGCGCAGGGGCTGGTGAAGCTGTCGCGCGAGCAGATCGAGATCCTCGACCCCGCGGGGCTGCGCCGGATGGCGAGCGAAGGGCGCCACGAGTAAGGCCGAGGCCGCCGCTGTGTAACCGAGGTTACAGACCGCGCGGCGGGGCGGTGGTCCAATAACGCCATCATCCACCGCATCGCAACGGAGAACATCATGAATGCAAACGTCGGCGGCATCGACCGGGTCCTGCGCATCGTCGCCGGGCTGGTCCTGATCCTCCTTGCCCTCCTCGGCATCGGCACTCCCTGGACCTGGATCGGGGTCGTCCCGCTCGCGACCGGCCTGCTCGGCTGGTGCCCGGCCTACACCCTGTTCGGCCTGCGCACCTGTCCGCTGAAGAAAGCCTGAAGCCCTCGTCGGTGTTGGAGGGAGGCCGACGAATGGCGATGGCCGGTCATCAGCTCCCCGGTACCCGCACGGGCACGGCAGTCATGCGTGCGGCGGCTGCGTCGCGATGTAGTTCGTGATCGCGACGTAGTCCGCGACGGTCAGGCGCTCACCGCGCAGGCCAGGGTCGACATCGAGCGCGGAAAAATCCGCCTCGTCGAGCCATTCGCGCAGCGTATTGCGCAGCGTCTTGCGGCGCTGGCCGAACGCCGCGGCAACGACGCGTTCGAGCAGCGCTTCGTCTTGCGCGGTGCGCTGTTCGGCCGGCAGCGGCACCATGCGGACGATGCTGGACGTGACTTTCGGTGCGGGACGGAACGCTCCGGGAGGCACGTCGAACAGCCGTCCCATGCGAAACCGGTATTGCAGCATCACCGACAGGCGCCCGTAGTCCTCGGTGCCCGGCTCGGCGACCATGCGCATCACGACTTCCTTCTGCAGCATGAAAGTCATGTCGCGCACTTGGGCCGCGAACTGCGCGAGGTGGAACAGCAGCGGCGTCGAGATGTTGTACGGCAGATTGCCGACGACGCGCAGCGGCGCGCCGAGCGTGGCGAAATCGAACTTCAGCGCGTCGCCTTCGTGGATCGTCAGCCGCTCGGGCGGGAAACGTTCGTGCAGCCGGGCGATCAGGTCGCGGTCGATCTCGACGACGTGCAGGTGACCGAGCCGTTCGACGAGCGGATCGGTCATCGCGCCCAGACCGGGGCCGATCTCGACGACGGTTTCGCCGGGCGCGGGGCGGATCGCCTCGATGATCTTGCGGATGATATTGGGATCGGACAGGAAGTTCTGGCCGAAGCGCTTGCGGGCGCGGTGTTCGCTCATCGCGCGGCGTCCCGGCTGCGCACCATCGTGGTCGCGAGTTCGACTGCGGCGAACAGGCTGCCTGGATCGGCCCGGCCCGTGCCCGCCAGATCGAGCGCGGTGCCGTGATCGACGGACGTGCGGATGATCGGCAGCCCCAGCGTGACATTCACGCCGCCGCCAAAGCTCGCGTGCTTGAGCACCGGCAGGCCCTGGTCGTGGTACATCGCCAGCACCGCGTCGCCTTGTTCGAGCGTATGCGGCACGAACAGCGTATCGGCCGGCAGCGGTCCGACGAGCCGCATGCCTTCGCCGCGCAGCCGCTCGAGCGCCGGCGCGATGACGTCGATTTCCTCGCGCCCCATGTGCCCGCCCTCGCCGGCGTGGGGGTTGAGCCCGGCCACGAGAATGCGCGGCGCGGCGAGTCCGAAGCGCCCGACCAGGTCGGCGTGCAGGATGCGCAGCGTCTCGTCGAGCAGCGCCGGCGTGATCGCCGCCGGCACCGCCGCGAGCGGCAAGTGGGTGGTCGCGAGCGCGACGCGCAGCCCGCCGCCGACCAGCATCATCACGACGCGCGGCGTGCCGGTGTGCTCGGCGAGATATTCCGTGTGCCCGCTGAACGCGACGCCGGCGTCGTTGATGACGCCCTTGTGCACCGGCGCAGTCACGATGGCGTCGAACTCGCCGCTTCGGCAGCCGTGCACCGCCCGGTCGAGCAGCGCCAGCACGTAGCCGCCGTTGGCGGGATCGAGCTGGCCGGGGCGCGCGGCGGCTTTCAACGGCACATGCAGCACGTCGAGCACGCCCGCTTCGGCAGGCGCGCCCGGTGTATAGGCGCGCACGAACGCGGCGCCCGCGCGGGCGCGGATCAGTTCGAGGTCACCGAGCACGACGAGGCGCAGCGGCCAGTCGCGGCGAGACAGGTGCGCGCACAGTTCGGGCCCGATGCCGGCCGGTTCGCCGCTGGTGATTGCAAGAATCGGAGGGGAAGCCACGCTGCGGACCTATTCCTTGCCGCTCCGGTACTCGACATACGTGCGGTCGCGCAACTGGCGCAGCCAATCCTCGAACGCTTCGTCGGCCTTGCGCTCGCGCAGCGCATTGCGGGCCGCGGTGCGCTTGCGCTCGTCGGACACATCCTGCAACCGGCGCGACTCGACCTGGATCAGATGCCAGCCGAACGGCGAGCGCACCGGCGCGCTCACTTCGCCCGGCTTGAGCGCGTTCATCGCGCGCTCGAATTCGGGGACGGTGTCGCCGGGGCTGAGCCAGCCCAGATCGCCGCCCTTCGCCGATGACAGATCGGCCGAATGGGCTTTGGCGAGTTCGGCGAAACTGGCGCCGTTGACGATCCGCTCGCGCAGCCCCAGCAGGCGGCTTTCCGCGTCGCTGTCATTGAGGATTTCGGAAGTCTTGATCAGGATATGCCGCGCCCGCGTCTGTTCGAGCTGTTGCGGCCCGGCCGCCGCGCCGCCGCGCTTGCCGAGCAGTTTCACGATATGCAGGCCGGCCGAACTGCGCAGCACCGGCGACACGCCGCCGGCGCTCAGCTCGCGCGCCGCGTCGGCAAACAGCGGCGGCAGGCGGTCGCGGCCGCGCCAACCGAGCGCGCCGCCGTTCATCGCATCGGGCGCATCGGAATAAGTCGCGGCAACCCGCGCGAAATCGTCACCCGAATTGAGTCGCTGTTTCGCGGTTTCGGCGCGCGCGACGAGGCGCGCCATCTGCTGCTGCGTCGCCGCTTCGGGCACGCGGATCAGGACGTGGGCGAGTTCGAACTCCTCGCCCGACAGCGCGTCCGGGGTATTGGCGAGAAAGTTGTCGACTTCCGCGTCGGTCACGACGATACGGCTGTCGACTTCGCGCTCGCGCAGGCGCGTCAACAGGATTTCGGTGCGGATATTGTCGCGGAAGCGGCTCCAGCTGACGCCGTCCTTTTCGAGCGCGGCCTGCAGCTGCGCAATGGTCAGGCGGTTGCTCTCCGCGATCCGCGCGATCGCCCGTTCGAGCGTCGCCTCGTCGACCTGCAGCGACGTCTCGCGCGCCAGCTGCAGCTGTGCCCGCTCGAGCACCAGACGCTCCAGCAACTGCCGCTCGAGCACGTCGGCCGGCGGCTGCGGCGTGCCCTGGCGGTTCAGCTGGTGCATCGCCTGTTCGACCCGCTCGCGCAACTCCATGGCCGTGATGACTTCGTTGTTCACGACTGCGGCGATATGGTCGACCTCGACGGAGCGGGGATTGGCCGCATGAACGGGAAACAGGGCGGCGGTGCAGGACAGGGCGGCGAACAGGACGAGACTGAGGCGCGCGGGAATTCGACGCAAGGGAATGCGACGCAAGGGAATTCGTATCATGGTTTCTCGAAAAATGAATCGACTCGTGTAACGCTGAAATACCGGCCGCGCCGGATTCAGTAGGCACCAAAGACGCGGTCGGACACGGGTTCGTTGATCTTGCCATATCCCGCAACGCTGCGTTTGAGCAGATTGACCGGACTGGAACCGACACTGGCCAGGCCGTTGAGTTCAAGCTGCAGGAACAGCGCCTCGGTGACATCGTCGGGATTGGTCGCGAAACGGTGCACCGCGCTGCGCACCACCCAGCAGCCGCCATCGTATTCGATGCCCGCGATGGTCTCGGTGATGCGGTTCTCCTTCAGCGAGCGCGTCACGCGCGCGACGCCGTACCAGCCGCCGCCGAGCGGCCACTGCCCGGAAAGGTCGAGGTCCTGCAGCACCTCGCGCGAATAACGGTAACCGAGATTCAGCGCCTTCGCGAATTCCGGCTGATAGCGCACGGTGAAGTTGAAGCGCTCGGTCAACTGGTCGCGCGGGTTGTACTGCCACGCCGAATCGATCGACGAGCTCGTCGTCACGCGGCCGCTGAACGCCGCGAGCATGTCGGCGCGGCGCCCGCTGCGGCGCGGTTCGCCCGGCAGCGTGACGCGCTGGTCGTCGAAGTAGTAGCGCTGCCCGAGGGTGGCGCGCATGCGCTCAGCCCCACTTCCCGGATCGATCAGCCGCGACGTCACGGCCGCGGTGACCTGGTTCGCGTCGGCGATGCGGTCGCCGCCGGCATACAGGTTTTCGGAGAAGATCTGCGCGAAGCCGAAGTCGAAGCGGGCCGTGTCGAAAACCGGGATGTCGTCCTGATTGCGGAACGGCGTGCGCACGTAGTAGATGCGCGGCTCCAGCGTCTGGAGATATTGCTGGTCGAACATCGTCGTGTCGCGCTCGAAGTTGAGGCCGCTGTCGAGCGTGAAGATCGGCAGCGAGCGCGTGATCGAGCGGCTCTCGCCGGCGAGATCGCGGTCGAGCGCATATTGCGTGTGATGCACGCCGATTTTCGGCGTCACGTAGTAGCCCGGCCGCTCGAACGGCAATGACAGCTGCGGATACAGCGTGAAGCGGCTGCCTTCCGGCTTGCGGCTGTCGGGGTGTTCGAACTGCACGTATTCGCCGCGGAACCCGAGGACCGTCCCCGCGGCCATGTCCTGCCGGTTCGCGTTCAGCAACAGCTGCGGCAGGCGCCGATAGGGATCTTCGCCGGACAGCGTCTGGTAGCTTTGCACCAGCGCCGACGCGCTCCACCAGTCGCTCGCGACATAGCTGAGCCGGCCTTCGCGCAACAGGTTGACCTGCGACGCGACCGACAGGCGCGAGCTGAGGTCTTCGAAATACTGGTCGTCGGAGACGGCGTTCAGGTCGAGCGAACCGTACAGGTTCGGCGTGATCCGCTGCTGGTGCTGCACCGATCCGAGCGCGCGTTCCTCGCCGGTGACGGCGTCGCGCGGCAGCCACTCGACACGCGACTCGCCGCGGTAGCCCGGCGTCAGGTAACGGAACTCACCCCCGAGCTGCACGCCGCGCCGCCCCATGATGCGCGGCGCGAACGTCGCGTCGTAGTTCGGCGCGAGGTTCCAGTAATAGGGCACCGAGATGTCGACGCCGGCCTTGTTCGACACGCCGACCGTCGGCGCGAGGAAACCGGACTGGCGCTGACCGACGAGCGGAAATTCCGCCCACGGCCACCAGAAGATCGGCACGTCCTGGAAGATCACCGACCCGCCGCGCACGACGCCGACTTCGCGGTCGTAGTCGAGCTCGAGGTCGCGCGCCTTGATGTACCAGTCCGGGTCGTCGGCCTGGCAGGTCGACCAGGTGGCGTTCTCCAGGCGGTAGTGGTTCTCGCCTTCGAAGCGCATCACGTCGGCATGCCCGCTGCCGGAAATCTCGTGCACGGGCTCGCCTGGCGCAGGATCGGAGCGGCGGCTGAAACGGTATTGCGGCGCCTCGAATTCGCCGACCTGCTCGGCGATCTTCAGATTGGCGCGCGGCCCCTCGACCCGGTCCGTCCCCTGCGCCAGCAGCACATTGCCTTCGGCCCGCGCCTCGTCGGTCAGCTCGCTGTACGTCAGCCGGTCGGCGGACAGCAGTATTCCGTCGCGCCGCAGCTCGGCATTGCCTTCGGCGACCAGTTCGACGGCTCGCGTTCCGCGAATCTGCTGCGCGCGGATCTCCGTCGCCCCGGCAGCGATCGGCGCGCTTTGCGCAGCCGCAGCGCCGGCAGCCGGTTCGGCGGGAATCCCGGCCGGTGGCGGTACGGCAGCCGGTGGCGATGCCGGAGTGGTCGATGGCCTCGCCGGCGCAGGCGGCTGCGCCGGCAGCGGGGGCGTGCCCGGGCTTTGGGCCGGCGGCTGTCCGGCCGGGCGTCCCGGCCGGCTCTTCACCAGGTCCGGCGAAACCACCAGCGGTGGCAATCCTGCCGCCACCGCGGCCCCCGAGAAGCAGCACATCAGCAGCGGGATAAGCTTCAGCCGCGTTCTCAATCGCGTTTCGCGCAAGCGTCTTCCCCAATCGTCAAGAGTCAGCCCGACGGCGAGCGGCACGGTCGAAGCCTTTGATAAACTCATCGATTTTACACGAAGCCTCGCGGAGAACCCGGTGCAAAGACTCACCCAACTGAACGCCTGGCTGACGGCGCAGCTACCCGGACAGGATTTCGAACTGAGCCCGGCATCGGCCGACGCCAGCTTCCGGCGCTATTTCCGCGTACGTTTTGCCGACGGCAGCCCGAGCCGCATCGTCATGGACGCACCGCCCGAACATGAGGACACGCGCCCCTGGCTCAAGGTCGCAGAGCTCTTCGGCGACGCCGGCGCACACGTCCCCGAAGTGCTGGCGCGCGACCCGGACCAGGGCTTCCTGCTGCTGTCGGATCTCGGCAGTACGACCTACCTGGCTGCGCTGACCCCGGCGAATGCCGCGAGCCTCTACGCCGACGCCCTCGGTACGCTGATCGCGATCCAGAAAGCGAGTCGCCCCGGCGTGCTGCCGGAATATTCGCGCGAGCTGCTGCGGCGCGAGCTGATGCTGTTCCCCGAGTGGTACATCGCGCGCCACAAGGGCGTGAGCCTCGACGAGCGCCAGCGCGCGACGCTGGACGCGGTTTTCGACCGCATCCTCGCCGTCAACCTCGCCGAGCCGCAGGTCTTCGTGCATCGCGACTACCACTCGCGCAACCTGATGTACCTCGCCGACGGCGCCAACCCGGGCGTCATCGACTTCCAGGACGCGGTGTACGGCCCGCTGACCTATGACCTCGCGTCGCTGTTCAAGGACGCCTACCTCCACTGGGAAGAGGACTTCACGCTCGATCTGCTCGCGCGCTACTGGGAAGCCGCGCGCAAGCTCGGACTGCCGGTGCGCGCGGATTTCTCCGACTTCCACCGCGACTACGAATGGATGGGCGTGCAGCGCCACGTCAAGGTGCTCGGCATCTTCGCCCGCCTCTGTCACCGCGACGGCAAGGACGGCTACCTCGCCGACATGCCGCGGGTGATGGACTACCTGCGCCGCGCGTGCAAGCGCTACCGCGACCTCACGCCGCTGCTGCGGCTGCTCGACCAGGTCGATCCCGAGCCGGTCGAAGTCGGCTACACGTTCTGATGCGCGCGATGATCCTCGCCGCCGGGCGCGGCGAGCGGATGCGTCCGCTGACCGACGCCTGCCCGAAGCCGCTGCTCGCCGCCGGCGGCCGGCCGCTGATCGCGTGGCACCTCGAGCGGCTGCGCGCGGCGGGCTTCACCGAGGTCGTCATCAACCACGCCCATCTCGGAACAATGATCGAAGCGGCGCTCGGCGACGGCCGGCAGTTCGGTCTGCATATCGCGTACTCGGCCGAAGCCGAGGCGCTGGAGACAGCCGGCGGCATCCGCCAGGCGCTGGCGCTGCTCGGCGACGCGCCTTTCGTCGTCGTCAACGGCGACGTCTTCTGCGACGCAGACTTCGCCACGCTGCGCCCCGTCGGCGCCGAACTTGCCGCAACGGGCGACCTCGCCCACCTCGTGATGGTGCCCAACCCGGAGCATCACCCCGACGGCGACTTTCGCCTCGACGGCGACCGCCTGCATTGCGACGGCGAGCCGCGGCTGACGTTTTCCGGCATCGGCGTCTATCGGCCGGCGCTGTTCGCCGCCCTCGCAGCGGGAACGAAAGCGCCGCTGGGCCCGCTGCTGCGGGAGGCGATGGACGCCGGCCGGGTGCGCGGCACGCTGCATCGCGGCTACTGGCTCGACGTCGGGACGCCGCAGCGCCTCGCCGCGCTCGACCGGCATCTGCGACAGGTCATCGACTGAGCGCCACTCCCGAACACGACCCGTTCCGGCGGGTCGAAACCGGGAACCACCCCCGTGCCATAATGAATTCATGAACAGTCTCCCAGAGCGCCCCGTGCCTGACATCGCCCCGTTTCACGCCCGCCGCGAGCGGCTTCTCGCGCGCATGAATGCGCTCGGCGGGGGCATCGCGGTGCTGCCGACCGCGCCCGAGTGCCCGCGCAACCGGGACACGCACTATCCGTTCCGCCACGACAGCTACTTCCATTACCTCACCGGCTTCGGCGAGCCCGAAGCGGTGGTCGTGCTGGTGGCGGGCGACCCTCCGCGCTCGATCCTGTTCTGCCGCGAGAAGAACGAGGAACGGGAGATCTGGGACGGCTACCGTTTCGGCCCCGATGCGGCCCGCGAGCGCTTCGGCTTCGACGAAGCGTGGACGATCGGCGACCTCGACCAGCGCCTGCCCGACCTCCTCGCAAACCAGCCGAAGATGTGGTGTGCGCTGGGCTACGAAGCGGACTGGGACGCCCGCGTGATGCGCGCGCTGAACGCGGTGCGGGCGAACGCGCGCGCCGGCGCAGTGCCGCCCCATGCGATCCACGACGTGCGCACCGAGCTCGACGAAATGCGCCTCGTGAAGGACGAATCTGAACTCGCGATCATGCGCCGCGCCGCCGCGATCTCGGGCGACGCGCACCGGCGGGCGATGGCCGCGACCCGCCCCGGCCGCCACGAATACGAGATCGAGGCGGAACTCTTGCACAGCTTTCGCCGCGCCGGCAGCCAGGCGCCCGCCTACCCGTCGATCGTCGCCAGCGGCCCGAACGCGTGCGTGCTGCACTACGTCGAGAACGACCGCGTGATGGCCGATGGCGAGCTGCTGCTGATCGACGCCGGCTGCGAGCTCGACGGCTACGCGTCCGACATCACGCGGACGTTTCCCGTCAATGGCCGCTTCACGGGCGCGCAGCGGGACGTCTATGAACTCGTGCTCGCCGCGCAGCGCGCCGCGAAAGACACGATCCGTCCCGGCGTACTGTGGAACGACCCACACGACGCCGCGGTGCGGGTCATCGCGCAAGGCCTGCTCGATCTCGACCTGCTCTCCGGCACGCTCGACGCGGTCATCGAGCAGGACCTCTACCGGCGCTTCTACATGCACCGCACCGGCCACTGGCTCGGCCGCGACGTCCATGACGCCGGCGAATACAAGCGCGCCGGCGAGTGGCGCCCGCTCGAACCCGGCATGGTGCTGACCGTCGAGCCGGGCTGCTACATCCGCGCCGCCGCCGACGTGCCGGAAGCGTTCTGGAACATCGGCGTGCGCATCGAGGACGATGCCGTCGTCACCGCCACCGGCTGCGAATTCATCACCGATGCGGCGCCGCGGTCGATCGCCGACATCGAGGCGGTAATGCGCGAGGGCGCCGGTGCGACAGCCTGACCTCTTGGTCGTCGGCGCCGGGCCGGTCGGGCTCGCCCTGGCCCTCGCGCTGAAGGACAGCGGATTCACGGTCGTGCTCGCCGACGCCCGCCCGCGCGCGGCCGTGCTCGCCGACCCGCGCGTGCTCGCGCTGGCGCACGGCACGCGCCTGACGTTGGAGCGGCTCGGCGTGTGGGACGGGCTGGCGGCGACGCCGATCTGCAGCATCCACGTCTCCCAGCAAGGCGGCTTCGGCCGCACCGAGCTTCGGGCCGAAGACTACGGCCAGCCGGCGCTCGGCTACGTCGTCTCGGCCGGCGCACTCGCCGGCGCTCTGCGCGCAGCGGTGGACCGCAGCGGCATTGCCGTCCTCGACGAAACGCAAGTCACCGCGCTCACGCCGCAGGCCGACGCCGTCGTTGCCACCCTCGTCGCCACCCTCGGCGGCACTGCGGCGAGTGCCCCGGACGACGCGCCGTGCCGCGCGCGCCTCGTCGCCTGCGCCGAAGGCCGGCTCGAGGCCGGGCAGGACGTCGTCGAGCGTGACTATCGCCAGCACGCCCTCATCGCGCGGATCGACGTCGACGGCGGTCACCGCCATCGCGCTTTCGAGCGCTTCACGCCCCAGGGTCCGATCGCGCTGCTGCCATGCGACAGCAACTTCGCGCTGGTCCAGGTCGTTTCGCCCGAACGCGCCGACCAGCTGCTCGCCATCGACGACGCCGACTATGTCGCGCAGTTGCAGGACCGCTTCGGCACCCGCTTACGGTTCGGACCGGTTTCCCGCCGCCACCGCTACCCCCTCGGCCTGCGCTACCGGCGCCATCCGGTGGGCGCACGCACCGTATGGCTCGGCAACGCCGCCCAGACTCTCCATCCGGTCGCCGGACAAGGCTTCAACCTCGCGCTGCGCGACGTCTGGGCGCTGGCCGACACGTTGCTGCGCCACCCCGGCGATCCGGGCGGAGCGGCAGTCCTGGACGCCTATGCCGATGCCCGCGGCCTCGACCGCTTCGGCGCGATCCACTTCACCGACGCGCTCGTGCGCGCGTTCAGCAATGACTTCGCCCCGCTGCGCCAGCTCCGCGGCGCCGGCCTGCTGGCCCTCGACATCATCCCGCCGCTGCGCGATTTCGTCGCGCGGCGGATGATGTTCGGGGCCCGCGCCTGGCCCTGACCGGCGCCGTCCAGCGGTGGCAGAGCGCGGGCACAAATACGACAGGATGTGATGCAATCGGCGTCGGGGCTGCATTCCGCTGCTCGCCCGGCGGCGCATGGGGTAAAATGCGCCCTCTTCCCCGAACACCCTCTCCATCCATGCAGTACGCCGGTTTTACCCTGCGCAACAATCTTTTCGTCGCCCCGATGGCGGGCGTGACCGATCGGCCGTTCCGCCAGCTGTGCAAGAAGCTCGGCGCAGGCGTCGCGGTCAGCGAAATGGTCACGTCGAACTCGCTGCTCTATGGCAGTGCGAAAACCCGTCGCCGCGCCGAGCACGCCGGCGAGGCCGATCCGATCTCGGTGCAGATCGCCGGCGCCGATCCGGCGATGATGGCCGACGCCGCGCGCTACAACGCCGACAACGGCGCACAGATCATCGACATCAACATGGGCTGCCCGGCGAAGAAAGTGTGCAACGTCATGGCAGGCTCCGCACTGATGCAGAACGAGCCGCTCGTCGCCCGCATCCTCGAGGCGGTCGTCGCCGCAGTGCCCGGTACCCCGGTGACGCTCAAGTTCCGCACCGGCTGGAACCGCGACCACCGCAACGCGCCGACGATCGCCCGCATTGCCGAGGCATCGGGCATCCGCGCGGTCGCGATCCATGGCCGCACGCGCGCCGACCAATACACCGGCAACGCCGAGTACGACACGATCGCCGAAGTGAAATCCCTCGTGAAGATCCCGGTGATCGCCAACGGCGACATCACGACGCCCGAGAAAGCCCGCTACGTGCTCGACTACACCGGCGCCGACGGCGTGATGATCGGCCGGGCCGCGCAGGGCCGGCCGTGGATCTTCCGTGAAATCGAGCATTACCTCGCCACCGGCACGCTGCTGCCGCCGCCGCTCGTCGCCGAAATCCTCCAGGTATGCCGCGAGCACCTGGGCGACCTGTACGCGTTCTATGGCGAGGAAACCGGGGTCAGGATCGCACGCAAGCACATCTCCTGGTACACGAAGGGCCTCGTCGGCTCGGCGGCTTTCCGCCGCACGATGAACCAGCTGTCCGATGTGCGCGAACAACTCGAGGCTGTTGACGACTTCTTCGGCCGCCTCGCCGAGCAGGACGCCCGCCTGCGCTACGAAGAAGAACTCCCGCAGGAACTCGCAGCATGACCCGCTCGAACGAGATCGCCGAATCGATCCACCGCACCCTTGACCAGTACTTCCGCGATCTGGACGGCGAGAAGCCGGCCGCGATCTATGACATGGTGATCCGCAACGTCGAGCGCCCGATGCTCGAATTCGTGCTTCGCCAAGCCAATGGCAACCAGACCGTCGCCGCCGAGATGCTCGGCATCAACCGCAACACGCTGCGCCGCAAGCTGACGGAATACGAACTGCTGTAGCGCATCCCGACCCTCACTCCCCGCGCGGCGGAATCGCC
Source organism: Aromatoleum bremense (assembly GCF_017894365.1). Classification (NCBI taxonomy): domain Bacteria; kingdom Pseudomonadati; phylum Pseudomonadota; class Betaproteobacteria; order Rhodocyclales; family Rhodocyclaceae; genus Aromatoleum; species Aromatoleum bremense. The sequence goes on from NZ_CP059467.1 coordinate 1,080,442, forward strand.
GCGTCGCCCACCCGATTTTTTCTTGCGATCCTCACGATGAAAGTCTCCCAAGCCCTGATCAGCGTCTCCGACAAGCGCGGCGTCGTCGAATTTGCCCGCTCGCTCGATGCGCTCGGCGTCAAGCTGCTGTCGACCGGCGGCACCGCCGCGATGCTGCGCCAGGCCGGCCTGCCGGTCACCGACGTGTCCGAGCACACCGGTTTTCCGGAAATGCTCGACGGCCGCGTCAAGACGCTGCACCCGAAGGTGCACGGCGGCATCCTCGCGCGTCGTGACCTGCCGGAGCACATGGAGACGATCGCCGCACACGACATCTCGCGCATCGACCTCGTCGTCGTGAACCTCTATCCGTTCGCCGCAACCGTCGCCAAGCCCGACTGCACGCTCGACGACGCGATCGAGAACATCGACATCGGCGGCCCGACGATGGTGCGCGCGGCGGCCAAGAACCACGGCAACGAAGCGGGCGGCGTCGGCATCGTCACCGACCCGGAAGACTACGCGTCGATCGTCGCCGAGCTGAGCTCGGGCGACGGCGCGCTGAGCTACAGGACGCGCTTCGCGCTCGCGGTAAAAGCTTTCACGCATACTGCGCGCTACGACGCGGCGATTTCCAATTACCTGACCGCGCTGACTTTCGACGCCACTGGAGCGGCCACGCGGCAGGCCTATCCGGAACGCTTCCAGCTCGCGTTCGACAAGGTCCAGGACCTGCGCTATGGCGAGAACCCGCACCAGTCCGCGGCCTTCTACCGCGAGCAGTGCGCGCCGGAAGGCGTGATCGCAGCCTACCGGCAGCTGCAGGGCAAGGAACTGTCGTACAACAACATCGCCGACGCCGACGCGGCGTGGGAATGCGTCAAGGCGTTCGACGTCGAGGCCGGCCCCGTCGCGTGCGTCATCGTCAAGCACGCGAACCCGTGCGGCGTCGCGCTCGCCGAAACCCCGCAGGCCGCTTACCGCAAGGCCTTCTCGACCGATCCGACGTCGGCCTTCGGCGGCATCATCGCCTTCAACTGCGAAGTCGACCGGGCCGCTGCCGAGGCCGTCGCAGCGCAGTTCCTCGAAGTGCTGATCGCGCCCTCGTACAGCGCCGACGCGCTCGCGGTGCTCGCCGCGAAGCAGAACGTGCGGGTGCTGACCTGCGCCCTCGGCAAGCCGTCCGGCGCCCTCGACCTGAAGCGGGTCGGCGGCGGGCTGCTGGTGCAAAGCGCCGACGAGGCCCGCATCGCGGTCGCCGATCTCAGGATCGTCACCCGGCGCGCGCCGACCGAACAGGAACTCGGCGACCTGCTGTTCGCGTGGCGGGTGGCGAAATACGTCAAGTCGAACGCGATCGTGTATTGCCGCGACGGCATGACGGTCGGCGTCGGCGCGGGCCAGATGAGCCGCGTCGATTCGGCCCGCATCGCCGCGATCAAGGCCGAGAACGCCGGGCTGACGGTGCACGGTTCGGTGGTCGCCTCCGACGCGTTCTTCCCGTTCCGCGACGGGCTCGACGTGCTCGCCCGGGCCGGCGCCACCGCGGTGATCCAGCCCGGCGGCTCGATGCGCGACAGCGAGGTGATCGCCGCGGCCGACGAACAGGGCGTGGCGATGGTGTTCACCGGTTTCCGTCATTTCCGGCATTGAGAGCGGCACAGGAAAACTCATGAAAGTTCTCGTCATCGGTTCCGGCGGCCGCGAACACGCGCTGGCCTGGAGACTCGCCCAGTCGCCCAAAGTCACACGCGTGCTGGTTGCCCCGGGCAATCCGGGCACCGCGCGCGAGCCGCTGCTCGAGAACGTCGCGGTCACTGCGATCCCGGACCTCGTCGAACTCGCGCGCACCGAGCAGGTGCAATTCACCGTCGTCGGCCCGGAAGCACCGCTTGCGGCCGGCGTCGTCGACGCCTTTCGCGCTGCCGGCCTGCCGATCTTCGGCCCGACGAAAGGCGCGGCGCAGCTCGAAAGCTCGAAGGACTTCGCCAAGCGCTTCATGGCCCGGCACAACATCCCGACGGCGAAACACGCAACCTTCTCCGACCCGTCCGCGGCGCACGACTATGTCGAGGCCGAAGGGGCGCCGATCGTCATCAAGGCCGACGGCCTGGCCGCCGGCAAGGGCGTCGTGGTCGCCGCGACGCTTGCCGAAGCCCATGCCGCGATCGACCTGATGCTGAGCGGCAACCAGAGCGGCGTGCAGTACGACGAAGCCGGCGCGCGGGTCGTCGTCGAGGAGTTCATGGCGGGCGAGGAAGCGAGCTTCATCGTCATGGCCGACGGCAAGCATGCGCTGGCACTGGCGACGAGCCAGGACCACAAGCGCCTGCGGGACAAGGACGAGGGACCCAACACCGGAGGCATGGGCGCCTATTCGCCGGCGCCGGTCGTGACGCCCGAAATCCACGCCCGCGTGATGCGCGAGATCATCCTGCCGACTCTTGCCGGCATGAGCGCCGACGGGCTGTCCTATACCGGCTTCCTGTACGCGGGCCTGATGATCGACGAAGCGGGCCAGCCGCGCGTCGTCGAGTTCAACTGCCGCATGGGCGACCCGGAAACCCAGCCGATCATGATGCGCCTGAAGACCGACCTGTCCGACCTCGTCGAAGCGGCGATCGGCGGACGGCTCGACCAGGTCGAAGCCGAATGGGACCGCCGCGTCGCGCTCGGCGTCGTGCTCGCCGCCGAAGGCTATCCCGAGGCGCCTCGCAAGGGCGACGTGGTGTCCGGATTCCCGACCACCGAGAGCGAGGACGTGCACGTCTTCCACGCGGGCACCGCGGAGCTGGACGGGCGGGTCGTGACCGCCGGAGGCCGCGTGCTGTGCGTCACCGCGCTCGGCGACAACATCCGCAGCGCGCAGAAGCGCGCCTACGAAATCGCCGACGGGATCATCTTCGAAGGACGCCAGTACCGCCGCGACATCGGCCACCGCGCCATTGCGCGCAAAGGCTGAACGATGGGCGCGCCCGATTCGCGCATTGTCAGGCAGCACCTGCTCGACCTGCAAAGCCGCCTCGTCGCTGCGCTCGAACGATTCGACGGCAGCAGCTTCCGCGAGGATGCGTGGCAGCGCCCGGCGGGCGGCGGAGGCATCACGCGCGTCATCGAGGAAGGCCGTTTCTTCGAACGGGGCGGGGTCAATTTCTCGCATGTGATCGGCGGCGCGATGCCCGCCTCGGCGATCGCGCACCGCCCCGATCTCGCGGGCCGCGCGTTCGAGGCGATGGGCGTATCGCTCGTGCTGCATCCGCGCAACCCGTACTGTCCGACGGTGCACATGAACGTGCGCTTCTTCATCGCCTCGCACCCGGAGACGGCCGTTCCGCCGCCTGTCGCGGCGCCGGTCTGGTGGTTCGGCGGGGGCATGGACCTGACGCCCTATTACCCGTACGAGGAAGACGTGCGGGATTTCCACCGCACCTGCCGGGCGGCGGTGCTGCCATGGGGCGGGGAGCCGGAATACCGCCGCCTCAAGGAATGGTGCGACCGGTACTTCTTCCTGAAACACCGCAACGAACCACGCGGTGTCGGGGGCCTGTTCTTCGACGATCTCGGCGCCGACGGCGAGACGGACTTCGACACCGCATTCGGGCTCGCGCGCAGCGTCGGCGACGCGTTCCTCGACGCCTATATGCCGATCGTCGAGCGACGGCGCGACGTCGCATATGGCGAACGCGAACGCGATTTCCAGGCCTACCGCCGCGGCCGCTACGTCGAATTCAACCTGGTGTTCGACCGCGGCACGCTGTTCGGCCTGCAGTCGGGCGGACGCACCGAGTCGATCCTGATGTCGCTGCCGCCGGTCGTCAAATGGCGCTACGACTGGCAGCCGGAGCCGGGCAGCGCCGAGGCGCGTCTATATGACGAGTTTCTCGCCCCGCGCGACTGGTGCTGACTGCCGCGCGGGGGAACGAGGCAGGTCAGGCAGCCGAGTGTTCGGCCGCCGCGCGATAGTGAGCGTGCGCCTCCTCGGCCCGTTCGAGACGCTCGAACAGATGCGCGAGCGCAAGGTGCGTTTCGATTGTCGGCGCGAGGTTCAGCGACGCCTCGAGGTAACTCTGCGCCTTGCCCCACAGCTGTGCCGCCAGGCATAGCCGGCCGAGCGCATACAGCAGGTCTGCATCCTTCGGGTGCTTGCGCAGCCACCCTTCGGCACGCGCGAGGCAGCCGGCCGCATCGCCGTTCGCGCACTGGGCGTACAGCCGCGCCAATCCCCCGTCCCACTCGGTGTCGAGCATGCGTTCCATGGTCTTGCGCACCAGCGCTCCCTGTCCCGCTGCGGCAAGATAGGGAACGGCTTCCTCGACCATGCGCCGGTCACCCAGTTCGGCAGCCGGAATACTGCGCCAGTACGCCGCGAGCGCCTCGCCGTCGCGGGCCAGTTCGCGTATTCGTTCGACGTGCGCGCGGCGCACCACCGGTTGTGCCTGCTCGTCCGTCAGGGCCTTGTGCTTGCGCAACTGCCGCGCGAGGCGCAGGACCTCTTCCCATTGCTCCAGCGCCGAAGCCACTTTCAGTGACAGACGCAGCGCGGCGATGTGCCGATGCCCGGACAGGCGCAGATTTTCGAGCCGTTCGGCAGCTTCTTCGAAGCGCCGCCCTTCGATCGCGAGTTCGGCTTCGGTCATCAGGCGCGCAACACGGGCTTCTTCTTCCTGCTCGGCGGCCCGCCCGATCCAGATCCGGTAGCGGGTGTCATCGTGCATGCCGTGCGCCGCACGCGCCGCGACGAGCGCCGCCATCGAGCGGCTTTCCCCGGCGTCGAAAGCGTTACCGGAGAGCTTCAGCGCCTGCGCGAAGCGGCCTTCGAACAGGGCACGCAAGCCGTCGCGCAGCGCTCGGCCGGCCTTGTCCTTGCGCCGGCGCTCGCGAAACACGCCGACCCGGCCCGGCAGCGCGATCGTTTTCCCGACCAGCCGGAGCGCCACGTAGCCGGTGAAAAACGCCACCAGCAGCGCGACGATGAGGAGATTCAGTGACAGCTGGGCGCGCCACGGCGGCAGCACGACGAGCACGTAGCCGGTGTTGAGGCTCGCGAGCATCGCCACCCCGGCAGCGAGAGCGAATAAGGCGATGAGCCAGAGCAGGGCACGCATCCCCGGGCCTCCTCAACGCTCGCCGGCAGCCGGCGGCTGCACGGGCGCAGGCGGGGCAGGCGGCGACTGGACCGCGGGAGCGGAAGCTGCACCGCCGGGCGCCGGTGTGCCGTTGAGCGGCCGCTGGCCTTCGGCGGAGCGTGCCTGCAGCATCCGCAGTGCGGCGATGCTTTCGGTCGGCGTCGGCTGCTCAACCTTGACCGGCAATGCCTGCAACGCCGCGAGTTCGGCGAGCGTTTCCTGGACGGCCTGGTCGCGCTGGTCAAAAAAGCGTTCGATCCAGCCGCGCGCCTGCGCGAGGTCGGCGGCGAAAGTCCGGCCGTCGCGCGCGAGCAGCGCGAGCCGCGCGGTCAGCAGGCGGATCTTGAGATTCTCGCGCAGGTAGGTGCTTTGCGCCGGCGCCAGCAGCACGGGCTCCGACTGGTCGAGACGCTCGATTCGCACCAGCGTCAGCATTTCGCGCCAGATGTCGCGCGCCAGTCCGGTGATGAAATCGATCACCGAAGGGTCGGTCGAAGCGCGCTCCGGCCCGCTCGCCCCCTCATTGCCAGCGGCAGCGGGATCGGGATCGTCGAGTTGCCCGGCGAAAGCCAGCGGCAGCGTGTCGACACGCTCGAGCAGCGTCTCCAGGCGCAGCGCGATGCCCGGCACGTCCACCTGCGGCGCGGCCTGGAGCCGCTCGATGTCACGCACCAGCGCGCGGCGCAAGGCCTGGAACTGGCCGCGGTCCTGCGCCGCGAGCCGCGCTTCGGCCCCCTGCAACGCGATCAGCGCGGCTTCGTGGTTGCCGGCCAGCTGCAGTTGCTGCGCGGCGATGCCGATCGCCTGCTCCGCCTCGGCGATGACGCGGTCGTCGCGTGTGCGCGAAAACTCCTGGTAGAGATTCTCGAGCGCGGCAGCCTGCCCTTCGGTCGCCGCGACGTGCGCCTCGAGCGCGCCGATCTTGCCCTGCAGCGACGCGATCGACTCCTGCTGCTGGCGCGCCGATCCCCGCGCTTCGGCGAGCGCGGAATCGCTTGCCGCCAGGCGCTGGGCGACTTCCTCGCGAATCTCGATGGCGCCAGAGCGCAGCTCGTATACTTGCCAGGCGGCGAGCCCGGCGGCGGCGAGCGCGACCAGCGCCACGGCAGTCGCGACCCCGCCGCCACGCTTCGAGGAGGAAGCCGCCGGAGTGGAGGACGAGGTGGATGGCGCCGATCCGGATGGAGTATCGGAACGCGGAGGCTGGGAAAGCGCTGGGATTTCTTCTTTCATGCCGAGAGTTTAACCGAGGTCGCTAGAAATGAGATTCGAGTGCGCGAATGAGCCCTTCGTCGCCGGGGCCGGTTTCGACGACACGCACGAAGCCGGCCGCGCGCGCGTGCGCCGCAATTCTCGAGTGCGGCGCGAAGATCGGCACCGGGCACAGCAGGCGCAGGCCCTCGACGCCGACGATGGCGACGAGCTTCGCGACGCCTTCGCTGCTGGTGAGCGTGATCGCGTCGAGTGCGCCGCGCCGCGCGAGGTCGAGCAGCGGGGCCGGGTCCTGGTCGGGCTGGAAGCGGCGATAGCAGCTCACGTATTCGACATCGGCGCCGTGCTCGCGCAAGGTTTCGCCGAGCAGGTCGCGACCGCCGTCGCCGCGAAAGATCACGATCCGCCGGCCGCGCACCGCTTCGGGCCGGAATTCCGGAAGGGCGAGCACGGACTCGCTGTCGAAACCGCTCGCCGGCGCGACGACGGAGCGAAAACCGAACGCCGCGAGCGCCCGCTCGCTCCCCTTGCCGACAGTCGCCACCACTACTCGCTGCGGCCAGGCGCGCCGCGCGAGGATCGGCGTGAGCGCGTGCTGCACGGCGTTCGGGCTGACGAAAAACGCGAGATCGAACTGATCGAGCCGGGTGGCGATGTCGCCGAGTCGTGCGCCGTCGACGGCGCCGATCGCGAGCACCGGAAAGCGCACCGGAATGCCGCCGCGTGCAGCGATCGCCTCGCACAGGCTGTCGGCCTGCCCCGCCGGGCGAGTGACTGCGACGTGACGTCCGCAGAGCGTGTTGCGCGTCATCGGCGTCATCGACAAGGCCGTACCGTCCGGACCGGGCTCACCCCAGCCGCGCGAGGATGTCTTCGGCCCCTTGCGCGCGCAAGTCGCCGGCCAGTGCCAGTCCGAGCCCTTCGGCATCGGCGGCATCGCCTTCGCGTTCGGCGCGGACCATGCGGCTGCCATCGGGCAGCGCGACGAAGCCGCGCAGCCACAGCCGCCCGGCGCGGATCTCGGCGTAGGCGCCGAGCGGCACTTCGCAGCTGCCCGCGAGCGCGCGCGCGACGGCACGCTCGGCGCGCACGCACGCCGAAGTGTCGGCATCGTTCAACGGCGCGAGCCAGGCCGCGATGTCGGTGCGCTTCGCCAGGCATTCGATGCCGAGCGCGCCCTGCCCGGCCGCCGGCAGCGACACCTCGGACGGCAGTTCGGCACGGATGCGGTCGGCAAGCCCTAAGCGCCGCAGTCCGGCGGCGGCGAGAATGATCGCGTCGTACTGCCCCTCGTCGAGCTTGCGCAGGCGCGTGTCGAGGTTGCCGCGCAGGCTCGTGACCGCCAGGAAAGGAAACTGCGCATGCAGCTGCGATTCGCGGCGCATCGACGAGGTGCCGACGACCGTGCCCGGCGGCATGTCGGCGAGGCTCGCGTAGCGCGGCGACACAAACGCGTCGAGCGGCACTTCGCGCGCCGAGATGCACGGCAGCGCGAACGGTTCGGTCAGCTGCATCGGCACGTCCTTCATCGAATGCACCGCGATGTCGGCGCGCTCCTCGAGCAGCGCGGCTTCGAGTTCCTTGACGAACAGCCCCTTGCCGCCGACCTTCGCGAGCGGACGGTCGAGGATCTGGTCGCCGCGCGTGGTCATGCCGAGCAGCTCGACGCGACAGCCCGGGTAGAGCGCCTCGAGCCGGGCCTTGACGTGTTCGGCCTGCCACAGTGCGAGACGGCTTTCGCGAGTGGCGATTACGAGGCGTTCGGGGGCGGGAAAGTCAGGGGTAGCGCTCACGGTGGGCAGACTCGTCACGGAGGAATGGATCGGTGCCGCTCGCAGCAAAGGGTTGCCGCAATGCAACATCAGGGTTGGCGCCAATGGCGCACGGGCTGGGCGGCATTCTAGCATGGGTGCAAATTGCGCCTTTCGTGCCCGGCGGGCGCAAGTCCCCATCACGTCAGCCGGCGAGCCAACCGGCCGCTCCCACAACGTAGCCACCCACACCCGGAACAGACCATGACTGAAGACAAGGACGCCCCGCTGCGCGAAGACATCCGGCTGCTCGGCCGCGTGCTGGGCGACACCGTGCGCGACCAGCACGGCGAAGCGGCATTCGCCCTCATCGAGCGCATCCGCCAGACTTCGGTGCGCTTCCGCCGCGACGATGACAACGCGGCACGGCGCGAACTCGAAGGCATCCTCGACGCGCTGTCGCGCGAACAGACGATCGAAGTCGTGCGCGCGTTCAGCTATTTCTCGCACCTGTCGAACATCGCCGAGGACCAGCATCACATCCGCCGCAGCCGCGCGCACCTGATCGCCGGCTCGGCGCCGCGCGCAGGCAGCGTCGCGCACGCGCTCGTGCGCGCACTGGCGAGCGGCTTGCCGCCGGCCCGGCTCGCGGCGTTCTTCGACACCGCGCTGATCTCGCCGGTGCTGACTGCGCATCCGACCGAAGTCCAGCGCAAGAGCATCCTCAACTGCGAGACCGATATCGCACATCTCCTCGACGCGCGCGATCGCATGACGCTGACGCCGGAGGAGCGCCAGGAAAGCGACGAGGCGCTGCGCCGGACGGTGCTGACGCTGTGGCAGACGCGCATGCTGCGCCCGGCGAAGCTGTCGGTCGTCGATGAAGTCACGAACGGCCTGTCGTACTTCGACGCGACTTTCCTGCGCGAGCTGCCGCGCCTCTATACGAACCTCGAAGACCAGCTCGCGAGCCGCGATCCGGCGCTCGCCGGACTCGAACTGCCGGCGTTCCTGCAGGTCGGCAGCTGGATCGGCGGTGATCGCGACGGCAATCCTTTCGTCACCGCCGACGTGCTCGAACGCGCGCTCGCGATGCAGGCGGGGGCCGCGCTCGGCTTCTATCTCGACGAACTGCACGCGCTCGGCGCGCGCCTGTCGCTCGCGCTCGGGCTGGTCACCGCATCCGATGCGCTGCTCGCGCTGGCCGCCCGCTCGCCCGACCATTCTCCCCACCGCAACGACGAACCCTACCGCCGCGCGATCTCCGGCATCTATGCGCGGCTCGCGGCGACGCACCACGCGCTGCTCGGCACCGAACCGCCGCGCCATCCGGTAGCAATGGCCGAGCCGTATGCCACCGCCGCCGAACTCTGCGACGATCTCGATGTCATTCACCGCTCGCTCGTCGCGAACGGCTCGGCGGCGCTCGCGCGCGGGCGGCTGCGCCGGCTGCGCCGGGCCGTGCGCGTGTTCGGCTTTCACCTTTCGCCGATCGACCTGCGCCAGAATTCCGAGGTGCATGAGCGCGTCGTCGCCGAACTCCTTGCGACCGCCAGAACCGGTACCGACTACGCGACGCTCGACGAGGCGGCGCGCGTCGAACTGCTGATCGAGGAACTCGCGACACCGCGTCCGCTCGCATCGCCTCACGTGCGCTATTCAGACGAGACCGAAGGCGAACTCGCGATCTTCCGCACTGCGCGCGCGGCTCACCGGCGCTACGGGGGGCCGGCGATCCCGAACTGCATCATCTCGAAGACCGGCGACGTCTCCGATCTGCTTGAACTCGCGCTGCTGCTGAAGGAGGCGGGCCTGCTGAGGCCGCACGAACAGGCGCTGGACGTCAATATCGTCCCGCTGTTCGAGACGATCGACGATCTCGCGAACGCGCCGTCGGTGATGGACCGCCTGTTCGCGCTGCCCGGATACATGAACCTGCTCGCTGCCTCCCGCGACCGCACCCAGGAAGTCATGCTCGGCTATTCCGACAGCAACAAGGACGGCGGCTTCCTGACGTCGGGCTGGGCGCTCTACAAGGCCGAGATCGGCCTGATCGAGGTGTTCGCGCGGCACGGCATCCGTCTGCGCCTGTTCCACGGCCGGGGCGGTTCGGTCGGACGGGGCGGCGGCCCGAGCTACGAGGCGATCCTCGCGCAACCCGGCGGCGCGGTGCAGGGGCAGATCCGGCTCACCGAGCAGGGCGAAGTGATCGCGGCGAAATATGGCAACCCGGAAGTCGGCCGGCGCAACCTCGAAGTCATCGTCGCCGCGACGCTCGAAGCGAGCCTGCTCGCCGATCGCGCTCCGGCGCCGCGCGCCGAGTTCCTCGACACGATGCAGGCGCTCTCGGATGTCGCGTTCGCTGCGTACCGCGAATTGGTCTACGACACCGAAGGGTTCGAACGCTATTTCTGGGAATCGACCGTAATCTCGGAGATCGCCGAGCTGAACATCGGCTCGCGGCCCGCGTCGCGCAAGAAAGGCACGCGCATCGAGGATCTGCGCGCGATCCCCTGGGTGTTCAGCTGGTCGCAGTGCCGCCTGATGCTGCCGGGCTGGTTCGGCTTCGGCAGCGCCGTCAAAACCTGGCTCGCGGCCCACACTGACGACGGCATCGCCCGCCTGCAGGCGATGCATCGGGAATGGTCGTTCTTCGCCGCGCTGCTGTCGAACATGGACATGGTGCTGGCGAAGACCGACCTGGCGATCGCGTCGCGCTACGCCGGGCTCGTCAAAGACGTGAGCTTGCGCGACGCGATCTTCGGCCGCATCCGCACCGAATGGCACGACACTGTCGAGGCGCTGCTCGCGATCACCGGCCAGCGCGAGCTCCTCGACGGCAACCCGCTGCTCAAGCGCTCGATCCGCAACCGCTTCCCCTACCTCGATCCGCTCAACCACGTACAGGTCGAGTTGCTGCGCCGCCATCGCGAGACGCATGACGACGCGCGCATCCGGCTCGGGATCCATATCTCGATCAACGGCATCGCGGCTGGTTTGCGCAACAGCGGCTGAGGAAGCGGGCGCGTCGGAGCGAGAGTCAGAGTCCGAGCGCGTGCCGGACCGCCGGCCACTGGCGCCGGCTGATCGGCAGGCGTTCGGCGAGGCCGGCGAGCACGACGTCCCAGTGCGGCTCGCCCTCGTCCTCGCCCGCGCGTTCGACGCCCGTCACGGCGCTGCGCGAGACGAGACAGTTGCGGTGGATGCGGACAAAGCGATCGCGGAACTCCTGTTCGAGTTGGACGAGCGACTCGTCGAGCAGGAACTCGCGCCCCGCGGTGCGCGCAGTGACATACTTGAGTTCGGCGCGCAGGAACAGCACGTCGGCGACCGGCACCAGCACAATGCGCCCGCGCTCATTGACGCTGAAATGGCGCCTTGCGCCGCGCGAAAGGCCGGCCAGCAGCGCGTCGGCAGCGGGCGAACGCCGGCGTGCGCGCGCGAGCGCTTCGGCAAGCCGCGCCGCGCGGACCGGCTTCAGCAGGTAATCGGTCGCCGCCAGGTCGAACGCCTGCACCGCGTATTCGTCGTATGCCGTCGTGAAGATCACCGCAGGCGGGCACTCGAGGCGACTGAGGTGGCGCGCGAGTTCCACCCCGTCCATGACCGGCATGCGGATGTCGGCGAGCACGACGTCGGTCGCCAGGTCTTCGATCAGGCGCAACGCTTCGAGCCCGTTCGCCGCCACGCCGACGACGCGCGTCGGCTGCGTGTCCGCGATGTCGTCGAGCAGGTCCTTGAGGCGTGCGCGGGCAGGCTCCTCGTCGTCAACGATGACGACTCGCAGAGCAGCGTCGGTCATGCAGGAATTCTCCGTTGTGGCGACGCCGGGAAAGCCCGCGTCGCAAGCGCCCGGCGGAAGCCGGCGAAGCTTTTGCTTTATACTTTTCACCCCTTATAGGCGACGGACGCGACGGACGAAACCTGCGCCGCCGCGGCATCGAACGATCTTTCCGGTCGGTTTTCCTTCCACGGACATTATGACAGACACCTCCTCCTCGCAGCCGGCCAAGGCGTGGTCCGGCCGTTTTTCCGAACCGGTCTCGGACCTCGTCAAGCGCTATACCGCCTCGGTGTCGTTCGACCAGCGCATGGCGGTGCAGGACATCCGCGGCTCGCTGGCGCACGCGAAGATGCTGGCGAAGCAGGGCATCATCGCCGCCGCCGACCTTGCCGACATCGAGCGCGGCATGGCGCAGATCCGCGACGAGATCGAACGCGGCGAGTTCGCCTGGAACCTCGACGACGAGGACGTGCACCTCAACATCGAGAAGCGCCTCACCGCGCTCGTCGGCGATGCGGGAAAACGCCTGCACACCGGCCGCAGCCGCAACGACCAGGTCGCCACCGACATTCGTCTCTGGCTGCGCGACGCGATCGACCAGATCCTCGCCCTGATCGGCGACTTCCAGAAGAACCTGCTCGACGTCGCCGAAGCCAACGCCGCAACGCCGATGCCCGGCTTCACGCATCTGCAGATCGCCCAGCCGGTGACTTTTGGCCACCACCTGATGGCCTATTTTGAAATGAGCCGGCGCGACGCCGAGCGGCTCAAAGACTGCCGCAAGCGCGTGAACCGCCTGCCGCTCGGAGCCGCCGCGCTCGCCGGCACGAGCTACCCGATCGACCGCGAGTTCGTCGCCGCCGAGTTGGGCTTCGACGAAGTCTGCTACAACTCGCTCGACGCCGTCAGCGACCGCGACTTCGCGATCGAGTTCTGCGCCGCCGCGGCATTGCTGATGACCCACCTGTCGCGCCTGTCCGAAGAGCTGATCCTGTGGATGAGCCCGCGCGTGGGCTTCATCGACCTCGCCGACCGCTTCTGCACCGGCAGCTCGATCATGCCGCAGAAGAAGAACCCCGACGTGCCCGAACTCGTGCGCGGCAAGACCGGACGCGTCAATGGCAGCCTGATCGCGCTCTTGACGCTGATGAAAGGCCAGCCGCTCGCCTACAATAAGGACAATCAGGAAGACAAGGAACCCCTGTTCGACACCGCCGACACGGTGATTGACACCCTGCGCATCTACGCCGACATGATCACCGGCATCCGCGTCAAGGCCGACGCGATGCGCGACGCGCTCAAGCAAGGTTACGCGACCGCGACCGACCTCGCCGACTACCTCGTCAAGAAAGGCCTGCCGTTCCGCGACGCGCACGAAGCGGTCGCGCTCGCCGTGCGCGCAGCCGAGGCGAAAGGCTGCGACCTGCCGGACTTCAGCCTCGACGAGCTGCGCGCATTCTCACCGCTCGTCGGCGACGACGTGTTCGCGGTGCTGACCGTCGACGGCTCGCTCGCGTCACGCGCGCATGTCGGCGGCACCGCGCCGGATCAGGTCCGCGCCGCCATCGCCCGAGCCCGCAGCACGCTTGGATGACAGGCCGGAGCCGGTGGAACGGATCGGCAAATACGACATCCGCGGGCTGATCGGCGAAGGCGCGACCAGCTCCGTCTATCTCGCATACGACCCATTCACCGGCCGCGATGTCGCCATCAAGCAACTCCATCGCGACGTCCTGCGCGACGCCGACCGGGACTGCCTGCATCGCACGCTGCTGCTGAACGAAGCGGCGCTCGCCGGCAAGCTCGTCCATCCGCACATCGTCCAGATCCACGACGCGGCGATCGACGACAGCCAGGCCTATATCGCGATGGAGTATGTACCGGGCGGCACGCTTGCCGCATTCTGCCGCCCGGACAGCCTGCTGCCGTTCGAACGGCTCATCGAGATCATCTTCCGGTGCACGCGCGCGCTCGATTTCGCGTTTCGCCGGGGCATCATCCACCGCGACATCAAGCCTGCGAACATCCTGCTTGTCGACCGGGACGGGCAGGACATCAAGATTTCCGATTTCGGCACGGCCGTGCACGCCGCTGGCGACGCAACGCAGGTTCTCGGCGTCGGCTCCCCCGCGTACATGTCGCCGCAGCAGGTGCGCGACATGCCGCTGAACCACCAGACCGATATCCATTCGCTGGGCGTCGTGATGTTCCAGCTCCTCACCGGGCGGCTGCCGTTCGAATCCGACAGCCATTACAGCCTGCTCTACCGCATCGCGCACGAGGAAGCGCCTGCGCCATCGTCGATCCGTCCTGACGTCCCGGAAGCACTGGATGCGATCGTGCGCCGCGCGCTGGAGAAAGACCTCGCCCGCCGCTACCAGGACTGGGCGGAGTTTTCGCATGATCTCGCCCAGGCATCCCGCAACCGGAAGATCAATGCCGACCGCGCGGAAGTTGCCGACGCGGAGAAATACGAGGCCCTGCGACGACTCGCGTTCTTCCGTGAGTTCAGCGACGCCGAGCTATGGGAAATCATCGGCTTTTCGCAGTGGAGCCGCGCCGAACCCGGCACCGTGGTGATGAAGGAAGGGGAAAGCGGTGATCACTTCTGCTTGCTGGCCGAAGGCGAAGCGCGTGTCGTCAAGCGCGGCAAGCTCCTTCACCTGCTGACGGACGGCGACTGTTTCGGCGAGATGGCGCTGTTTTCGGCAGGGGGCCGGGCCCGCTCGGCAACCGTCGAGGCCACGACCGCACTCAGCGTGCTTCGCATCGGTGTGGCCGCGCTCGAGCGCGCATCCGACACCTGCAGGATGCATTTCTACAAGGCCTTCCTCGAAGTGCTGTCGACCCGTTTGTCGATGGCCAATTCGAGGATTGCGAACGCCGGGCCATGACCCCCCGACCTGCAAGGCCGGCTTGCCCGCGCCCAGAATCCGGCGCCGGGCGAAGCGCGGATCAGGAAGCGGACGTTACGCCTGCTTCGGTGAGCATCGTCTTCAATTCGCCGTTTTCATACATCTCGCGCATGATGTCGCAGCCACCGACGAATTCACCGTTCACGTACAGCTGCGGGATCGTCGGCCAGTTCGCAAACTGCTTGATGCCATTGCGGATTTCGTCGTTCTCGAGAACGTTCACCGAAAAGAACTTCGGCACACCGCTGTGCTTGAGAATCTGCACGGCCGTCGACGAAAAGCCGCACTGCGGGAACTGGGGCGTGCCCTTCATGTACAGGACGACGGGGTTCGTGGTGACCTGTTCGCGGATGACTTCCTGGATGTCCATGATTTATGTTCCAAAAGTTGAGTGTTTCACTCGGGTAATTCTATGGGTGGATGTCGCACGCGTCAATAGCCTCTGGACGCCGTGCGAGCGCAGGGCTCGCCACGATCAACGGCCGCGCCACTGCCCCCCCGACACCCGTTCGATGCCCGCCAGATCCTTCCACGAGGCGATCGCCGAAAACCCGGCATCAGTCAGCAGCCCGCGCACCGCGGCCGCCTGGTCGAAACCGTGTTCCATGAACAGCCAGCCGCCGGGTTCGAGGTGGCGCGGGGCCTGCGCGGCGATGGCCGCGAGATCGTCGAGCCCGTCGGGGCCGGCGGCAAGCGCGGTGCTCGGTTCGAAGCGCACGTCGCCCTCTTCGAGATGCGGGTCGGCCGCCGCAACATAGGGCGGATTCGCGACGATGAGTTGATAGTGGTCGTCGCCGAGCGAAGAAAACCAGTCGCCGAGCACGAAGGAGACGCTCGCCCGCAAGCGTGCCGCGTTCGCCATCGCGACCCACAGCGCTTCGCGCGAACGATCGACCGCGACGACGTCGGCCTGCGGCAGCTCGAGCGCGATGCTGACCGCGAGCGCGCCGCTCCCGGTACCGAGATCGAGCACGCGCGTATGCGGCTTGTCGCCGAAATGCGCCAGCGCCAGTTCCACCAGCAGTTCGGTGTCGGGACGCGGAATCAGCACTGCCGGCGTCACGATGAACGGGTGGCCGAAGAACTCGCGCTCGCCGGTCAGGTAAGCAACCGGCTCGCCGGCCTCGCGCCGCTCGACCAGCGAGCGGAACTCTGCCCACTCCGGCGCTTCGAGCCTGGCTTCCGGATACGCCGCGAGGCGCACCGCCGAACACTGCAGCACATGGCGCAGCAGAATGCGCGCATCGACGACCGCGATCCGCGCCCGCGCCCAGTTCAGCGCGCCGCCGATATCGGGCGCAGCTTCGGTCATTTTCACGTCAGTCGCCTCCCAGCGCCGCAAGCTGGTCGGCCTGGTGCTCGCGCGTCAGCGTATCGATGAGCTCGTCCAGATCGCCCTGCATCACCGCGTCGAGCTTGTAGAGCGTGAGGTTGATGCGATGATCCGTGACGCGCCCCTGCGGATAGTTGTACGTGCGAATGCGTTCGGACCGGTCGCCACTGCCGACCAGGCTCTTGCGCGTGGCGGCCTCGCGCGCCTGCTGCTCGCGCAATTGCCGGTCGTGGATGCGTGCGGCGAGCACCGACATCGCCTGCGCGCGGTTGCGATGCTGGGAACGATCGTCCTGGCACTCGACGACGATGCCGCTCGGAAGGTGCGTGATGCGCACCGCCGAATCGGTCTTGTTGATGTGCTGGCCGCCCGCACCGCTGGCGCGGAACGTGTCGACGCGCAGGTCCGCGGGATTGATGTTCACCGCTTCGACTTCATCGGCCTCGGGCATCACGGCCACCGTGCAGGCAGAGGTATGGATGCGTCCCTGCGTTTCCGTCACGGGGATGCGCTGCACACGATGCCCGCCGGACTCGAACTTGAGCTTCGAATACGCCCCGGCGCCGGCGACGCGCAGGATCACTTCCTTGTAGCCGCCGAGATCCGACGGACTCGACGACACGATCTCGACCTTCCAGCGCTGGCGCTCGGCATAGCGCGTGTACATGCGCAGCAAGTCGCCGGCGAACAGCGAGGCTTCGTCGCCGCCGGTACCGGCACGCACTTCGAGAAACAGGTTGCGTTCGTCGCTCGGGTCGCGCGGCAGCAGCGCACGCTGCAATTCAGCCTCCAGCGCCTGCAGGCGCACCGCCCCCGTTTCGAGCTCGCTCTCGGCGAGCTCGCGCATCTCGGCGTCGGCCAGCATGGCGCGCGCACTCTCGCAGTCGACCTCGGCTTGGTGGTAAGCGCCGTACAAGGCGACAACCGGTTCGATCTCGGCCCGCTCGCGCCCGAGCGAACGGAACGCATCCATATCACGCACGGCGTCCTCGGACGACAACTCGCGATCGAGTTCCGCCAGGCGGTGGGTCAGGAGTTCGAGCTTGTCGCGGATGCTCTGCTTCATGAAAGGCGTGATCGAGTGGGAAACGAAACGGGTTGGGCGGCCGACGGCTAATCGGGGGAGTTGAGGTTGAACAACTGCTGGACGAGCCTGCTCGCATCGGCCTGCTGCTCGCCTTCGGACTGATTGAGATAGCGGGTCGGACCATGCATCAGCTTGTTGATCAGCCCATGACTCAGCGCATCGAGCACTTTCTGCGGATCTTCGCCTTTTGCCAGCAGACGCGTCGCGCGCTCCAGTTCGACCGCGCGCACCGTCTCTGCGTGCTGGCGCAGCGCGCGAATCGTCGGCACCGCATCGCGCGCCTGCATCCAGTGCAGAAAACCATTGACGCGCGAATCGATGATCTCCTCGGCTTCCAGCACGGCCTGCTGCCGCGACTCGAGACCCGCGTCGACGATCTGCGCGAGATCGTCGACGGTGTACAGGAAAACGTCGTCGAGCTGGCCGACTTCGGCCTCGATGTCGCGTGGCACCGCGAGATCGACCATCACGATCGGCCGGTGCCGGCGCGCCTTGATGGCGCGCTCGACCATGCCCAGACCGACGATCGGCAGCGGGCTGGCCGTACAGGACACCACGACGTCGAAGTGCGGCAGCATCTCGCCGACCACGTCGAGCCGCATGACTTCCGCCCCGAAGCGATGCGCGAGCAACTGCGCGCGCGCTTCGGTGCGGTTCGCGACCGCGATCCGCTTCGGGCACGCCCCGGCGAAATATGCGGCACACAGTTCGATCATCTCGCCGGCGCCGATGAAGAGCACGCGCTGGTCCGACATCCGCTCGAAAATGCGCTCGGAAAGATGCATCGCCGCCGCCGCCATCGACACGATGTTCGCCCCGATCGCCGTCGTCGAGCGCACTTCCTTCGCGACGGCAAAAGTGTTCTGGAACAGTTTGTGCAGCAGCGTGCCCATCGTCCCAGCCTCTTCGGCACGGCGGGCAGCGTCCTTCACCTGGCCGAGGATCTGCGGCTCGCCGAGGACCATCGAGTCGAGCCCGCTCGCGACGCGGAAGACATGCCGGACCGCATCGCGTTGCGGATAGGTATAGAGATACGGCGAGACTTCGCTCAACGGCAGGTGATGAAAACGCGCCAGCCAGTCGGCAGCGTGCTGCGGTTGCTCCGTGGCGAAGTACAGTTCGGTGCGATTGCAGGTCGACAGGATCGCCGCCTCGCGCACCGTCCGCTCGTGCGTCAGATCATGCAGCGCGTCGTCCAAGCGCTCGGGCTGAAACGCCACCTGCTCGCGAATCGTGAGCGGCGCCGTATGATGATTCAGGCCAAGAGCATAAAGTTGCATGCGCGATCGCAGGGGAGCGTAATGCCGCGAATTATAGCACTCCGCGAAACTGCAAAAGATTGAGCAAAATCAGGCAGTTCTGTCAGGTCTTCGGCAGCGTCAACGAAAACGGGCCGGCATTCGCCGGCCCGTTTTCGTATTCTGGTGGCCAGGGACGGAATCGAACCGCCGACACGCGGATTTTCAATCCGCTGCTCTACCAACTGAGCTACCTGGCCGGGAAAGCGCGCATTATAGCCGAATCGGGAGCGCCGTCAATCACCGATGCAAAAATCGTTTCTGCTCCCCAGAAGGCAGGCTCCTCAGGTTACCGAAAATGACGGGAGGAAAGGCTGGGCCGGCGGGGTGACCAGCGGTCCGCGCGGGAACAGGACCTGCGCCGTCGTACCGGGACCTGTCGGGTTTGGATTCAGCGTCACCGTGGCGCGGTGCAGCTCGGCGATCTCCCGCACGATCGGCAAACCCAGGCCCGAACCGTCAACACCGCTACCGAGCACACGATAGAAGCGTTCGAAGACGCGCTCGCGGTCCGCTTCCGGAATGCCGGTGCCCGTATCTTCGATCTCCAGCACGATCGCGCCCGCAACGCGGGTTCGCGCGGTGACACGTCCGCCATGCGGCGTGTATTTGATCGCATTGTCGAGCAGGTTCTTGATCAGTTCGCGCAGCAGCACCGGGTTACCCTCGATCGGCAATGCCCGGCCCGCATCCTCGACCCCCAGGTCGATTCCTTTCACTTGCGCACGCGGATACAGCTCGAGCGCCACATCGCGCACCATCGCATCGAGGTCCACCTGCTCCACCGCGTACAGTTTTTCGAAACTCGCTTCCGCGCGGGCAAGCGACAGCAACTGAGTGATCAGATGGCTGGCCCGGTCGGTGCTGTCCGCGATGCGCTGCAACGATTCGCGCAGTTGCTCGGGGTCCGTTTCGAGCAGCGCGAGGTCGGTCTGCATCTTCAGGCCGGTCAGCGGCGTGCGCATCTGGTGCGCCGCGTCGGCGATGAAGCGTTGCTGCGCCTGCAGATTCTCTTCGAGACGCGCCATCATGTCGTTGAACGCGACGATCACCGGCCGCACTTCCTCGGGAACGCTCGCCGCCGCGATCGGCGACAGGTCGGTCGGACGCCGGCGGCGGATCAGGCTCTGCAACCGGTTCAGCGGCGCGATGCCGCGCGTCAGGCCGACCCACACGAGCACGACCGCGATCGGGATGATCGCGAACTGGGGCAGCAGCACGCCGGTCACGACGCGCGACGCGAGGTCGCTGCGCTTGTTGCGCGTCTCGGCCACCTGCACCAGCACCAGCGGGCTTGCGGGTTCGGGCCAGGCACGCAGGTACTGGTACGCGACGCGCACCTCCTCGCCGTGAATCACGTCGTCGCGATACAGCACCTCCTCCGCGACCACGGTCGCGGGCGGCGCGACCCAAGAAATTTCGCGGTCTCCGGTGACGACTTCGCCGCTGCCGTTGGCAACCTGGTAATAGACGGTGTCGTCCTGGTCGGCGCGAAACAGCGCCCGCGGCGGCGCAGGAAAATGCACCGCGATATTCCCGCCTTCGACCGACACGAGGCGTCCGAGCGCCCGCACGCTGTCTGCCATCGCCCGGTCATACGGCTGGTTCGCCAGATTGTCGGCGACGTTGTGCGTGACGATGATAGAGATCGGCCACAGGAACAGCAGTGGCGCGAGCATCCAGTCGAGGATCTCGCCGAACAGCGAGTTCGGCTGCGACGGCGGTCGGTTCGCTGCCGCCGTCTTGTCAGGCTTTCGCCGTCTGGACCGCATCCGGGTTTTCCAGGCAGTAGCCGAGTCCGCGCACGGTGACGATGCGCACGCCACTGTCTTCGAGCTTCTTGCGCAGCCGGTGGACGTAGACCTCGATCGCATTGCTCGAGACCTCCTCCCCCCAGCCGCACAGGTGATCCACGATCTGGTCCTTGCTCACCAGTCGCCCGGCCCGCAGGACGAAAATTTCGAGCAGGCCGACTTCCCGCGCCGACAATTCGACGATCTGGCCGTTGATCTTCGCCACCCGGTCAGCCTGGTCGTACGAAAGGCTGCCGATCTCGATGCAGCGCGGCTGCCCGGTGCCGCGTCGCGTCAGCGCGCGCACGCGCGCCTCCAGTTCCGGCAGCGCGAAAGGCTTCGTCAGGTAGTCGTCGGCACCGGCATCGAGTCCTCGCACACGCTCTTCGACCCCGTCCTGGGCGGTAAGGATCAGCACCGGCAACGCCGACTTGCGCGCGCGCAGGCGTTTCAGGACGTCAATCCCGGGGAGCTTCGGCAGGCCGAGGTCGAGAATCAGCAGATCGTATGTCTGGGTGGCCAGCGCGGCATCCGCCTCGCTGCCGGAAGCAACGTGATCGACGGCATAACCGCCGCGCTTGAGGGCCCGCCCGAGGCCGTCTGCAATCACCGAGTCATCTTCAGCAAGAAGGATCCGCATGGAAATATGGATGTAAGTTGTCCGTAAGCGGGCACGCCTATTGTTGCACCCGCTGTTCTCCTATTACCGGCCCGGGGAATGTCGGCGCCTTTTCGGCCTGCACATTCCGGGGAGCGCCCGTTTGCACAACCGGTGCTCCCTGCCCCTTTTTCCTCACGATCGATTCATTATCCCACCTTTCCGCAGCGTGGCGTGTCGACACGTCCGTCACCGCGCCAAAGCAAACGGCCCCGCCGCAGCGGAGCCGTTTGCTTTGGCGCCACCGGGCCTGAAAGCCCGGCAGCACGAGGCGAACCTCAGACCGGCATTACATACCCATGTCCATGCCGCCCATGCCGCCCATGCCACCCATGCCGCCCATGCCGCCCATCGAGGGCTTTTCTTCAGCCAGCTCGCCGACCATGCAGTCGGTGGTCAGCATCAGGCCGGCGACCGAGGCTGCGTTCTGCAGCGCGATGCGCTCGACCTTGGTCGGGTCCAGCACGCCCATGTCGACCAGGTCGCCATACTCGCCGGTGGCGGCGTTGTAGCCGAAATTACCGGTGCCTTCGACGACGCGATTGACGACGACGGACGGCTCGTCACCTGCATTGGCGACGATCTCGCGCAGCGGCTGCTCGAGCGCGCGCAGCACGATCTTGATGCCGGCGTCCTGGTCATGGTTGTCGCCCTTGAGGGTACCGAGGTTCGCGCGGGCACGCAGCAGCGCGACGCCACCGCCGGGGACGATACCTTCTTCGACCGCGGCGCGGGTCGCGTGCAGCGCGTCTTCGACGCGGGCCTTCTTCTCCTTCATCTCGACTTCGGTCGCAGCGCCGACCTTGATGACGGCAACACCGCCCGCCAGCTTCGCGACGCGTTCCTGCAGCTTCTCGCGGTCGTAATCGGACGTGGCTTCCTCGATCTGCGCGCGGATCTGCTTGACGCGGCCTTCGATGCGCGCGGGTTCGCCGGCGCCGTCGATGATGATCGTGTTTTCCTTGCCGATCTCGATGCGTGCCGCCTGGCCCAGCTCGGCCAGCGTCGCCTTCTCCAGCGTCAGGCCGACTTCCTCGGCGATGACCTGGCCGCCGGTCAGCACGGCGATATCCTCGAGCATCGCCTTGCGACGGTCACCAAAGCCCGGCGCCTTGACGGAGCAGGTCTTGAGGATACCGCGGATGTTGTTGACGACGAGGGTCGCCAGCGCTTCGCCTTCGACGTCTTCGGCGACGATCAGCAGCGGGCGGCCGGCCTTGGCGACCTGCTCGAGCACCGGCAGCAGATCACGGATGTTCGAGATCTTCTTGTCGAACAGCAGGATGAACGGGTTTTCGAGGATCGCCACCTGGCGGTCCGGGTTGTTGATGAAGTACGGGCTGAGGTAGCCGCGGTCGAACTGCATGCCCTCGACGACATCGAGTTCGTTCTGCAGCGACTTGCCGTCCTCGACGGTGATCACGCCTTCCTTGCCGACCTTGTCCATCGACTTGGCGATGATTTCGCCGATGTCGGCGTCGGAGTTCGCCGAGATCGAGCCGACCTGGGCGATTTCCTTGCTCGTCGAGCACGGCTTCGACAGCTTCTTCAGTTCTTCGGTGACCGCGATGACGGCTTTGTCGATGCCGCGCTTGAGGTCCATCGGGTTCATGCCGGCGGCAACGAACTTCATGCCTTCGCGCACGATCGACTGGGCCAGCACGGTCGCGGTCGTGGTGCCGTCACCGGCGATATCGGAGGTCTTCGACGCGACTTCCTTGACCATCTGCGCGCCCATGTTCTCGAACTTGTCCTTCAGTTCGATTTCCTTCGCGACGGACACGCCGTCCTTGGTCACCGTCGGGGCGCCGAACGAGCGCTCGAGCACGACGTTACGGCCTTTCGGGCCGAGGGTGACCTTGACCGCGTTGGCCAGGATATTGACGCCGGCGACCATGCGGTCACGGGCGGAATCACCAAACTTGACTTCTTTTGCAGCCATCGTTCATTGCTCCTTGAATTCGTTGGACGGGGTCGACAGGGGCGCTCAGGCCTCGACGACGCCCATGATGTCTTCTTCGCGCATGACGAGCAGTTCGTCACCCTCGACTTTCACGGTCTGGCCGGCGTACTTGCCGAACAGCACCTTGTCGCCGACCTTGACGGCCATCGGGCGAACCTTGCCGTCGTCGAGGATCTTGCCGTTGCCCACGGCGAGCACTTCGCCCTGATCGGGCTTCTCGCCGGCCGAGTCGGGGATGACGATGCCGCTGGCGGTCTTGCGCTCGGCTTCCAGGCGCTTGACGATCACGCGATCATGCAAGGGACGAATTTTCATCGAGATGACTCCTTCAGTTCGAATTCAACATATCTGCGGGCAGACCCGCAGCATAAACATATCAAGGGCGCGGACTGGCCCGGGACGGTTAGCACTCACTGCCAACGAGTGCTAATAATAGGGACGGCCCCGGCCGATTTCAAGAGCGGAGAATTCAAATTCCCGTCGAGCGGCGACAGGAACGCGGGATGCTGCACCTTTTGCTCCATTCGACAGGAGGCCCGATATGGCCAAGCGCCGCATGCTCGGTGGCGACGACGCGCCGTACGTCTGCGACGCCGCAGGACGGGTCCCCCGGCATGCGACGGGGTCCCGCGGCGCCGTTCAAAATGCGATGGCGATGCCGAAATGCAGGCGCAGCCGCCGTTCCTCGTGGCCGTAAGCGAGATCGATGGCGAGCGGGCCGGCCGGACTTTTCCAGCGTGCGCCGACCCCGTAGCCAGTCTTGAGAGTGAATCCGTCGCGGCTGTCGGCGGCGTCGCCCGCATCGACGAAGGCCGCCGCTCCCCACTGCGGCAAGAACCAGTGGACATACTCGGCGCTCAGCGTCGCGAGGTAACGTCCGCCGACGGTGGCGTCGCCCTCTCTCACGCCGAGGCTCTCGAACGCGTAGCCGCGCACCGTTTGCGTGCCACCGGTACGGAACAGGAAATCGTGCGGCACGCCGTCGCGACTCGGTGCCAGCGTCGCCCCGCCTTCGGCGCGCAGGATCAGCACGTCACGCTCGGCAAAAGGCAGGTAGCGCACGTAGCGGCCGTAAAGCCGGAGGAAATCCTGGTCGGACAGTACCGCCTTCGCGCCGCCGCCGATGTCGAACTGCAGCACATCGCCTCGTCGTGGATCGAGGAGGTTGTCGACCCGCCGCCGGATCCACGTCCAGTTCGCCGTCAGCGCGTTGCGGCTCGTCGACGGTGCGCCGTCGGGGTCGCGTTGCTCGTGCTGCAGGCGCAGCGCGAGGCGCGTGTCGATGTTGCCGCGTGTCTTGGTGCGCGCCACGCCCACCGCCTGGGTCGTCAGCGTCAACCCCTCGACGGTGCTGCGCTCGATCGCGACACCAAAGCTATCCCGATGGCCGGCGCGCGCGGGCGGAAGGAAAACATCCGCGTACGCGGCGTGACGGCGCTGCTCGAGTCGTAGTCCGGTGGCGAGTTCCCAGCCGCGGTCGAGGAGGTTTACGTCGCGCCAGCTCATCTCGGTACGAAAACCGGTGTTGGTCGAATAGCCGACGCCGAAACCGAGGTGTCGGGACTGCGCTTCGGTGATCTGGACCCGGATCGGCACGGCGGCGGCAAGCGCCGGGTCGCGCTCGATATCGACGATCACGGAGGCGAACTGCGGGGAGTTCTGCAGTGCAGTCTGCAGCGCGAGGAGGCGCTCCTGGTCGAACGGCTCGCCGGGCTCCAGCAGGTTGAAACGTTCGACGAAATCGGGAGGAAGATCCTGCAGGCCCGACACCTCGAGCGGGCCGAGGAAAAAGCGCGGCCCGGAGTCGACCGTCACCGAAAGCTGCACGGTTGCGTTGTCCGGATCGACTTCGGCACGGCTGTCGACAATGCGCGCCGCAGCGTAGTCGCGCACCGCGACCCCGTCGAGGAGCCGCGCCTTCGCGTCGTCCCAGGCGCTCTGGCGAAAAGGTTCTCCCGGCGCGAGAGGCCAGGCGCGGCGCAGCGCAGCGCGACGTTCCGCGCGCGCCTTGCCGTCGCCGGCCAGATCGCCGTCGAACAGCAGTTCGACACCGGCGATGCTCGCCTGCGTGCCGGGCTCGACCGACAGCTGCCAGCGGCCATCCGGCTCGCGCTGCAAACGGATCTCGGGTGTGAAATACCCTTCGGTCGCCAGCAGTTCCGCCGCTTCGCGCCGCGTACGCCGGGCCAGCGCGATGCGGTCGGCCTGTGCTTCGGGCAAGGCCTGGTCGTCGCGATCGAGAATGCGCAGATGACGCTCGAGCAGCGGTCGCACGCTGTCGGGCGCGTCGAGTTCGACCTGCAGCGGGGCTTGGGCGAACACGGTGCCGGACGAAAGGCCAAGGCACAGCGCGACGAGCCACAGCCGGAGCAGCGCACGAATCCGGAAAGCTGTCATGACCGGATTCTACGGCAGAGGCGCGGCCTCGGCGGAATCCGGATCGTGCTGCGCCTTCAGGCTGCGGCTGGAGCTCCCGCCGCCTTTCCCGGCATGGACGCCCTACAGCCCGGCATCGTCGGCTCAGCCTTCGAGATGGTAGGCGGTCACGCGCTCCACTTCGTGGGTCGAACCGAGGATCACCGGCACGCGCTGGTGCAGCCTTTCCGGCTGCACGTCGAGGATCCGCTGGCGCCCGGTCGTTGCCGAGCCCCCGGCCTGCTCGACGAGCATCGCCATCGGATTCGCCTCGTACATCAGGCGCAGCTTGCCGCCCTGGTCACGGCATTTCTCGTCCAGCGGATACATGAAGATGCCGCCGCGCGTGAGGACGCGATGCACGTCGGCGACCATCGACGCGACCCAGCGCATGTTGAAATCCTTGCCGCGCGGCCCCGTCTTGCCCTGCTGCAACTCGGCCACATAGCGCTGCACCGGCGGCTCCCAGTGGCGCGCGTTCGATGCGTTGATCGCATATTCCTGTGTATCCACCGGCACCGTCATGAACGGGTGGGTGTAGACGAAGCTGCCCATCTCGCGATCCAGCGTGAAGCCATGCACGCCGTTGCCGACGGTGAGGATCAGCAGGGTCGACGGACCGTACAGCGCGTATCCCGCGGCGACCTGCTCGCGACCGGGCTGCAGGAAGCATTGCTCGTTCGGCTCCTTGGCACCTTCGGGAAAGCGCAGCACCGAGAAGATCGTGCCGACCGAGATATTGACGTCGATGTTCGACGAACCATCAAGCGGATCGAACAGCAGCAGGTAGCCGCCCTTCGGGTAGTCGAACGGAATCTGGTGCACCTCCTCGACCTCTTCCGATGCCATCGCCGCGAGGTGCCCGCCCCATTCGTTGGCCTGCAGCAGGATCTCGTTTGCGATCACGTCGAGCTTCTTTTGCGCTTCGCCCTGGATGTTGTCGGTGCCCGCCTCGCCGAGCAGGTCGGCCAGCGCCCCTTTCGAGACATTGACGCCGATCGCCTTCACCGCCCGGGCGACGACTTCAATCAGCAGTCGCAGGTCCGGGCTAGTGCGGCCAGCGCGCTGCTGCTCGATCAGGAATTGGGTTAGCGTGACGCGTCGCATGAATTGACTCCTTGTTGGTCCAGCCGGGCCAGACTTCAGTTTGTTTCGCAAGCTTGCGGCGCGGATTATCCCGCGGAAGGCGGTCGAGCGCACCACCGCACGCGGGCGAAGACGGTTATGATCGCTGGCCGACGGCTCGCCCCACACGTCTGAGCTTGCTCAGGCCATGCCGTAGGGACATCGCCGCACACCGGTCCGGCCCGGATCAAAAACTGTCTCCGTTCAGCCCATTCGCTCACTATGCACGTTCTGGTTCTCGGCGCCGGCGTCACCGGCGTCACCACCGCCTGGTATCTCGCCAAAGCGGGTTTCGATGTAAGCGTGGTGGACCGCCAACCCGAGGCAGCTCTCGAAACCAGCTACGCCAATGGCGGCCAGATCTCGATCAGCCACCCCGAACCCTGGGCGAACCCGACGGCTCCGCTCAACGTGCTGCGCTGGTTCGGCCGCGAGGACGCCCCGCTGCTGTTTCGCCCCCACGCCGACGCAGCCCAATGGGCCTGGACGTTCGCCTTCCTGCGTGAATGCCTGCCGCACCGCACCCGGCGCAACACCGCCGCCATTGCCAGTCTCGCCGTGCATAGCGGCGAACGCCTGCGCGCGCTGCGCGCAGAAACCGGGATCGCCTACGACCATCTCGAGCGCGGCATCCTGCATCTGTTCTTTACGCCGGAGGAATTCTCGCGCGCCGGCGCCAAGGCTGCCGAACTCGCGGCGTACGGCATTGAGGCCCGCCTCTGCAGCCGCGACGAATGCCTCGCGATCGAACCTGCGCTCGCCGGCGGGGCCGGGGAGCTCGCCGGCGGCCTGTATGCCCCGCACGACGAGTCGGGCGATGCTTTCCGCTTCACCCAGGCCCTCGCCGAGCGAGCCGCGCAGGCGGGCGTACGCTTCCATTACAACACCACGATCACACGCATCGACCGCACGGGCGGCCTGATGAACAGCATCGAGGTCCGCGATGCCGAAGGCCGCACCGGAAGTCTCACCGCCTCCGCCTACGTACTGTGCCTCGGCAGCTACGGTCGCGCCCTGGTCGCCCCTCTTGGCGAA
The DNA here is from genome assembly GCF_017894365.1 of Aromatoleum bremense. Taxonomy (NCBI): domain Bacteria; kingdom Pseudomonadati; phylum Pseudomonadota; class Betaproteobacteria; order Rhodocyclales; family Rhodocyclaceae; genus Aromatoleum; species Aromatoleum bremense. The sequence goes on from NZ_CP059467.1 coordinate 1,107,916, forward strand.
CACCTGCCGATCTACCCAGTGAAAGGCTACTCGGTGACGGTTCCGCTACGCGATCCGCAGCGTACGCCGAGCGTCAGCCTCACCGATGAATCGCGCCGCATCGTGTGTTCGCGCCTCGGTGACCGGCTGCGCGTCGCCGGGACCGCGGAGCTCAACGGCTACGATACCAGCATCAATCCCGCCCGCTGCCAAGCCATCCTGGACTGGCTGGAGATGCGTTTTCCCGGCGCCACCGACACCACCCGAGCGCGACTGTGGGCAGGGCTGCGCCCAGCCACGCCCAACAATGTCCCGCTGATCGGGAAGAGCGGCCTGCTCAACCTCTGGTACAACACCGGCCACGGGACGCTGGGATGGACGCTCGCCTGCGGGTCTGCCAGCTGCCTCGCCGGGTTGATGTCCGGCCGGCGACCGCCGGTGCACAACTTCCCGTTCCTGGGGAACGAAGCCTGACCCTCGGACGGCAGCGCTCGTCCCGCTAACCGAGCCGCGCCCGGGCACCCGCAGCCACACTACAGCCTGCCGGCGAGCCCGGACCGGCCGCCATATTCCCGATTCGGTCCCCGGCACGAATACAACAGGAACGCGCGCAGCCTGTGCTGCAACCAGTTACTTGACGATCTTCAGGTGGTTGCGTCCCGCCGGCGAACGCCCTCCCGCGGGGGGCGCAGCGTCGGGGCGGGCGTCGTCCTGCTGTCCGCCGACCTGCTCGGCCGGGACACCAGGTGCCTCGACCACCGCTTCAGGCTCGAACGCCATGCCGTGCCCGTTCTCCCGCGCGTAGATTGCAAGGACGTTGGACACCGGGACCGACAGCGCGTGGGCGACGCCGCCGAAACGCGCCTGGAAAGTGATCAGGTCGTTGCCCATGACCAGTTGCTGCGTCGCTTCGGAACCCAGGTTGAGCACGATCTGTCCGTCTTGCGCATAGCCCGCCGGGACCACGGTACGCTCGTCGACGAGCACCGCGATATGGGGCGTGAAGCCCTGGTCGACGCACCATTCGAAAATGGCGCGGAGCAGGTAGGGTTTGGTAGATATGTTTGTCATGGTCGGTAGCGCCCCTCACACGGGGCCTCGGCGTTCAGCGCCGCATCACCTTTTCGGACGGGGTCAGGGCGTCGATGAAACCCTGCCGGCTGAAAATGCGTTCGGCGTATTTCATGAGGTTCGCAGCGGCCTTCGGCAGTTCGATGCCGTAATGCTCGAGACGCCACAGCAAGGGGGCGATCGCGACGTCGAGCATCGAGAACTCGTCGCCTAGCATGAACTTCTGCTTGACGAAGATCGGTGCGAGTTGAACGAGTTGGTCACGCACGTGGGCGCGGCTCTTTTCGACGCCCTTCTGGTTCTTCTCGAGCACGTCGATGTGCGAGAACAGTTCCTGCTCGAACGTGTGCAGCAACTGGCGGGCACGCGCGCGCAAGATCGGGTCAGGCGGCATCAGCTGCGGATGCGGGAAGCGCTCGTCGATGTACTCGTTGATGATGTTCGCCTCGTACAGGACGAGGTCGCGATCGACCAGCACCGGCACCCGGTTGTACGGGTTGATGATGGCGATGTCTTCGGGCTTGTTGTAGAGGTCGACATCGATGACCTCGAAGTCCATTCCCTTTTCGAAGAGCACGATCCGGCAGCGGTGACTGAACGGATCGGTTGTGCCGGAATACAGGTTCATCATGTTGTTGCAGCTCCTGATACAAAAGCAAAGCGCACCACGCGATGACCGCGTGGTGCGTCAAATTCAGTGAGTGCGCGGATCAGGTCCGGCGGGTTCTCAGTGAATATCCTTCCAGTAATTTTTCTTCAAAGCATAGGAGAGCACGAACAGCCCCGCCAGGAAGATCAGTACGTACATCCCGATCGTCTTGCGCTTGTCGGCCATCGGCTCCCCCATCCAGACGAGGAAGGAGACCAGGTCGGCAACCGTCTTGTCATATTCCTCGACGCTCATCCTGCCCGGCGTCGCGAGTTCAAGGGCGACCGATTTCGTGCCGTCCTCGTGCTCGGTGACCTTCGCGACCTGTTGGCCCTGCAGTTCCCACAGCGCGTGCGGCATGCCGACGTTGCCGAATACCACGTTGTTCCAGCCTGTCGGGCGCGCCGGATCGCGGTAGAACTGACGCAGATAAGTGTACAGCCAGTCGGCGCCGCTGCCGAACTCGGATGCGCGCTGGCGCGCGATCAGCGTCAGGTCGGGCGGGGTCACCCCGAACCACACCTTCGATTCGGCCGGGCGCATCGCGATCTTCATCAGGTCGCCGACGCGTTCGCCGGTGAACATCAGGTTGTCGCGAATCTGCTGCTCGTCGAGACCGATCTGCTGCAGCGTGTTGTAACGCGCGAAGCTCGCGCTGTGGCAGCTCAGGCAGTAGTTGACGAACACCTTGGCGCCATTCTGCAGCGCGGCCGGGTCGGAGCTGACCGGCGCCTTGTCCAGATGCAGTTCCGCCCCGGCGGACAGCGCGAGAGCCGGCGCGAACAGCACGATGGCGGCCAGGCGCTTGAGAGTCTTGATCACACGAATGCTCATTTGAACGTCACCCTTTCCGGTTCGGGTTTGCACTTGTCGAGTTTGCTGTACCACGGCATCAACAGGAAGAACGCGAAGTACAGCACCGAGCAGATCTGGGCGACCAGGGTACGGCCCGGGGTCGGCGGCAGCACACCGAGGTAGCCGAGGATGAAGAACGCGACCAGGAACACCGCCAGGATGGCCTTGAACAGCCCGCCCTTGTAGCGGATCGACTTCACCGGGCTGCGGTCCAGCCACGGCAGGAAGGCGATGATCACGACCGACGCGCCCATCGCGACGACGCCCCAGAACTTCGCATCGACGCCGAACAGCGGGTACGTCACCGCGCGCAGGATCGAGTAGAACGGCGTGAAGTACCACACCGGCGCGATATGCGGCGGCGTCTTCAGCGGGTCGGCGGGAATGAAATTGTTGTACTCGAGGAAGTAGCCGCCGCCCTCGGGCGCAAAGAACAGGATTGCCGAGAACACGATCAGGAAACCGACTACGCCCATGATGTCCTTCACGGTGTAGTACGGGTGGAACGGGATGCCGTCGAGCGGGATGCCGTTGGCGTCCTTCTTCTTCTTGATCTCGACCCCGTCCGGGTTGTTCGAGCCGACTTCGTGCAGCGCGACGATGTGCGCCAGCACCAGGCCGATCAGCACCAGCGGCACGGCGATCACGTGGAACGAGAAGAAGCGGTTCAGCGTCGCGTCGGACACCACGTAGTCACCGCGAATGACCAGCGACAGGTCCGGTCCGATCACCGGGATCGCGGAAAACAGGTTCACGATCACCTGCGCGCCCCAGAACGACATCTGCCCCCACGGCAGCAGGTAGCCCATGAACGCTTCGGCCATCAGCGCAAGGAAGATCAGCGTGCCGAAGACCCAGATCAGCTCGCGCGGCTTGCGGTACGAGCCGTACAGCAGCCCGCGGAACATGTGCAGGTAGACGACGACGAAGAACGCCGACGCGCCGGTCGAGTGCAGGTAGCGGATCAGCCAGCCACCGGGCACTTCGCGCATGATGTATTCGACGCTGGCGAAGGCGACGGGGATGCCGGACGCGTTCACCGAAGCATCAGGCTTGTAGTGCATGACCAGGAAGATGCCGGTCACGATCTGGATCACCAACACCAGGAGCGCGAGCGACCCGAAGAAGTACCAGAAATTGAAGTTCTTCGGCGCGTAGTATTCCGACAGGTGCGCCTTCCAGGTCGACGTGAGCGGGAAGCGCGCGTCGATCCAGTGCATCAGTTCTTGTGATTTTGTAGTCATCGCTTAGGCCTTTGCGTCGTCACCGATGAGAATCCGCGTATCCGCGAGGAACTTGTAGGGCGGAATCTCGAGATTGTCCGGCGCCGGCATGCTGCGATAGACGCGCCCGGCAAGGTCGAACAGGGAGCCGTGGCAGGGGCACAGGAAGCCGCCCGGCCAGTCGGGTCCGACGCCGCTCTCGGCACCGACCTTGAACTTGTCGCTCGGCGAACAGCCCAGGTGGGTGCAGATGCCGACCACGACGAGGTATTCGGGGTTGATCGAACGGTGCTTGTTTTGCGCGTATTCCGGCTGCATCGGCTTTTCCGAAGCCGGATCGCTCACCAGCGGCTCGGTTTTTTCCAGCGACGCGAGCATTTCGGGCGTGCGCCGCAGGATCCACACCGGCTTGCCGCGCCACTCCACGGTCATCATCTCGCCTGGCGCGAGCTTGCCGATATCCGCTTCGACCGGGGCGCCTGCCGCCTTGGCACGTTCCGACGGCGTCAAGCTGGCAACGAACGGCACCGCCGTCGCGACCACTGCAACGCCGCCGACCGCCGACGTTGCGACAAGCAGTTGCCGCCGGCCACTGTCCATCTTCTGATCCACGCTCATGACATCATCCCTGAAAAAAAGCCATTTCCGGATACAAAAAAACTGCCGGATTCTATCAAACTGGCCGCAACATAAAAAGCATAAAGCTCAAAGGTGTATTCGGATCATGGATTTAGCATTCCGCGCGGGCGCCCGGAACGCAGCTGCAACGAGGTGTTTTGTGCGGCGCAGCAGCATGCTGCCGGGGGTCAGAGCGGGCGCCTCTCGACGAGCGCCTGCGCGATCGTGCCGGTGTCGGTGTGTTCGAGTTCGCCGCCCACCGGCACGCCCCGCGAGAGACGGCTGACCTTGACGCCGCGCGCGGCGAGCAGTTCCGCGACGATGTGGGCCGTCGCCTCGCCTTCATTCGTGAAGTTCGTCGCGAGGATCACTTCCTGCACGGTGTTGTCGGCGACCCGGGCGAGCAGCTTGTCGAGCTTGAGTTCGCGCGGACCGATGCCATCGAGCGGCGACAGACGGCCCATGAGCACGTAATACAGCCCGTTGTACGCATGGGTCTGCTCGATCACCGCGAGGTCGGCCGGCATTTCGACGACGCATAGCAGCGACGCGTCGCGCTGGGGGCTCGCGCAGCGCTGGCAGATCTCGGTTTCTGTGAAGGTGTTGCAGCGTTCGCAATGACACAGCACCGCGAGCGCATTGCCGAGCGCCCGGGCAAGGCGTTCGGCGCCGCGCTGGTCGCGCTGCAAAAGATGGTAGGCCATGCGCTGCGCAGACTTCGGCCCGACCCCGGGCAGGCCGCGCAACGCGTCGATCAGTTCGTCGAGACTGGAAGGGGACATTCAGAACGGCAGCTTCATCCCGGGCGGCAGGTTGAGGCCGGACGTGAAGCCCGCCATTTTCTCCTGCGTCGTCGTTTCCACGCGGCGCACCGCGTCATTGACAGCGGCCGCGAGGAGATCCTCGAGCATTTCCTTGTCGTCCATCACCGAGTCGTCGATCGTCACGCGGCGCACGTCGTACTTGCAGGTCATCAGCACCTTGACCATCCCGGCGCCCGACTGCCCCTCGACTTCGACCGAGGCCAACTGGTCCTGCATCTTCTTCATGTTTTCCTGCATCTGCTGGGCCTGTTTCATCAGCCCGGCAATTCCGCCTTTCATCATCGCCAGATTCTCCGCAAGAGAAATTCAAAGTGGTCTTACCGACGCTTCCACGAGGGACGCGTCGAATCGTTCGATCAGTTCACGCACGAAAGGGTCGCTCTCCAACGCCGCCACAGCCTCGACGTGCCGCGCCCGTTTTTCCGCCTGGTCGCGTTGCGCCGGGGTTTCGCCGGCGATCGCGCCGGTCTCGATCCTGAGCCGCAGCGGACCGCCATACTGCGTCGCGAGCGCGTCCTGCAGGCGGTCGAGGAGTCCCGGATTCATGCCCAGCAAATGGCGATGGGTTTCGGACAGCCGGAGGTTCAGCACGCCGTCGGCAAATCCGGTCCATTCGCAGTGCTGCGCGAGTTCCCGCATCATCCCGCCGAGGCCGAGCGCGCGGAGGATCGCATGCCATTCGCCGGCGGCAAAGGCCGACGCGATCTCGGGCGCTGTTGTGCCCGGCGATGCGGGCGTGACTTCCGGCCGCTCGGCGCGCCGCGGAACAGCACTTCCGGCCGCCGCCGTCGCGCTTCGTGCCGGCGTGGGCAGGGGGGACGGCTCGACCACCACGTTCCCGGAGTGCAGGCGCGCCGGCGCGGACGAGCGGGCGGGTTGCGGCACGGATGTTTCCCCGGCGAACGCCTCCGGCGGCAGGTCCTCCCACGGCGGAACGGAGTTCGACGGTTCGGCCGGACCTTCGGCGACCGCCACTGCTCTGCCGGGCGGCGACGAACGCGTCCCGGCCTCGGCAATCCCGCGTTCGCGTGGCGAATGCTCCACGGGGATCCCCCTTGCCACCGGCGGTCTTGCCACCGGCGCGGCGTCGCGCTGCGGCACCGGTGCCGTGGCCCGTGCTGCGAGACTGGCGGCCGGCTGCGGCGGCGACGGAGGGATGACACGCGCCCGTCCCGCCCCGCCTCCGCCGGCCGCGTCGCCGGGACTGCCGAGCGCCACCGGCTGCTCGGGGCGGAATGCGTGCAGGCGCAACAGGCTCATCGTGAAGCCCGCGTAGTCGTCCGGCGCCAGCGACAGTTCGTCGCGGCCATGGATGGCGATCTGGTAGGCGAGTTGCAGGAACTCGGCGTCGAAGGCCTCGGCATACGGTGCGAGACGTTGGCGTTCCGCATCGTCGGCGATCGCCGCCGGGGCGAACTGCATGAGCGCGATGCGGTGCAGCAGCGAGGCGAGCGCCTGCAACGCCGCGTCGAACGACAAACTGCGCGCCTCCATGCGATCGGCCACCGCGAGCATCCCGGCGACGTCGCCTGCGGCCAGCGCGTCGAGCACCGCGTACAGATGGTCGTCGCCGACCGTACCGAGCATGTGCGAGACCTGCTCTTCCTCGACGCGCCCCGAACCGTGCGCGATCGCTTGGTCGAGCAGCGACAGTGCATCCCGCATCGAGCCGTTCGCCGCCTTGGCGAGGTGGCGCAGCGCGGGGACCTCGAATGGCACGCCCTCGGCCTCGAGGATGCCGCCGAGATGGTCGATGATGTGCCCCGGCGGCATCTGCTTGAGGTTGAACTGCAGGCAGCGGGAGAGCACCGTCACCGGGATTTTCTGCGGATCCGTCGTCGCCAGGATGAACTTGACGTGTTCGGGAGGCTCTTCGAGCGTCTTCAACATCGCGTTGAACGCATGCCCGGTCAGCATGTGGACTTCGTCGATCATGTAGACCTTGTAGCGCCCCTGCGCCGGCGCATAGACCGCCTTGTCGAGCAGCGCCGCCATGTCCTCGACCCCGCGGTTCGAGGCCGCATCCATCTCGACGTAGTCGGGAAAACGGTCCGCGTCGATCGCGCGGCAGGCCGCGCAAGTGCCGCACGGCTCGGGCGTGACGCCGGTTTCGCAGTTCAGTGCTTTCGCGAGAATGCGCGAAATGGTCGTCTTGCCGACGCCGCGCGTGCCGGTGAACAGCCACGCGTGGTGCAGCCGGCCGGTGGCGAGCGCATGGCTGAGCGCCCGGACGACGTGTTCCTGGCCGACCAGCGTCGCGAAACTCTTCGGGCGCCACTTGCGGGCGAGAACCTGATAGCTCATGGCGGGATTCTAGCAGAGCGGCCCCCGTCCCGCGGCGCCACCGCCCGCACGGTCACGGCGCGCCCGGCGACGAAACGGGGGCCGGCGGTCCCAAAATGCCGAAGGGCGTCTTCATGGGAAGACGCCCTTCGCGCGATTGTCCGGGGTGGCGAGCCTGACCCCCGGCACTTGCAGGGAACGGCTGTGGCTGCTGCCTTCCGGCCCTGACCAGGTTCACCGCGCTGCAATGCGGGGAGACCCGCCACGGCCGCAATTATACCAGCTTACGGCGGGCGGGCGGCATCCCGTGATGCGGTGCGCAATTGTTGCGGCACTGTTCGGGCAGAGCTTGTCGAAGCCCGGTCACGGCCCTTCGACAGGCTCAGGGCGAACGGGGTCTTTTGGGATCAGCCCTTCAGCTCAGGGAAGTCCTCTTCGAAGAACTCCAGCGCCCCGCGCGCTGTCGAGGCGTCCTTGCCCTGTTCGCTCCTGCGCAGCTCGACGCGCCGGATCTTGCCCGAGATGGTCTTCGGCAGGTCCGAAAATTCGATGCGGCGGATGCGCTTGTACGGTGCGAGTTTGTCGCGCGTAAAGGCGAAGATGTCCTTCGCGAGCTCCTTGCCGGCCTCAAAGCCCGGCGCGAGGATCACGTAGGCTTTCGGCACCGCGAGGCGCAGCGGGTCCGGGCTCGGAACGACCGCGGCTTCGGCGACCGCCGGGTGCTCGATCAGCACCGACTCGAGCTCGAACGGGCTGATGCGATAGTCCGACGCCTTGAACACGTCGTCGGCACGGCCGACGTACGTGATGTAGCCGTCGGCGTCGATGCTCGCGACGTCCCCGGTGTGGTAGTGACCGTTGCGCATGACCTCGCTGGTCTTCTCGGCGTCACCGGCGTAGCCGAGCATCAGGCCGAGCGGACGCTTCGCCAGCACCAGCGACACTTCGCCCTCTTCGGCCGGCTTGTCGTCGGCGTCGAGCAGCGCGATCGTGTAGCCGGGCAACGGTCGGCCCATCGAGCCGGGCTTGAGCACCTGCCCCGGCGTGTTGCCGATCTGCGCCGTCGTTTCGGTCTGGCCGAAGCCGTCGCGGATCGTGATGCCCCACGCCTTCTTCACTTGGTCGATGACTTCAGGGTTGAGCGGCTCGCCGGCGCCGATCAGCTCGCGCAGGTTCGTCTTCACCGACGCGAGGTCCTGCTGGATCAGCATGCGCCACACCGTCGGGGGTGCGCACATCGTCGTGATCTCGTATTTCACGAGCACGTCGAGCAACGCGCGCGCGTTGAAGCGATTGTAGTTGTACAGGAACACGCAGGCGCCGGCATTCCACGGCGCGAAGAAGCAGCTCCACGCGTGCTTCGCCCAGCCCGGCGAGCTGATGTTCATGTGGCGGTCGCCGGGCTGCAGGCCGATCCAGTACATCGTCGACAGGTGGCCGACCGGGTAGGACTGGTGGCTGTGCTCGACGAGCTTCGGCTTCGACGTCGTGCCGGACGTGAAATACAGCAGCAGCGGATCGGTGACGCGGGTCACGCCTTCGGGCGTGAATTCGGGCGACGCCGCGTACGCGTCCTCGAACGAGAGCCAGCCGCCGGTCGCGCCGCCGACGCTGATGCGCGTGTAGCTGCCGGCGAGCTCCGCGAATTTGTCGGTGTGGGCCTTGCCGATGACGACATGCCTGACCTGGCCGCGGTCAAGACGGTCGAGCAGATCTTCCGGCGTCAGCAAGGTGGTCGCCGGGATCACGACCGCGCCGAGCTTGATCGCGGCGAGCATCGTTTCCCACAGCGGCACTTCGTTGCCGAGCATGATCAGGATGCGGTCGCCGCGCGCGACACCGTGGCTCCTCAGCCAGTTCGCGACGCGGTTCGAGCGCACCGACATCTCGGCGAACGACAGCTTCGCCTCGTGCCCGTCCTCCTCGACGATCCACAGCGCCGGCTTGTCGTTGCCCTGCGCCATCGTGTCGAAATAGTCCAGCGCCCAGTTGAACTCGGTCAGTTGCGGCCACTGGAAACCGGCGTACGCAGTGGCGTAGTCGGTCCGGTTGGCCAGCAGGAAGTCCCGCGCTTTCAGAAACTCGGCAACTGCAGTCATGTGCTCTCCTTTCCCATATGCAACGCCCCGGACGCCCGTCCGCGACGCGTGTTGTACGCCGGCTCGCATCCCTGGCCGCGGTCGCCCCGCGGCAGGGCGCGGCGAAGAAGCGGGGGAACAGTCCGCTGCTGGCGGAGTGATTGGAATCCGGCGATCCCTGAAGATCGCCGGGCGGTATTGTGACGTTGACGTCAACGTCACGCAATCATCCCTCGACGGTAGCCTCCCTGGCGCCGAGCGGCCCGCCACTTTCGAGCACCTCATGTTCATCGAATCAGCGTATCGATCCATCCGACGGCCGCCGGGCACCGCGCACTCGCCGAGGCACTGTTCGCCGCACTCCAGATCCCGGAACCGGGAATGTTCGCGTTGCTGCTCGCGCGTCGCGGCGGCTCGTCGCAAGCCGCCGCGCCCCGGGCACAAGCGCGGGCGCCGCGCTTCAGGCTGCGCGGCGCCCCGCCGCAACGAGCCGCCTGATCTGCGGCACGCACGACCCGCACGTGGTCCCGCACCTGAGCTTCGCCTGCAGGTCGTCGAAACCCGCGCCGCCGGCGATCGCTGCGGCGATGTCGCTCTCCGACACGTTCAGGCACGTACAGACGATGCGGCCGCGGCTCTTCGCCGCCTCCGGCGGGTTCGCGAGCGGCGCGAGGATCCAGCGGCGCAGGTCCGCAGTCGGCTGGCGCTCGACGAGCACGTCGCGCAGCCAGCCGGCGGCCGCGGTCTCGCCGGTAAGGCGCAGGCCGACAAGGAGCCCGTCGTCGATGCGCGCGCGCTTCGTGATGCCGCGCCGGGTGTCGCTGTACGCGAGGCAATGCTCGTCGTCGAGCCCGAGCAAGGCGTCGAGTTCGGCGAGCCACTCGGGCGGAATCGGCTGGTGGTGCGCGATGCGCAGCACGACCGCGGGATGGTCGCGACCGGCGAGCGCGAGCGACGCGTAGCTGAAGCGCTCGAGCCAGGGCGCGAGCGCTTCAGCGCGTTCCAGCGCGAGGCCGGCAGCGTTGGCCGTGACGCCGCCCGCGGTGACCTTGCCAGGGACATCGATCGGCGCAGCGTCATCGTTCCCGTTCCCCTCCTCGTCGCCGGCCGCACCGGGCTCGCCGCGCATGATCAGCGCCTGGAACGGCAGCACCGCCTTCTCGACCTGTACCGTCGCATGCTTGAGCTCCGGCTGCTTCGAGTACGGGTCGAAGTCGCGCAGCGTCAGCGCGTTCGCACCAGCCGAGTTCAGGCTGTTGCCTCCCCAGTGCATCGCGATGAAAGCCTGACCGGAGCGGATTTCGGCGGAGGCTTCGGCGCGCAGCACGACGTCGCCGCGGCGGCTCTTGACGTGCACCAGATCGCCGCTCTTGAGCCCGCGCAGCGCGAGGTCGTCGGCGTGCATCTCGATGCGGGCCTCGTCGACGTGGTTGTACAGCCGCGCGACCTTGCCGGTGCGGCTCATGCCGTGCCACTGATCGCGCAGGCGGCCGGTCGTCAGGTGCAGCGGATAGCGCGCGTCGGCGCGCTCGGCGGTCAGCGCCTGGGTCGGCACGACGAAATGCGCCCGGCCGTCCGCGGTCGGGAAACGGCCGTCGGCGTAGAGGCGGTCACGGCCGGCCGCATCGGCAACATTCACGCCTTTTGGAAATGGCCACTGCTGCGGACCGGCCGCATCGAGCAGCGCGTACGAGAGTCCCGTGATGTCGAGATCGCGCCCGGCGGTCGAGGCCGCATGCTCGGCGAAGATCCCGGACGGCGCCGCGTACGGGAAGAGCCGCGCTGCATCCTTGCCGATGCGCGGCCCGAGTTCGCGCGCGAAATCGCAGACGATGCGCCAGTCCGGCCGCGCTTCGCCCGGCGGCGTCAAAGCGCGATGAACGTGCGTGATGCGCCGCTCCGAGTTCGTCACCGTGCCTTCCTTCTCGCCCCACGTCGCGGCGGGCAGCAGCAAGTCGGCAAACGGCGCCGTCTCAGTGTTGTGGTAGGCCTCCTGCAGCACGACGAAGTCGCAGCGCGCGAGCGCTTCGCGCAGCCGCTCCTGCTCGGGCAGCGACTGCGCGGGGTTCGTGCAGGCAATCCACAGCGCCTTGATCTTGCCGTCGTGCGCCGCGTCGAAGAGTTCGATCGCGGTCAGGCCCGGCGTCGAAGGCACGCTGTCGACGCCCCACAGCCGCGCGACTTCGGCGCGCTCGTCCGGGTTCGCGAGGTCGCGGTGGCCGGACATCAGGTTCGCCATGCCGCCGACTTCGCGCCCGCCCATCGCGTTCGGCTGGCCGGTCAGCGAGAACGGGCCGCATCCGGGCTTGCCGATCTTGCCGGTCGCGAGCGAGAGCGCGATCAGCGCGGTGCCGTTGTGCGTGCCGTGCGTCGACTGGTTCAGCCCCTGGCACCACAGCGACATCGCGGCCTTCGCCTCGCCCCACCAGCGCGCGGCCGTGACGATGTCGTCAGCGCCGCGCTTGCCGAGCCCGCAGACTTCGGCGGCGATCGCCGGCGTGACGTCGCGCACGTGGTCGCGCAGCGCCGCGAAACCTTCGGTGTGTTCGCGCACGAAAGCCTGGTCGACGTGGCCTTCCCATAGCAGCACGTTGAGCATCGCGTTATACAGCCAGATGTCGGTGCCCGGCAGGACGGCCAAGTGCAGGTCGGCGGTCGCGGCAGTGTCGGTGCGGCGCGGGTCGACGACGATGATCTTCATCTGCGGGCGCGCGGCCTTCGCGTCCTCGATGCGGCGGAACGCGACCGGGTGCGCGTACGACGGGTTCGCGCCGGCGATCAGCAGGCAGTCGGTGTGCGCGAAGTCCTCGTACGAACAGGGCGGCGCGTCGGCGCCGAGCGTCTGCTTGTACGCCGCAACCGCGCTCGACATGCACAGGCGCGAGTTCGAATCGATGTTGTTGCTGCCGATGAGCCCTTTCACGAGCTTGTTGAAGACGTAATAGTCCTCGGTCAGCAGCTGGCCGGAGATGTAGAACGCGACCGAGTCCGGGCCATGCTCGTTGATCGCGGCTGCAAAGCGTTCGGCGGCGGTCGCGAGCGCGATGTCCCAGCTCACGCGTTGGCGCGGCAAGCCGCGGGCGGCGCGCAGCTGCGGGTGCAGCAGCCGGGTTTCGGGCCGCGCGGAGAGGTGCAGCGTCGCCCCCTTCGTGCACAAGCGGCCGAAGTTCGCCGGATGTTCGGGGTCGCCGGCGACGCCGGTGATGCGGCGACCGTCATGTTCGATCAGGACGCCGCAGCCGACGCCGCAGTAGGGACAAGTGGCTTTCGTTTTCATCAGGGGCTCCGCGGGAGAGGCTCATCATCGGTCTAGCGCCGACTGAGCAGAAACAACAGGATCAGGTTCAGCAGCAGCGACGCACCGGCCAGGAGCTTGACCGCGAGCGCCGGGTTGCGCGCGACGAGCGGCACGCGGCGATGCGTCGCGAGCGGGCGGTGCGCGCCGCGTTCGAGCGCGAGCAGGAACTCTTCGGCGGTCTCGAAGCGGTCGTTTGCCTCGTGCGCGCAGGCCTTCAGCAGCACCGCTTCGAGCCACGCCGGAGTGTCCGGACGGTAGCGTGTCGGCGGTACCGGCTCGCCAAAGCGCGGCCGCTGGAACGGCTCGACCTCGCCGTACGGGTACTTGCGCGTCAAGAGTTCGTACAGCGTCACGCCGCACGCGTAGAGGTCCGACGACTCGTTCGCCGTCCCGCCGTTGAAGAGTTCCGGCGCCATATACGACGGCGTGCCAGGGTTGTTGATCTCGCGCAGGTCATCGGCGTCGGACGCGGCGACGCCGAGGTCGAGCAGCCGCAGCCGGCCGTGGCGGTCGACATGCACGTTGTCGGGCTTGACGTCACGGTGCACGATGCCGAGCCGGTGCAGGCTGCCGACCGCGCGCAGCAGCGGCATGCCGATCGCGACAAGCTCGTGCGGCGCGAAGCGGTGGCCGCGCGCGAGCCGCGCTTTGAGCGTCTCGCCTTCGTGCCAGCTCATCAGGTAATACAGGGCGCTGCGCGCGTCGGCATCCGCGACGGTGGGGAAGCTTTGCGACGGGGCGCGTCGCGCGAGCCATTCCTCGCGCAGCAAGGCGCCGCCCGCTTCGTCGTCGTCCGCTTCCGGGCGCAGGGTCTTCAGCACCAGCGCTTCGCCGGTCGCGATACGCGTGACGCGGTACAGCAGCGTGACGCGCGATTCGTGCAGCAGCTCCTCAACCCGCAGGCCATCGATCAGGTCGCCGGCCTTCAACCGCGGCGGCAGCGTCAGGCGGCGCGCGGTTGCGAGCCGGTCGCGCAGGTTGTCCGGCGGCACCGCCTCGACGTTCGCGACCAGCGCGGTGCAGTTGTCGGTCGCGCCGCGCGCAAGCGCTTCGAGCGTCAGCACGTCGGCCGCGTCTTCGGCGCACGGGTGGCGCTTCAGGATCTCGACGATGCCGCCGTCGCCGAGCGCGCCCCACACGCCGTCGGTGACGAGCACAAAGCGATCGTCGGCAGCCAGCTCGCCGTCGTCATAGTCGACAGCGAGCTGCGCATCGAGTCCGACCGCGCGGCGCAGCACGTTGCTGAGCTCGGGGTGTTCCCAGGTGTGGTCCTCGGTCAGGCGGCACAGCTCGCCATCGCGCAGCAGGTACGCGCGCGAATCGCCGACGTGCGCGACGTGGTAGCGGCGCCCGCGCAGCACGAACGCGGTCAGCGTCGTCGCCATGCCGGCGTACTCGCGAGACTTCGCCGACTGGGCGAGCAGCCAGCTGTTCAGCGCGCCGATCACGGCGTCGAGCGATTTCTCGACGCTCCACGTGTCGGGCGTCGAAAAATAGTCGGAGAGCAGTCCGCGCACCGAATATTCGGCCGCCTCCCGGCCGCGCGCATGGCCGCCGACGCCATCGGCGATCGCGAGCAGCAGCCCCTTGGCTGCAAGCGCCGCGCCGTCGGGCGTCACCGCGCCGACGAAGTCCTCGTTGTCGGGCCGCAGCCCCTGCTGCGAGGCGTGGCCGAGCGTGACTTCGAGCGATTTCGCCACGGCGCGATGCGACGACGACGCGGGAACGGGGACAGCCGCCTTCCGCACCGGCGCCGATGCCGGCTTGAACCGCGAACTCGCATCGATGATCCGCGCCACGCCGCTTCTCCCCGAACGCCTCAGACTCAGATTTTCGCCGACGTCAGGTGGGCCGCACCCCACGTCGTGCGCCAGCGTGTCTTGACCGCGGTGAGCCCGACCAGCGCCGCGAGCGCAAGGGCGGCGAAGATCAGGAACCCGGATTGATAGCTGCCGGTCGCCTGTTTCGCGTAGCCGAGCGAGGACGCGAGATAGAAACCGCCTACACCGCCGGCCATGCCGACGAGTCCCGTCATCACGCCGATCTCCTTGCGAAAGCGCTGCGGCACGAGTTGGAACACCGCGCCGTTGCCCATGCCGAGCGCGAGCATCGCGGCGACGAACACCATCAGCGCCATCCACGCCGCCGGCAAGCCGACGCTGACGATGCCGAGGAACAGTGCCGCGAGCACGTACATCACCGACAGGCTCTTGATGCCGCCGATGCGGTCGGCGACCGCGCCGCCGATCGGACGCACCATCGAGCCGGCGAACACGCACGCGGCGGTGAAGTAGCCGGCCATCTTCGCGTCGAGGCCATACTGGGTATTGAAGTAGATCGTCAGCGACGACGCCAGGCCGACGAAGCCGCCGAAGGTGACCGCGTAGAAGAACATGAACCACCACGCGTCCTTGTCCTTCAGCACCTTGAAGTACTCGGCGAGGGGCTTCGCCGGCGGGCACTCGGGCGCGTCCTTCGCGACGACGAGGTAGAACACGAACACCAGCACGAGCGGGATCAGCGCGAGGCCGAACACGTTCGTCCAGCCGTAGGCCGCGGCAAGCCCCGGCGCAATCAGCGCCGCAAGCGCGGTGCCGGAGTTGCCGGCGCCGGCGATGCCGAGCGCGGTGCCCTGGTGCTGCGGCGGATACCAGCGCGACGCGAGCGGCAGCGCGACTGCGAACGAGGCGCCGGCGACGCCGAGAAAGACGCCGAGCACGAGCGTCTGCTCAAAGCTGTGGATGCCGAACTGCCACGCGAAGGCGAGCGCCGCGATGACGATGACCTGACCGATCGCGCCGGCCATCTTCGGCTTCAGATGGTCGACGAGCACGCCCATGAAGATCCGCAGGATCGCGCCGGCGAGCACCGGGATCGCGACCATCAGGCCTTTCTGCGCGTGGTCGAGGCCGAGGTCGGCGGCGATCTGCACGCCCAGCGGCCCGAGGATCACCCACACCATGAAGGCGAGGTCGAAATACAGGAAAGCCGCGAGCAGGGTTGGCGGATGGCCGGCTTTGAGGAAGTCTTTGTTCATTTCTCGAACCTCGAATGGGTCGTTGGGTCGCTGACGGGGTTGGGATGCGCGGGGCAGTGTCATGCCGGGCCGGAGCGCGCGTAGCACGGCTTCCGGCCCCGGCGCTCAGACTTTCAGCAGCACCTGGCCGTCGACGAGCTTCACTGCGAACGGCTTCGTGCAGCCGACGTCGGGCGCGGCAGCCTCGCCGCTGTCGAGCTGGATCTTCCAGCCGTGCAGCGGGCACGTGACTTGGCGGCCATGCACGATGCCCTGCGACAGCGGGCCGTTCTTGTGCGGGCATTTGTCGTGCATCGCGAAGACCTCGTCGTCGGCGGTGCGGAAGATCGCGATGTCGCCGCTCTTCGAGGCGACGACGCGCGCACCGAGCACCGGGATGTCGTCGAGCGCGCAGATCGTTTTCCAGCCGGCATCGGTATCGGCATCGGTCTTGCGAAGGGTCATGGCATTCATCGTCTTTCTCACGCTTCCAGGGTTTCGAATTGCGCGCGCAGCGCCGGTGCCGCATCGGCCGCGTAGCGCTCGGCCCACGGGTCCTTGTAGTCCTGCACCGCGTACAGCAGGCGCTCGTACAGGGCCTTCCGGTTCGCCGCGTCCTCAACGACGCGCTTCTTGACGTGCTCGAGGCCGACGCGGTGCACGTAATGCACAGTGCGTTCGAGGTAGTAGCCTTCCTCGCGGTAGAGCTGCAGGAACGCTGCGGAATACTCGAGCACTTCCTCGCGCGTCGCGACCTTGCACAGGAACTGCGCGACTTCGGTCTTGATGCCGCCGTTGCCCGCGACGTACAGCTCCCAGCCGGAATCGACGCCGATCACGCCGACGTCCTTGATGCCGGATTCGGCGCAGTTGCGCGGGCAGCCGGACACCGCGAGCTTGACCTTGTGCGGGCTCCACATGCCGAACAGCATGCGCTCGAGATCGACGCCCATCGCCATCGAGCGCTGCGTGCCGAAGCGGCAGTGCTCGGCGCCGACGCACGTCTTCACGGTGCGGATGCTCTTGCCGTAGGCGTGGCCGGTCGGCATGCCGAGGTCCTTCCACACTTTCGGCAGGTCGTCCTTCCTGATGCCGAGCAGGTCGATGCGCTGGCCGCCGGTGACTTTCACCGTCGGCACGTTGTACTTCTCGGCGACGTCGGCAATGCGGCGCAGCTCGGCCGGCGTCGTCAGCCCGCCGAGCATCTGCGGCACGACCGAGTACGTGCCGTCCTTCTGGATGTTCGCGTGCGCGCGCTCGTTGATGAAGCGGCTCTGCGGATCGTCCTTCGCCTCGTGCGGCCAGGTCGAGATCAGGTAGTAGTTCAGCGCCGGGCGGCAGGTCGCGCAGCCGTTCGGCGTTTTCCACGCCATCATGTCCATCGCGTCGGGGATCGTCAGCAGCTTGTGGTCGCGGATGGCCTTCCTGACGTCGCCGTGCGACAGCTCCGTGCAACCGCACACCGCTTTGTCGTGCGCGCTGACCGCCTGGTAGGCCCCGCCGATCGTCGAGGCGAGGATCTGCTCGACAAGCCCGGTGCACGAGCCGCAACTGGAGGCCGCCTTCGTGTGCTTCTTGACGTCGTCGAGCGTGAACAGGCCTTTCTCCTGGATCGCCTTGACGATCGTGCCCTTGCACACGCCGTTGCAGCCGCACACTTCGGCGCTATCGGGCATCGCAACCGCCTTGTGCTCGCCCTTGTGGCCCGCGTCGCCGAGGTGGTTCTGGCCGAACATCAGGTGGTCGCGGATCGCGCCGATGTCCTGGCCGTCCTTCATCAGCTGGAAGTACCACGCACCATCCGCGGTGTCGCCGTACAGCACCGAGCCGACAATGCGGTTGTTCCTGAGGATGATGCGCTTGTAGACACCGCCCTGCCTGTCGTGCAGCACGATCTCCTCGGTGTCGGCACCACCGGAAAAATCGCCGGCCGAGAACACATCGATGCCGGTCACCTTGAGCTTTGTCGAGGTCACCGAGCCCTCGTAGCGGCCGATGCCGAAGTTCGCGAGGTGGTTCGCACACACCTTGCCCTGCTCGAACAGCGGCGCCACCAGCCCGTAGGCGATGCCGCGATGCGCGACGCATTCGCCGACCGCGTAGACGCGCGGATCGGTGATCGTCTGCATCGTGTCGGAGACGACGATGCCGCGCACGCGGCCTTCGCCGCAGTACAGGCCCGCGGACTCGGCGAGCGCGTAGTTCGGGCGGATGCCCGCGGCGACGACGACGAGGTCGGCCGGGATCTCGCCGCCGTCCCTGAAGCGTACCGCGGCCACGCGGCCGCTGTTGCCGTCGTCATCTTCACCCTCGACGAGCGCGTCGGTCTGCTTTGACAGCAGGAACTTCATGCCCTTCGCTTCGAGCGAGGCCTGCAGCATGTCCGCGGCGGCGCGGTCGAGCTGGCGCTCCATGATCCAGTCCGCCAGATGCACGACGGTCACGTCCATGCCGCGCAACATCAGGCCATTCGCGGCCTCGAGGCCGAGGAGGCCCGCGCCGATGACGACCGCGTGCCGGTAGCGGGCGGCCGCGTCGATCATCGCCTCGGTGTCGGCGATGTCGCGGTACGCGAGGACGCCCGCCAGGTCCTTGCCGGGGATCGGCGGAATGAACGGCGTCGAGCCGGTGGCGATGAGCAGGCGGTCGTACTCGGCGGAGATCGAATCGGAAGCGACGACACGCCGACGCACACGGTCGATCTTCGTGACCAGCTTGCCGGCGTGGAGCGTAATGCCGTTGTCGCGGTACCAGTCGAGATCGTTGAGCATGATCTCCGGCAGCGTCATCTCGCCGGCGAGTACCGGCGACAGCAGGATGCGGTTGTAATTGCCATGCGGCTCGGCGCCGAACACGGTGATGTCATAGAGGTCGGGTGCGTGCTTGAGCAGTTCCTCGAGCGTGCGCACGCCGGCCATGCCGTTGCCGATCATCACGAGTTTCATTTTCTTCATGCCATATCTCCTTGCGAATTCATTCAGGCTGCCCGGCGTGCCGGGATGCCGGCGAGCGCGGCGACGTCACCGATAACGACGATCGCGGGCGAAGCAAAGCCTTCCGCGGCGACGCGCGCCGGCAGTTCGGCGAGCGTCGCCGCGAGGTGCCCTTGCATGTCGGTCGGGCCGGAGGTGATTGCCGCCGCAGGGGTATCCGGCGGCAGGCCCGCGGCGATAAGCCGCGCGACGATGTTCAGCAGCCGCGCGAGCCCCAGGTGGATCACGAGGGTCGTGCCGCTTTTCGCGAGCGCCAGCACGTCGGCGCCGACCAGCCCGTCAGCGAGCGCCTCGTCGGCCTCCCCGAGCGCGCGGGCGGCACGCAACGTCAGCAGATCCACTGCGCCCGGTCCGGCTCCGACGATCAACACGTTGGCCATGATCGAACTCCAAAAACGAAAAAAGGAAGCCGCACCAAATGCCCCCGGAAGCTCCCCTTCGGGAGAAGCGACGCACGCCGTGGTCCGCATGCATTGCGTCAGGCGCTGCACCGGAGCCTCATTGCCCCGACCTGTATTTCAGTTATCGCAAGACCGGTGCCAGCTTCGTTTAAATACACCAACACATTGTTTTAAATGTAATTTTCAGACAAACAGCAATCGAAAGAGGCGATTACCGGCTCACATCGGGGTCACCAATCCGGTGCATCGTTCGGCATGCTGCACCACAACATTGCGCGAGGCACCGACAGGCGCGCTCCTCATGCATGCATCAGCGCCGGCTTTCCGGTTCGACGCCGGCGCGGCGCACGGCGATGCTCTCCACCTTGCGCTGCTTCTCGTGCAGGAAACTCAGCACTTCGTGCCGGTAGTGGTTGTAGCGGGCGTCGTCGGCGAGCGCGACCGTCAGCCGCAGCCCTTCGCCCAGGCGCAGGCCGAGACTATAGAGGGGTGGAGAAAAAGACGCGGTAACTGAGTACCTGCGTGGCCAGAAAAATCCGCTCGGTCTCCTCGACCGTGACGATGTCCGGCAGGCGCTGTGACCGCGGCGGCTTGATCAGACCCGGCGCCACCCAGGGCTTCTTCAGCACGTGCTCGTGATAAAACTTGAGACCATACAGATCGAGCTTGACCGAACTCCACGAGTGCGTCTCGCGCAGGTCGGTGAAGTAATCCATCAGGTCGGCCTCGGTCAGATCGTCGGTTCGATGATCAAAGTAGTCTCCAACCCGGCGGATGGCGCGCGAATACGCCTCGATCGTCTTCGGCTGCAAGCCCTTGAGCTTCAGGCGCTTCTGGTGCAGCGCGTAGTTCTTGTCGAAGATCGTAGCTGCGACAGCGAACATGTCTTCCATCTTGCGGCAACCTCGCATTCGTCATGAATATCCCTCGACTGAGGGGCGAGGCGGCATCTTGACTTCAACACGACTGCAGCACCGGGGTTTCCTCCGCGTAGCGGCTTCGTCCAACCCGGCGCTGCAGCCGACGGCTACGCCGCGGCTGAGCTTTCACGTTGGCACCAGGAGAGCGAAAGATGCGTATTCGACATGAGACTCCATTGTTTGTCATGCTTCTGACGCTCGTAATCTCAACTGGGTGCGCTACCAATCCTGATGTTGGAACCCTTACGAGCGATCAACGTGCCGGGGTTGCCTCGATGGAGGTTGTGCGTGGCGCGACTACACGGTCGCATACCATTCTCGGTGCCGTTAAGGGGATTTCGTGCCATCGCAATGCTTATCAACGCCAACAACTCACCGAGGCCGAGGCAATTGAAGGAGTGAAGCTACGAGCCGCTTCACTTGATGCTGATGCAGTCGTCAACGTAGTCTGTCAAGACAACTCCGGCATGGACTGGGTAAACAATTGCTGGTCGTCGATTGTTTGTGTCGGTGACGCCGTTCGATACAAGGACAGACGGTGATTTCTATTGAGGCACTCTCCGAAATGGTCGCCTCGTGGGCCAAGTCACAGCCTATTGTCGAGAAGGCGTACCTGTTTGGAAGTCGTGCCAAGGGCAACGCCAAATGCGACAGCGATCTCGATGTCGCCATTGAACTCACCCCACGGCGGGGTGACTCCGGCCCTCTTGCCACTTGGATTGCCGAAGCGGCCCACCTTCGCACGTCAATTTCGTCGCACATTCCACTCACAGTCGACCTGCAGTGGCACGGGGACGCCATTGATACGCCGGTTGTTCACGCAGGGCTCGCCGGCGGAAGCCGCCTCGTTTACGAGCGGTCAGCCCAACCAGACGCTGCACGGGACGCTCCGCAAGCGTCGCGCCCCTGAGCGATTACGTTAGACCTTGGACCAAGCATCATGAGAGTCCGGAAAGAAGTCCGAAGGACCAAGATCTCCACCACAGGCGTTTTGCTGGAACTGCGCTTTGTACATCAATCACTCGTGCGCGCAACACCCTCAAGATCGCGGTGATTGGCAGCGCGTTGTTGACAAAGGGGGGTTAGTGTCCGCGCTGGCGCCGCGCCTCGAACAGGCAGATGCCGCTCGCGACCGAGACGTTCAGGCTCTCGACGGTGCCGAGCATCGGGATGCGCGCCAGTTCGTCGCAGGTCTCGCGCGTGAGCCGGCGCAGGCCGTCGCCTTCGGCGCCGAGAACCCACGCGACCGGCCCTTTCTGGTCGACTTCGTACACCGATTTATCCGCTTCGCCGGCCGCACCGACGACCCAGATGCCCGCTTCTTGCATTTCGCGCAGCGCGCGGGCGAGATTCGTCACGGTGACGTACGGCACGCTGTCCGCCGCGCCGCTGGCGACCTTGATCGCGGTCGCGTTGAGGCCGACCGCGCGGTCCTTCGGCGCCACGACCGCGTGCGCGCCGGCGGCGTCCGCGACGCGCAAGCAGGCGCCGAGGTTATGCGGGTCCTGCACGCCATCGAGCACCAGGATCAGCGCATTTTCCTCCAGCACTTCAAGGACGTCGGCGAGTTTCAGCTCGCGGCTGCGCGCATCGACGCGGGCGACGACCCCCTGGTGGCGGCGTGTGCCGACCATGCCGTCAAGACGCTCCGCCTCAGCCTGGATCAGGCGCACGTTCTGCGACTCGGCGAGCCGGACGACGTCTTTCGCACGCGCATCGGTGCGCTGTGCGGATAGATAAAGCTCGAACACCGCCTCCGGGTCGCGTCTCAGCTTGCCGAGCACGGCATGGAAACCGTAGATCAGCCGCGACTCTCCCCGGCCTTCACGGGCCGCAGGCGCCTCGGGAGCGTCTCCCGCGTCGGACTCCTCGTGAGTTCGTGTCGGGCCCCGGCTGTTCGCGGCGGGGCCGGCGTCGCGCTGATGCGCCGGGCGCCTGCCAGCTGCCGTCGTGTGGATCGGGCGTTGATTGCTTGAGGGCTTGTTAGCCACGGGCTGTGCCTTTCTTTTTGCCTGTTGCGGGTTTATCGGTGGCCGGTTCGCCGGCCGTTTTCGCCTTGCGGGGCTTCTTCGCGCCCCCCTCTTGCGGCGATGCCGCCTGCTGATCAGCCGTGACCGCGCCAGGAGGCTGGAACAGCGCGGCGACCTGCTTGCGTCCGCGTCCACCCCGGGCGGCAACGGGCGCATCGACGACCACGGTAGCGACCTCATCGACTTGGACGACCTCGGCCACCTCACCGGCCTCGAGCATCTCGGCCCGCTTGCGCTCCTTGCCGGTTTTGCCGACCCGTTCGGTCGGCCGTTGCGGCCCTTCGATCAGGCGGAAATCGATCTTTGTCGTCTCCAGATCGACACGCACCAGTTGCACGCGTACGCGGCCGGAGAGCCGGTAACGCGCCCCGGTGCGCTCGCCGGCCAGTTCGTGGCGCGTTTCGTCATAGTGGAAATAGTCGCTACCCAGATCCGAGATATGCACCAGCCCCTCGATGAAAATGTCGTCGAGGGCGACGAAGAGGCCGAAGGGTACCACCGCCGATACGCTGCCGGAAAATTCCTCGCCGACCTTGTCCCGCATGTAATAGCACTTCAGCCATGCGACGACGTCGCGCGTCGCCTCGTCGGCGCGCCGCTCGGTCGCCGAGCAGTGCAGGCCGATCTGGTCCCAGTCGCCGGCCTCGTACGTCCGGCTCTCGAGCGCGGCCTTGATCGAGCGATGCACGAGCAGGTCCGGGTAGCGCCGGATCGGCGACGTGAAGTGCGTGTAGGCCTCGTACGCGAGGCCGAAGTGGCCGACGTTGTCCGGGCTATACACTGCCTGGCGCAGCGAACGCAACATCACCGTCTGCAGCAGCTGCGCGTCCGGGCGCTCCTTGACCTTCTCGAGCAGCTTGCCGTAATCGCCCGCCTTCGGCTCATCGCCGCCGCCCAGGCCGAGGCCGAACTCGGCAAGGAAGTTGCGCAGCTTCTCGAGCTTCTCAGGCGTCGGCCCCTCGTGCACCCGGTACAGCGCCGGATGTTCGCGAGTCTGCAGGAATTCCGACGCGCAGACGTTCGCCGCCAGCATGCATTCCTCGATCAGGCGGTGCGCGTCGTTGCGCACTTCCGGCACGATGCGCTCGATCTTCCCGGTATCGTCGAAGATCATCCGCGTCTCGGTCGTCTCGAAGTCGATCGCGCCGCGCTTCGCCCGTGCCTTGAGCAGCACGCGGAACAGCTTGTCGAGGTTCTCGAGGTGCGGCAGCAGCGAGCCGGCCGCATCGCGCGCGCGAGGATCCTGCTCATACAGCGCGGTGGCGACCTGGTTGTAGGTAAGCCGCGCGTGCGAGAACATCACTGCCGGGTAGAAGCGGTATGCCTTGATCGCGCCGGTCGGCGAGATGCTCATGTCGCACACCATGCACAGGCGCTCGACCTGCGGATTCAGCGAGCACAGGCCATTGCTGAGCTTTTCCGGCAGCATCGGGATCACGCGGCGCGGGAAATACACCGAGTTGCCGCGGTCCTGGGCGTCCCCGTCGAGACCGCTGCCGGTCTGCACATAGTGCGACACGTCGGCGATCGCGACGATGAGCCGGAAGCCCCGGCCCTGGCGCTCGCAATACACCGCATCGTCGAAGTCCTTCGCCGTCTCGCCGTCGATCGTCACCAGAGGCAGGTTCGTGATGTCCTCGCGACCGGTCCAGTCCTTCTTGCGCACCTTGAGCGGCAGCTTGCGTGTCTCGGCCTTTGCTTCGGGCGAAAACTCGTACGGCAGTTCGTGCTTGCGCAGCGCGATCTCGATTTCCATGCCGGGATCGGCATAGTTGCCGAGCACCTCGACAATCTTGCCGATCGGCTGCGCGAACTTCGTCGGCTGTACGACCAGCTCGACGGTCACGACCTGGCCCGGCACCGCCTTCTTGCCCCCCGGGGCGAGCAGGATGTCCTGGGCGAGACGGCGGTTTTCCGGCACGACCACCTGGACGCCGTGCGCATCGAGCACGCGCCCGACGACGCGGGTGTTCGCGCGTTCGAGCACTTCGACAATCTTCCCTTCGGGCCGGCCTCGCCGGTCGACACCGGTGACACGGGCGATCACACGGTCGCCGTGCAGCACCTCGCGCATTTCCTTCGGCCCGAGAAAGACATCAGGCTGCCCGTCGTCACGGATCAGGAAGCCGAAGCCGTCGGCATGCCCCGCGACGCGGCCGCGGATCAGGTCCGCCTTGTCCGGCAGCAGGAAGGCATCGCGCCGGTTGCGGATCACCTGGCCATCGCGCTCCATCGCGCGCAGACGGCGCTCGAACAGCGGCGCTTCGTCGGCGGTGACGTCCAGCGCACTGCACAGCTCCGCGAAACTCATCGGCACGCCCTGTTCGGCGAGCGTCTGCTCGACATATTCGCGGCTCGGCAGCGGATTCTCGTACTCCGCCGACTCGCGCTCGAAGAACGGATCGGCGCGCCGAATATTACTCGGCGAGTGGCTCCCGGCAGGGGCGGCAGGACTCTTCGTTTTCGGTCTGGAATTTTTTGGTCTTGTAGTCATTGACATTCTCTAATTGATGCTTATAATGCGCGGCTCTTGCCCAGATGGCGGAATTGGTAGACGCACTAGTTTCAGGTACTAGCGCTGCGAGGCGTGGAGGTTCGAGTCCTCTTCTGGGCACCAGTTCTGCAGGAAAGCCGACCTTGAGTCGGCTTTTTTGTTGCCTGTCCTTCTTGTCATACAGTCGTTGCAGGCGGGCATCGGCGACCCGCTTTGCCAAAATCAGACTTGCCGGTATACTCCGTCCGCCTGCCCAGATGGCGGAATTGGTAGACGCACTAGTTTCAGGTACTAGCGCCGCGAGGCGTGGAGGTTCGAGTCCTCTTCTGGGCACCAGATCCAAGCAAAAGCCGGTCATTCGACCGGCTTTTGCTTTTTCCAGCCCTCCGCGAGCGTCGGGACTCCCGCTCTCAGGCACCGAACGGATGGCGGCGCAGGATCGTTTCGTCGCGCTCGGGACCGGTCGAGATCACGTCGATCGCAATCTCGCAGATCTCCTCGATGCGGTGCAGGTACGCGCGCGCTTCCTGCGGCAGCGCATCCCAGCTCTGCGCGCCGAAAGTCGTGCCGCTCCAGCCCGCCATCGTCTCGAAGATCGGCTCGCAGCGCGTAACTTCCTCGGAACCCATCGGCAGCAGATCGATGCGCTGGCCGTCGAGCATGTAGCCGGTGCACAGCTTCAGCTCCGGCAGGCCGTCGAGCACGTCGAGCTTCGTGATGCACAGGCCGGTTACGCCATTGATGATGATCGAGCGCTTCAATGCCGCGAGGTCGAGCCAGCCGCAGCGGCGCTTGCGCCCGGTCACGGTGCCGAACTCCCGCCCTTTCGACGACATCTGCTGTCCCGGCGTGCCGGCGGTCTCGATGTCGAGTTCGGTCGGGAACGGCCCGCCGCCGACGCGCGTGCAATAGGCCTTCGTGATCCCGAGCACGTAATGCAGGCGCCCCGGACCGACGCCCGAGCCCGCCGCCGCCTGGCCCGCCACGCAGTTGCTGGAGGTGACGAACGGATAGGTGCCGTGGTCGATGTCGAGCAGCGTGCCCTGCGCGCCTTCGAACAGCAGGCTGCCACCGGACTTGTTGACCGCGTACAGCTCGGCGGAGACGTCGGCGACCATCGGCCGGATCTCTTCCGCATCGGCCATCGCCTGCTCGAACACCGGATCGAACTCGACCGCTTCGGCACCGAGGTGCTGCGTCAGCACGAAGTTGTGATAGTCGAGGTTCGCGCGCAGTTTCGCGGCAAAGCGCTCGCGGTCGAACAGGTCATATACGCGCAGCGCGCGCCGTGCGACCTTGTCCTCGTAGGCCGGGCCGATGCCCTTGCCGGTCGTGCCGATCTTGTCGCCCGCGCTTTTCGCCGCCTCACGCGCGCGATCGAGCGCCGCATGGTAGCCGAGGATCAGCGGGCAGCCCGGACTGATGCGCAGCCGGTCACGCACCCTGATGCCGCCGGCCTCGAGCGTGCGGATCTCGGACAGCAGGTGGTGCGCGTCGAGCACGACGCCATTGCCGATGTAGCAGGCAACGCCTTCACGGACGATGCCCGACGGCACGAGGTTCAGCTTGTATTCGTTTGCACCGATCACCAGCGTGTGACCGGCGTTGTGCCCCCCCTGGAAGCGCACCACGCCGCGCGCATGATCGGTCAGCCAGTCGACGATCTTGCCCTTGCCTTCGTCGCCCCACTGGGTGCCGACAACCACTACGTTCTTAGCCATTTACTTCATTCTCCCTGAAGCGATTCGACCGTCCAGCGGCCCTCACGCCTGATCAGTTGCCGATCGCAACCGGCCTCGTTCCAGCTTCCGTCATGTCCGGGGAGCTCGGTCATCACGACCTCGCCCCGGCTGCGCAATTGTGCGACGACCGCGGCCAGCGCGGCGTCGCCGTCGGCCGGCGCAAGGATCGCGCCGGGCTGCACCGGATCGGCCAGGCGCACCGCCAGTTCGCGCAGATCGAGGCTGAAGCCGGTGGCCGGCCGTCCGCGGCCGAAGGCCTCTCCGATGCGGTCGTAACGCCCGCCGAGCGCGAGTGCCGCCGGCGAGCCGCCGCCGTAAGCCGCAAACACGACCCCGCTGTGGTAATGGTAGCCGCGCAGATCCGCCAGATCGAAGCTGATCGGCAGATCGCCGAGCGCCGCGGCGAGACGACCCAGATCGTCCAGCGCCGCCCGGATCTCGGCGTCGTCAGGCAGGCACGCGCGCGCTTCGTCGAGCACCTCGGCGCCGCCGTAGAGGCCCGGCAACGCGAGCAGTGCGGAGCGCACCGGCTCGGCGACGCCGGCGACGAGCTCACGCAGGTCCGGCAGGTCCTTCGCCTGGAGCAGGTCGAAGAGTTCCTCCTCGCGCCCCGGCACCATCCCGGCACGCGCGGCGAGCACGCGGAACAGACCGACATGCCCGAGGTCGATGCGGCTCGCCGGCACCTCGGCCAGGCGCATCACCTCGGCGAGCAGCCGGATGATTTCGATGTCGGCGTCGAGGCCGGCATGGCCGTACAGTTCGGCGCCGAGCTGCAGCGGCTCGCGCGTCGCGGTAAGCGTCGAAGGCAGGGTATGCAGGACGCTGCCGCAGTAGCACAACCGCGACACGCCGCGGCGGTTCAACAGGTGCGCGTCGATGCGCGCGACCTGCGGCGTCATGTCGGCGCGCACGCCCATCGTGCGGCCGGACAACTGGTCGACGAGCTTGAAAGTCCGCAGCTTGAGGTCCTGCCCGGCTCCGGTCGTCAGGGAGTCGAGATATTCGAGCAGCGGCGGCACCACCAGCTGATAGCCGTGGGAGCGGAACGCATCGAGCAGGCGACGGCGCAGACGCTCGATCTTGTCTGCCTCGGCCGGCAACGCGTCCTGGATGTGATCGGGAAGAACCCAGCGCATGATAGTCAGGAAAGGAGAAACAGCAGCAGGACGCCGGTCAGCATCGACGACAGTCCGATGAACCGGATCTGACCGTCAGCCATTTGCGCCAGCCGCAAAAAAGTTTCGCGCCAGGCGGCCGGCGCGACAAAGGGCAGGATGCCTTCGATCACCAGCATCAGTGCGAAGGCCATCAACAAGGTGTTGCCCATCCGTTCAGTTCTTGCTGCCCCCGCCGGAATCCTTCATGAATCTGAAAAACTCCGAACTCGGGTCTACGACCAGCAGGTCGTTCTTGCTGGCGAAGGTCTGACGGTAGGCCTCGAGGCTGCGGTAGAACGAGTAGAACTCGGGATTCCGGCCGTACGCTTCACCATAGATGCTGGTCGCCTTGGCGTCGCCTGCACCCTTGGACTGCTGCGCGTCGCGGTACGCCTCGGCGATGATGACTTCGCGCTGACGATCCGCGTCGGCACGTATCTTCTCGGCAATTGCGCCGCCTTCGGAGCGCAGCTCGTTGGCGACGCGCTTGCGCTCCGCCTCCATGCGGCGATAGACCGACTCCGACACCTCGAGCGGCAGATCGACCCGCTTGAGCCGCACATCGAGGATCTGGACGCCGATCTTGCGTGCGTCCTCGTCGGCACGGGTGCGCATGTCCTCCATGATCTGGTCGCGCCCGCCGGACACCACGTCATGCACGGTGCGCCGACCGAATTCCTCGCGCAGTCCCGAATTGACCGTCTGCAGCAGGCGGATGCGCGCGCGCGCCTCGTCACCGGCAACCGACACGTAATAGAGCTTCGGGTCGATGATCCGCCACTTGACGAAGTGGTCGACGAGGACGTTCTTCTTCTCCGCGGTGATGAAGCGCTCCGGCTCCGGCGTATCCATTGTCAGGATGCGGCGGTCGAAAAAGCGCACGTTCTGGATCATCGGCCACTTGAAGTTCAGGCCCGGCTTGTCGATGACGTCCTTGACCTCACCGAGCTGGAATACGACCGCGAACTGACGCTGATCGACGGTAAATAGCGTCATTGACGCAAGGACGCCGATAAACAGCAGCGCGCCCGCAACGAGCGACATCTTGTCACGCATCAACGCTCTCCCCGCTCACGGTCACGCAACACATCGCGGCTGCGGGCATCAAAAGAACTGTCGGCCCGCGGTGTCGGGGCCGGTGCGGCCGGGGCCGCGGGCGATGAAGTCACCGGCTCCTGCGCCGACTGCGCTGTTCCGACGCCCTGCAGCAGCTTGTCGAGCGGCATCAGGAGAAGATTTCCGTTGCCCTTCGCATCCACCATGACCTTGCTGGAATTCGACATCACGTGCTGCATCGTGTCCAGATACATCCGCTCGCGCGTCACCTCCGGCGCGCGCCGGTATTCTTCGAGCACCTGCGTGAAGCGGCTGGCCTCGCCCTGGGCATTGGCGATTACCCGCTCCCGATAGGCGTTCGCCTCCTCGATGAGGCGCGATGCCGTCCCGCGCGCGCGCGGTATCACGTCGTTCGCGTAGGCCTCGCCCTCGTTGCGCGCGCGCTCGCGGTCCTGACCCGCCTTCACCGCGTCGTCGAAGGCTGCCTGAACCTGCTCCGGGGGTTGCGCATTCTGCATCGTCACACGGCTGACCTGAATGCCGGTTTCGTAACGATCGAGAATTTTCTGGATCAGTTCGTGGGCGCTCGCCGCGATCTGCTCGCGCCCTTCATACAGCACGAAGTCCATCTTGCTTCTGCCGACGATCTCGCGCATCGCCGATTCGGCGGCCTGGATCACCGATTCGTCCGGAAAGCGGTTGTTGAACAGGTAGTTCTCGGGACTGCTCAGCACATACTGGACCGCGAACTGGATATTGATGATGTTTTCGTCATCGGTGAGCATCAGCGACTCGCGCAGCACCTTGTTGCGCTCGGTGCCGCGATAGCCGACCTCGACGGTCCGCACCCCGGTCAGATCGACAATCTCGTTGCTCTCGATCGGATAAGGCAGGCGCCAGCGCAGGCCGGGATCGGTGGTTTGCACGAAATTCCCGAAGCGCAGCACGACGCCGCGCTGGTTCGCGTCGACGATGTAGAAACCGCTCGCGAGCCAGACGATGAAGATGAGCGCCAGCAGCGCGCCGATTCCGCCGCCGAACTGGCGGAACGAAATCTGCGGCATCTGCGGGCCGCCCCCTCCACCGCTGCCGCCGTTGCGCCCCCCCCGCTTGCCGCCGAACATGCTCGACAGCCGCTGGTTGAAATCACGCCAGATGTCTTCGAGATCCGGGGGCCCCTGGTTCCCGCCGCGATTTCCGTCGCCGCGTTTGCCGTCGTCATTACCCTGATTGCCCCAGCGAGGGTCATTGAGTGACATTAGAACGCCTGTAATCACGTTTGAATAGGATCGATATCGGTGAGATTCGGCGAAGATCCCGCAGGATCTTCCGGGGCAGCCGCGCCTGCGCGTGCCGCTTCGGCCAGAGCATCGCGGAGCAGGCCCAGTCCTTCGCCTGTCCTGGCGCTCAAAAAAACGCGGTCGATCTTACCATACTCATCCCGATTGACCGCCGCTTCGGCCTGGGTGAGGTCGATCTTGTTCATCACCATGATTTGCGGCACCTCGCCCGCGCCGATCTCGACGAGCACGCGATTGACCGCATCGACCTGCGCCTCCCGATCCTCGCTGGCCGCGTCGACAACGTGCAGCAGCAGGTCGGCACTGGCGGTTTCCTCGAGCGTCGAGTGAAAGGCCGCGACCAGTGAATGCGGAAGATCGCGGATGAAGCCGACGGTATCCGAGAGCACGACGTTGCCTCCCTCGCCGACATACAGGCGGCGCGAGGTCGTGTCGAGCGTCGCGAACAACTGGTCGGCCGCGTACGCCCCGGCTTTCGTCAGCGCGTTGAAGAGCGTCGATTTGCCGGCGTTGGTGTACCCGACGAGGGACACCGACAACACGCCGCGCCCCAGCCGGCCGCGCCGGCGCACGCGCCGCTGCTTCTCGATGCGGGCGAGCCGCTCTTTCAGCGTCTTGACCCGCGTGCCGAGCAGGCGGCGGTCGGTTTCGAGCTGCGTCTCGCCCGGCCCGCGCAGGCCGATGCCGCCCTTCTGCCGCTCGAGGTGAGTCCAGCCGCGGACGAGCCGTGTCGACAGATGGTCGAGCTGCGCGAGTTCGACCTGCAGCTTGCCTTCGTGGCTGCGCGCGCGCTGCGCGAAGATGTCGAGGATCAGCGCGGTGCGGTCGATGACACGACACTCGAGCGAACGCTCGAGGTTGCGCTGCTGTGCCGGCGACAGCGCATGATTGAAAATGACGAGATTGGCGTCATGAACGCGCAACGTCTCGGCA
Source organism: Aromatoleum bremense (assembly GCF_017894365.1). Taxonomy (NCBI): domain Bacteria; kingdom Pseudomonadati; phylum Pseudomonadota; class Betaproteobacteria; order Rhodocyclales; family Rhodocyclaceae; genus Aromatoleum; species Aromatoleum bremense. The sequence goes on from NZ_CP059467.1 coordinate 1,138,840, forward strand.
ATCTCGTCGACTTTCCCGCGCCCGGCGAACAACGCCGGATCGGGCTTCGCACGCCGCCCGCCGATGACCGCTTCGACACTCGCGCCCGCGCTGACGGCGAGCAGCCTGAGTTCGGAAAGGCGCTCGTCGAGTGCGCCCTGATTCAGATCGAGTTGAACAAGAACGGCCCGCTCACCGGCAGCAGGACGCTCAAACATGGAGACTCGACAAAGCCGGGAATGACCGCTCGATGGGTCGGGGCTCAGCTATTGCCGTCACCCGAATCCTGCTGCTGGATATTGACCGGACGTGCAGGCACGACCGTGGAGATCGCATGCTTGTAGACCATCTGGGTAACGGTGTTCTTCAGCAGAACGACGTATTGGTCGAAGGATTCGATCTGGCCCTGCAGCTTGATGCCATTCACCAGGTAAATCGCGACCGGCACATGCTCCCTGCGCAGGGTATTCAGAAACGGGTCTTGTAGAAGTTGCCCTTTATTGCTCATTTTAAAACCTCGAAACTCTATCTTCTTGTGAATGTAAAGGATTTTATGCTGCGCCGCAATATTGGCGCCGGCACATCCTCCCGGTGCGGAGCCTATTCTTTTCCTATAAACGGATTGTGCGCAGTACGGAATTGTATCCGCAACGGCGTCCCCTGCAGCTTGAACGCCTCCATGAAGGTCCGTTCGAGATAGCGCACGTACGAGGTCGGCACATGATCGAGTGCCGCGCCGTGAATGACGACGACTGGAGGATTGTTGCCGCCCTGGTGCGCATAGCGCATCTTCGGCCGGAAAACACCGTGGCGCGGTGGTGCCTGTTTCGCGAGCGCAGCCTGCATCGTGCGTGTGAGGCGCGGGGTCGACAGGTTGATCATCGCTGCGGCATAGGCCGCGTCGACCGACTTCATGACTGCGGCAACGCCCGCCCCCTTCAGCGCCGAAATGTAGTGAAAGCGTGCGAACGAGAGGAAATTGAGCTTGCGGGCGAGATCCTGCTTGATGAGCTCGCGGCGGTAGTCGTCGACGTCGTCCCATTTATTGACCGCGACGACCAGCGCGCGGCCCGCCTCGAGGATGAATCCCGCGATATGCGCGTCCTGGTCGGAAATGTCCTGCGATGCGTCGAGCACCAGGACGACCACGTTCGCCTGCTCGATCGCCTGCAGCGTCTTGATCACCGAGAACTTCTCGACCGCCTCGAAGACTTTGCCGCGCCGGCGCAGGCCGGCGGTATCGATCAGCGTATAGCGGCGCCCGTCCCGTTCGAACGGGATCGCGATCGCATCGCGTGTCGTGCCCGGCATGTCGAACGCGATGACGCGCTCCTCGCCGAGCAGGCTGTTGACGAAGGTCGACTTGCCGACGTTCGGACGGCCGACGATCGCGATCCGCGGCGTGCGCCCCTCGTCCTCTTCGGGCTCGACATCGGGCGGAAAGGCGCCGAGCACGAGGTCGAGGAGCTGTTTCACGCCCTCGCCATGGGAGGCGGAAACCGGCAGCGGGTCGCCGAGCCCGAGCGCATGGAATTCGGCCGCGACCATCGTCCGCTCCATGCCTTCCGACTTGTTGACGACGAGATAGACCGGGCGCCCGGCGCGGCGCAGGCGTGCGGCGATCTGCTCGTCATGAGGCGTGAGGCCGCTGCGGCCGTCGACCATGAACAGCAGCGCGTCGGCCTCGGCAATCGCCTGCTCGGCCTGCCGCGCCATCTCGTGCATGATGCCGTCCTTGGCCACGGGATCGAAACCGGCCGTGTCGACGACCAGATAATCGCGGTCGCCGACGCGGCCGATGCCGTAGTGGCGGTCGCGCGTCAACCCGGGCTGGTCGGCCACGAGTGCGTCACGGGTTTTCGTCAGCCGGTTGAACAGCGTGGACTTGCCGACATTGGGCCGGCCAACCAGAACTATTGTGGGTTTCAAGCGCTCATTCCCGCCTAGCGGACCTCAAAGACGCGGACGTTGCCGTCACGCGTCTGGATGACAAAACCCTGTGCACCGAAGCGGCGCGGATCGGCAACGATCGCGCTGTCGTCGGCGCGTGCTCGCGCCGCGAAGGCACCGCTCTCGCGGTCGAGCAGGTGCACGTAACCTTCCCTGTCGCCCACGGCGACGAAATTGCCCGCGACAAGCGGGCGCGACACCATTCGCCGCGCCAGCGCATCCTGTTTCCAGGCGCTCGCGCCGCTGCCGGCATCCAGCGCGTGGACCGCGTCCTTGTCGTCCGTGATGTAGACAAAGCGCGTGTCACGGTCCATGCCCGCGCTGCTCGAGAACTCGCGCGACCAGAGCGCGTTGCCGTTGCTCGCGTCGAAGCACGCCGCGCGTCCCTGGTAGGCCACCGCGCACACTTCCCGCCGGCCGAGCACCGGCGTTCCGACGACGTCGGCAACCCGCTCGAGCTCGGTTGCGCCGCGCGGTGTCGCCACCGTCAGCTCCCACATCGGCCCGCCGTTCGCGAGATTGACCGCGACCAGCTTGCCTCCCGGATAGCCGACGATCGCCACGCCGCCTTCGATCGTCATGCCGGCGAAACTGCGCAGCGCCAGCGGCGGCGTCGGCCGCTGGAACACCCAGCGACGACTGCCATCCCGGGCGTCGAGCCCGATCAGGCGGCTGTCCGACGCGCGCACGACCACGACCGCCTCGCCGACCGCGGGCGGGGCGAGGACCTCGACGCCTGCCGGAACTCGCCAGCGCGGCGCGCCGGTGGCGGCGTCGTACGCGACCACTTCGCCGCCGGTCGTCACGACGACGGCCAGGCGGCCGTCGCTGCCGACTCCCGCGGACAGGCGCTTGCCGACCTTCGCCGTCCACACGGCTTTTCCATCCTGGTAGCGCGCGACCGTGCCGTCATGCGCCGCCGCATAGACCTCCTCGCCGACGACGGCCGGCTGGAACACGTACGGTCCCGACGAGCCGATCTTCGCCTGCCACACCGTATGCAGCTCGGCCGAAGGCTTGAAGGCGACGAGTTGGGCCGGCTTGGGCGTCGACGAGGCAAAAGGATTCAGTGACGAGCAGCCGGCGGAAAGCGCGAGCGCGCCCACAAGCAGCAGGGTAACCAGAGGACGCGTCATCGCTCAGCCCTCCAGTGCCTGAAGCTTCACGCGGACCACTTCACGCAGCGTCTCGCCGCCTTCGGTGCCGCCCTGCGCAATCGCGTCCAGCGCACCCTGGTACGCGCTGCGGGCCTCGGCAGGCTTGCCGCTCGCCGCCAGCACGTCGCCGCGCAGATCGGCGAAACGCCCCTTCAGTGCCGCATCCGGCTCGGCTTGCAGCCGGGCGAGCGCATCGGCATGGGCGCCTTCGTCGAGCAACACGCTCGCGAGCCGCAGGCGCGCGATGTCCCGCAGTGCCGGATCGCTGCCGTGTTCCACCAGCCACTCGAGTTGGGCGCGCGCGTTCTTTCCCTCACCGGCGCTGAACTGCACGCCGGCCGACAGCAGCGCAGCCATTTCGGCATAGGCGGTGCCGGAGAATTTTTCGATGATCTGCCCCGCGGCCTCGCGGGCCTTCTGCGCGTCGCCTCGCTCGGCCGCCTGCTGCACGACAAAATACAGCGCGCCGGCCTCGCTCGCCTGCTTGTTCTGGTACCACCCGAAGCCCTGCCAGCCGACCGACGCGAGCGCCGCCGCTACCGCGAGCGTCGTCACGAACTTGCCGTACTGCGCCCACCAGGCCTTCAGCTCGGAAATCTGCTCCTGTTCTTCCAGGTCATAGACTGCCATCTTCTTCCTCATTTTCCGTGAACAGGCATTCGGCCACCGCATTGGCGAGACCGTTGAGCGCGACACGCTGCTGGCCGCCGGGGCCGCGCAACGGCTTGAGGCCGACTTCGCCCGTCGCCGCCTCGTCGTCACCGATCACGACCGCGACCGGTGCCCCGCTTGCGTCCGCTTTCTTCATCTGCGACTTGAAGCTGCCGCCGCCGCAATGCGTCAACACTGCGAAGCCGTGGCTGCGCAGGGCCTCGGCGGCGCGAAACGCGAGGCGCTGCGCCTGCTCGCCGAGATGGACGACGTACACGTCCGGCTGGGCCGGTTCGGCCTCGCCGCCGCTTTCGCGCCACAGCGCGAGGAGCCGCTCGATGCCCATCGCGAAACCGGCCGCCGGCGCCGGACGGCCGCCGAGCTGTTCGACGAGACCGTCGTAGCGGCCGCCCGCGCACACCGTGCCCTGCGCGCCGAGCCGCGTCGTGACCCACTCGAACACGGTACGGTTGTAATAGTCGAGGCCGCGCACGAGCCGGTGGTTGATGCGGTATGGAACGCCGGCGTCCTTGAGCAGCACCTGTACGCCATTGAAGTGCTTCAGCGAGTCCTCGCCGAGGAAATCGAGCAGCTTGGGCGCGTTATCGACGAGGTCCTGCAGTTCGGGGTTCTTGGTGTCGAGGATGCGCAGCGGATTCGTGTGCAGGCGTCGCTTGCCATCGTCGTCGAGGCGCTCGCGATGCCCCTCGAGGTACGTGACGAGTTCCGCCCGGTGGCGCGCCCTCTCGTCCGACGAGCCCAATGAGTTCAGCTCGAGTCTGACGTCCTCGAGCCCGAGGTCGTCCCACAGGCGCGCGCACATCAGGATGTGTTCAGCGTCGATGTCGGGTCCGTCGAAGCCCAGCGCCTCGACACCGATCTGGTGAAACTGGCGGTAGCGCCCTTTCTGCGGCCGCTCGTGGCGGAACATCGGGCCGTGGTAGTAGAGGCGTTGCGCGCCGGCGGACAGCATCTTGTGCTGGATCGCGGCGCGCACGCAGGATGCCGTGCCTTCGGGGCGCAGCGTCAGCTGTTCGCCGTTGAGCGCGTCCTCGAAGGAGTACATCTCCTTCTCGACGATGTCGGTGACTTCGCCGATCGCGCGCTTGAACAGCGGCGTCGGCTCGACGATCGGCATGCGGATCGGCCGGTAGCCGTAGCTGCGCAGCCAGTCCCGGACGATGTCCTCGAAATGCTCCCAGGCTTCGGCCTCGTCGGGCAGGATGTCGTTCATCCCGCGTACGGCCTGCAAGGCCTGAATCATCGGTTTTTTTTCTGTCATAAGCTGACGGTTCAGCCCGCCTTTTTCACGTATCGGGTGGCCACGTAGTCGTCGACGATGGCCTTGAATTCGGTGCCGATATTGTCGCCACGCAGCGTGACGGTTTTCTCGCCATCGACGAACACCGGTGCCGCGGGAGTTTCGCCGGTGCCGGGCAGCGAGATGCCGATGTTGGCGTGCTTGCTCTCGCCCGGCCCATTCACGACGCAGCCCATCACCGCGACGGTCATGTTCTCGACGCCGTCGTACTGCTCGCGCCACACCGGCATCTGGTCCCGCACATAGGACTGGATGCCCGACGCCAGTTCCTGGAAGAAGGTGCTGGTCGTACGCCCGCACCCCGGGCAGGCGATCACCATCGGCGTGAATGCGCGCAGGCCCATCGTCTGCAGGATCTCCTGCGCGACGACGACTTCCTGCGTGCGGCTGCCGTTCGGTTCCGGCGTCAGCGAGATGCGGATCGTGTCACCGATGCCTTCCTGCAGCAGTACCGCGAGCGCCGCGGTCGAGGCGACGATGCCTTTCGAGCCCATTCCCGCCTCGGTCAGCCCGAGGTGCAGCGGATAGTCGCAGCGCGCCGCCAGATCGCGATACACCGCGATCAGGTCCTGCACGCTCGACACTTTCGCCGACAGGATGATGCGGTCGCCCCCGAGCCCATATTCTTCGGCCTTCGCCGCCGATTCCAGCGCCGACACGACGAGGGCTTCGCGCATCACCGCGTTCGCGTCGCGCGGCTGTGCGAGCCTGGCGTTCTGGTCCATGACGCGGGCCAGCACCGACGGATCGAGGCTTCCCCAGTTCACGCCGATGCGCACCGGCTTATCGTAGCGGCACGCGATGTCGACGATCGCCGCGAACTGCGGGTCGCGTTTCGCGCCCGCGCCGACGTTGCCCGGATTGATCCGCAGCTTCGCCAGCGCCTCGGCGCAGGCCGGATGCTCGGCGAGCAGCTTGTGGCCGTTGTAGTGGAAGTCGCCGACGAGCGGCACGTCCACATTGAGCGCCAGCAGGCGGTCGCGGATATGCGGCACGGCCTTCGCGGCCGCCTCGTTGTTGACGGTGATGCGCACGAGCTCGGAGCCGGCGCGGGCGAGCTCGGCGACCTGCATCGCGGTCCCGAGCACGTCGACGGTGTCGGTGTTCGTCATCGACTGCACGACCACCGGTGCGTCGGAACCGATGCTGACCCGCCCCACCCTGACCTGCCGCGTCTTGTGACGGGCGAGTACTCCCGAAGAAGAATTCGTTGCCATTTCAGCTCACTTCACGGTCAGCTTTGCGACGCCGACGCGAATATGGGGAACAAGGTCCAGCGGCTGTCCGCGAAATTCCGTCGTGACCTTGTGCGCGTTGCCGACGACGAGTCCGAACGGCGGCTTGCCCTGGATCGTACGCGTGCTGCCCGCCGCATTGATGCCGGAAAAAATGATCGCGCCCGTCGCGTCACGCACCTCCACCCACGATTCACCGGCGAAACGGAACACGAGGTGCTCCACGCCCGGCAGTTCAGCAGGAACTGTCGTGGCCGCACTGCCTCCCGGAATGGAGGCGGGGGCGACTCCCGGCGAGGCCGCTGCGGCAGGCGCTTGCGGTGGTACATCGTCCGCCGCCACGCCATCCGCCGCCAGCGCAGCCGGCGAAGACACTTGCGGCGCCACGGCGGACTCGGCCGCCGGGGACGGAGGTTCGAGCGGCACCGGCGGCAGCGGCGTCGCCCCCCCTTCGGACGGCGTCAATTCGACCGTTGTGGTATCGGCGTCCGGCATCTGGAACCAGTCGAAAAACCACCCCGCGACGACCACGGCCAGCAAGCCGCCGGCAACCAGCGCCGCCGGCAGACGGGCGGAACGCGCCGCCCTGCCGCTCGGCATCACGCCCTCGGCATTCGACACCGGGGCGAGTTCGACCGGCATCGCAGCGGCGTTTTTTGCGAGGCCGGCGAGCAGCGCGGCCGGGTCGATCCCGAGGTACCGCGCGTAATTGCGCAGGAAGCCGCGAACAAACGCCGGTCCGGGCAGCAGATCGAAGCGCTCGGCTTCCATCGCCTCGATCTGCCTGGAGGTCAGTTTCAATGCGTACGCGACGTCGCCGAGGGTCTCGCCGCGGGCTTCGCGTGCGCGGCGCAGGATCTCTCCGACAGAAGCTGCAGCAGCCGGTTCGACCGGGGTCGCGCCCTCTTCACGATGAACGTCGTTCACTCGTAATTTCCCTGATTCATTGCCCGATGTTCCACGCTGTCGGCAAAACGGCCGCGCAGTTGCGCCGCGTAGCTCGACTCGGCCTCGCGGTTGCCGAGCCTGTGCTCGGTGCGCACACCGAGCCATACGGACTCCGCCGTCGGCTCGCTTTGCTGGTGCAACTGCACGAGATGGTTCCGCGCAAGCTCGTAGGCGCCACCGCGGTAGGCGATCGCGGCAAGGTGGTAGAGCGCCTGCGCGTTGGATGCGTCGAGCTCTATGGCGCGCTGGAACTCGGCCTCGGCCGCGGCCTCGTTGCCGCGCCGCAGGTGGCACAGGCCCGCGTTCGTGTAAGGCCGCGAGGGCGTGCGGTAATACGGGTTGCGCGCGGCGCGCGCGAGCCGTTCGAGCCCTTCCGCTTCCTGCCCCGACACGCACAGGAACCAGCCGTAGCTGTTGTTGAACTCGGGGTCGTTCGGCGCGCTCTGCAGCGCGCGCAGGAAATTGTCGCGCGCCGCGTTCCGGTCGTCGATGAACATATAGACGAGACCCATCAGGTGATACGCCGGCGAGTACGCAGAATCGCTCGCGAGAGCCGCCCGCGCCTCGTCGAGCGCGACCGCGTAGCGCCCGACCTGAAGATACGCCATGCCGAGATCCACGTGGACCTTGGCGCTCGCCGTCGCGGCATTCGTCACCGGCACTTCAGAGACCGGCCGCTCCGCCAGCGGGCGTCCGGCGCCCGATGGCGCCGCGCACGCAGCCAGCCCGAGCACGACAGCGCAGAGGAGCAGCGGCGCCGCGAACCAGCGCATCATCAGCGCCCCTCCATCGACTTCACCAGCCTGACCGTGCGCCGCGACCGGTCCTGCACTTGTCCCGCGAGCTGCCCGCAGGCCGCGTTCACGTCGTCGCCGCGCGTCTTGCGGGTCGTCGTGACGATGCCCGCGTCGATCAGGATCCCGCCAAAGCGCCGGATGCGTTCAGTCGAGGAACGATCGAAGCCGGAATTCGGGAAAGGGTTGAACGGGATCAGGTTGAACTTGCACGGCACGTCGCGCACCAGTTCGACGAGCGCGCGCGCATGCGCGTCCGAGTCATTGATGCCGTCGAGCATGACGTATTCGAAGGTCACGAAGTCGCGCGGCGCCCGTTCGAGGTAGCGCTGGCACGCCGCCATCAGCTGGCGCAACGGATATTTGCGATTGATCGGCACCAGGCGGTCGCGCAACGCATCATCCGGCGCATGCAGCGACACCGCCAGCGCGACCGGACATTCGTCGCGCAGGCGATCCATCGCCGGAACGATTCCCGACGTCGACACCGTCACGCGGCGGCGCGACAGTCCGTATGCGTGATCGTCGAGCATCAGCCGCAGCGCAGTGACGACATTGTCGAAGTTCGCGAGCGGTTCGCCCATCCCCATCATCACGACGTTGCTGATGACACGGCCGTTGTCGGGCTCGCCGTCTCCGTCCTTCGAACCTGCCGGCGACGCGCTGCCGCCGAGGAGCTTGTTCGCGAGCCACAGCTGGCCGATGATCTCGGCCGCCGAGAGGTTGCGGTTGAAGCCCTGCTTGCCGGTCGAGCAGAACGCGCAGTCGAGGGCGCAGCCGGCTTGCGACGAGATGCACAATGTGCCGCGGTTGGTCTCGGGAATGAACACCGCTTCGACCGCGTTCGCGCTGCCGACATCGAGCAGCCATTTGCGCGTCCCGTCGGCCGACACCGAATCGCGGATCGCGCAGGGCGCCCGGATGCAGGCCTCTTCGGCGAGCTTCGCGCGCAGGCTCTTCGCCACGTCGGTCATGTTGCCGAAATCGGTTTCGCCGAAACGGTGCATCCAGCGCATCACCTGACGCGCACGAAAAGGCTTCTCGCCCCGTTCAGCGAACCAGTTGACGAGACCGTCGACGTCGAAATCGAGCAGGTTGACCGGTGTAAGCATCTGTGTCCTGTACAGCTCCCATAATGCAATCGGCCCGCTATCGATGAAGATGCGCGGGCCGATGCGCGGGCTTTCCCCGTGAGGGGTTCAGCGGGTGTACACGTTCATGCCGGGAAAGAAGAAGGCAATCTCGACGGCGGCCGTTTCCGGCGCATCGGAACCATGGACCGCGTTTGCGTCGATGGATTCCGCAAAATCCGCACGAATCGTGCCGGCATCGGCTTTTTTCGGATCGGTGGCGCCCATCAGGTCGCGGTTCTTCGCAATCGCGCTCTCGCCTTCGAGCACCTGGATCATCACCGGGCCGGAAATCATGAAGGACACCAGATCCTTGAAGAACGGGCGCTCCTTGTGCACGGCGTAAAACTGGCCGGCTTCGCGCTCGGACAGATGCACCATCTTCGACGCGATGATCTTCAGGCCTGCATCTTCGAAGCGCTGGTAGATCTTGCCGATCACGTTCTTCGCGACGGCGTCGGGCTTGATGATGGACAGGGTACGTTCAATTGCCATGAAAAACTCCGGATGGACGATAAGCGAAAAAAAGCGCAGCGGAGGATTCTAGCAGTTTTTCCCTGCCGGCTCCCAGCAACGAAAAGCGCCGGTCCAGCCGGCGCTTTTCTACCGCTCGGGGCGAATCGTGCTTACAGCATCGCCTTCAGCAGCTTGGCCATCTCGGACGGATTGCGGGTCACCGTGAAGCCGCATTCTTCCATGATCGCGAGCTTGGCGTCGGCAGTATCCGCGCCACCCGAGATCAGCGCACCGGCGTGGCCCATACGCTTGCCGGCCGGCGCGGTGACGCCGGCGATGAAGCCGACGATCGGCTTCTTCATGTTGGCCTTGCACCACTGCGCCGCTTCCGCCTCGTCCGGCCCGCCGATCTCGCCGATCATGATCACCGCGTCGGTGTCCGGATCGTCGTTGAACATGCGCATCACGTCGATGTGCTTCAGACCGTTGATCGGGTCCCCGCCGATGCCGACTGCTGACGACTGGCCCAGACCGATCTCGGTCAGCTGTGCGACCGCCTCGTAGGTCAGCGTGCCCGAGCGCGACACGACACCGATGCGGCCCTTGCGGTGGATGTGACCGGGCATAATGCCGATCTTGATCTCGTCCGGCGTGATCAGGCCCGGGCAGTTCGGCCCGAGGAGCAGCGTTTCCTTGCCGCCGGCCGCAACCTTGGCCTTCATCCTGTTGCGCACTTCCAGCATGTCACGAACCGGGATGCCTTCGGTGATGCAGATCGCGAGGTCCAGATCCGCTTCGACCGCTTCCCAGATCGCCGCGGCGGCGCCGGCCGGCGGCACGTAGATCACGGAGACGGTCGCGCCCTGAGCTTCCTTCGCTTCCTTGACAGTGGCGTAGATCGGCACGCCTTCGAAATCCTCGCCGGCCTTCTTCGGGTTGACACCGGCGACGAAGCAGTTCGCACCGTTCGCGTATTCGCGGCACTTCGAGGTGTGGAACATCCCGGTCTTGCCGGTGATGCCCTGGGTGATGACCTTGGTGTCTTTATTGATGAGAATCGACATTCGATGGCTCCTTACTTGACGGCAGCGACGATCTTCTCGGCCGCTTCGGCCATCGTATCGGCGGCGATGATCGGCAGACCGGAATCCTTGAGGATCTGCTTGCCGAGGTCCTCGTTCGTGCCTTTCATGCGCACGACGAGCGGCACCGCCAGATGCACTTCGCGCGCGGCGGCGACGACGCCGGCAGCGATCGTGTCGCAGCGCATGATGCCGCCGAAGATGTTGACGAGGATGCCCTTGACCTTCGGGTTCTTGAGCATGATCTTGAAAGCTTCGGTGACCTTCTCGGTCGTCGCACCGCCGCCGACGTCGAGGAAGTTCGCCGGTTCGGCACCGTACAGCTTGATCGTATCCATCGTCGCCATCGCCAGACCGGCGCCGTTCACCAGGCAGCCGATGTTGCCGTCGAGCGAGATGTACGCAAGGTCGAACTTCGAGGCCTCGATTTCGGCCGGATCTTCTTCATCCAGATCACGGAACGCGACGATGTCGGGATGACGGAACAGCGCGTTCGAGTCGAAGTTGAACTTCGCATCGAGCGCCTTGATGTTGCCGTTGCCCTCGAGGATCAGCGGATTGATTTCCGCCAGCGAGGCATCGGTTTCCATGTAGCAGGTGTAGAGCTTCTTGAACGTGTCGACCGCCTTGTCGATCGACGCGTCGGGCACACCGATGCCCTTCGCGAGTTCGGTCGCCTGCGCGTCGGTCAGGCCGACGAGCGGATTCACGAACACCTTGATGATCTTCTCGGGGGTGTTGTGCGCGACCTCCTCGATATCCATGCCGCCTTCGGACGAGGCCATGATCGCCACCGATTGCGTTGCACGGTCGGTCAGCGCCGCGACGTAGTATTCCTTCTTGATGTCTGCGCCTTCCTCGATCAGCAGGCGGCGGACTTTCTGCCCCTCGGGGCCGGTCTGGTGGGTCACCAGTTGCATGCCGAGAATCTCGCCGGCGTGCTGTTGCACTTCATGGATCGACCGCGCGAGCTTCACGCCGCCGCCCTTGCCACGCCCCCCCGCGTGAATCTGGGCCTTCACGACCCAGACCGATCCGCCCAGCTGCTCGGCGGCCTTGACTGCTTCATCCACGGAAAAGCAGGGGATGCCGCGCGGCGTGACGACGCCGTACTTTCTCAACAGCTCTTTTGCCTGATACTCATGAATCTTCATGGTTGCCCTTCGATCGAAGACGCGACGCACAAGCGGCGCGAACAGGTTGATGGGACGCTTCGGAGCTTCGCTCCGCGACGGGCGCCGTCTCCCTCGTCCGACGCACGCCGCTGCCGACCGGACAATGCAGCCCGGCCCCGTCTCATGACTCGCCCCCGAAACGGGCGCGATCGCCGCAAGATCGCGGGATTATAACCGGAATTGCGCAGTGCGGAATTTCAGCCCGGGCTGCCCGTACCCGACAGGGATCACGGGTCGTTCGCCCGCCCCCGATGCCACTTCGGGTAGTACAGGCGCACGGTCTGCGTCGAGGTTTCCAGGGCGTGGCAACGATCGAGCTGGAACGGCTTCTCGTCCCCGTCCTCGTTGTCGCGGCGAAAAGTGGCCAGCGTCTGGATTGCGGCGGTCGGCAGGCTCAGCAGCAGCTCGGTCATGTGGGAGCAGCCGCGGACGTCGCTGAACATCTCGCTGACGGTCCGGCGAAAACCCCGCATCAGGTTCAGCCCGACCAGTTGCCGGTACGCGGGCGCAATGGTGTCGCAGCCCCCCGGGTACGGCACGCTGTCGGAACAGGCTTGCGCGTCGACGATCGTGAAATCGGCGTCGAGGGTAACCCGGACCCTCATCTCGTGGATCGCGTCGCCGGCCCGACGGACACCGGAAGCGAGCACGTAGTCGATCTCTTTCGTGTCCCGCAGGCACGCTTCGAGCTCGAGCATTCCGTCGTCGCGCCGATATCCCTCGACGCTTATCTGGCGCAGATGGACTTTCTGGCGGGGAGCACGCGGAGGAGGAAGAGGCATCTTTACGTACGGTAGCGTATGGGATGTCGATACTACCGTGAATTCCGAAGTCGTGGCTGGAGCGCCAACGTAGAATACGAACCCTGCCAGGCACCGACAACCCCGTCGCGAGGCGGAGAGCCGCAAACCAGATCGGGCGTTTTCCGAATTACTGCACATCCCCTGATGAATGCCCGCTCCCTGAACATGCAGACTGTTTAAAATGGCGCCACGAATTTGACACAAGATGTAACGCCATCCTGGGCCCCTGCGGCGTCGACGAGCCGACAATGAACAGAACCGCACACCTGGCCGCCTCCTTTTCCGTTGTGCTGAGCGTCACGGCGCTCGCGGCATCGCCGGGCATGGCAGCCGTCGCGCTCGGCGAGCCGGTAGCGTTGTCGGCGATCGGAGCACCGCTGCGGGTGGAGATCGCGATCGCTGGCGGGGAGCCGGCGCGCGCGGGCGAATGCCTGAAGCTGACGGCAGGCACGAGCGAAGACGGCGTGCCATGGGTACGGAACGGACGGATAAGCGTCGTCGGCCACGGTCGCGCGGCGCGGATTGTCGTGTCCGGGACGGCACCGGTCGTCGAACCGATCGTGAAACTCGGGATCGAGGATACGTGCGACGCGCACCTGCGTCGCGAATACACGCTGCTCCTGTCCTTCCCCGACTTTCCACCGGAGGCGCCGGCGGTTCCCGCGGGGATCGGACACGGCGCCGAAACGCGCCCGGCGGCGGCGCCAGAGCCCTCCGCCGTCAGGACGAAACCGCGCACCGTCCCGGGCGCCGGCACGTCGTCCGTGCAGCCTGCACGCTCGGCAAGAAAAACAACGCGAGCGCCCGTATCCGCCTTCGTCTCTGCCGCCGAAAGAGAACCGGTGCTCCGGCAAGAAGGTCATCCGCTTCCCCCCGGCACAGAGGTTCGCCATGGAGACGGCTTGCGCCTCAGCAGCGAACTCCCCAAAACGGAGCCGGCCAAGGCGGCAACGGATACCGGGCAGGATCAGTTGCAGCGCGAACAAAGCGCAATCAGCGCGATCGACCGGACGATCGTCGCCCAGCTCGAACTGAACGAACGCATCCGCCGGCTGGAGCAAATCCAGGCGGCGATGATGGAGCGAGTGCGCGCAACTGCGGACCCCGCTTCCCGAACGAGCGCAATCGCCCCCCCCGCAGTGACGCCGCCCGCGATGATGCCCGCCTCGTCATCGCGCGACTGGATCGTTCCGGCGACTGCGCTCGGCACCCTGTTGCTCGCCCTGGCCGGAGGGGGGCTGTGGCTGCGCAGACAGCGGGCGGAGGCCGCAAGCCGGTCCGGCAGGACACCGCTTGCGAACATCCCATCGCCTCCTGCCCTGCACAGGCGACTCGACGCCCCGTCCGCAACACGTGGCACTCCCGCCGCGCCGGCCCCGGCAGTACCGGGATTCCCGCTGTCTGCAGAAACCTCCGTCCCGGCTCGCCCGCCCGTTTCACTATCCGGGGCCCCGCGCCTGGAGCTCCCGGCGGCGGCGCTCCTCGTCGAGGACGATGCGGAAGAGCATGACTCGGCGATCGAGCTGGCTGAAATCATGATGGCTTTCGGCCGCGTGCAAGGGGCGGCCGAGACGCTCGCCGAGTTCATCCAGTCGAACCCGAAGAAAGCCATCACGCCGTGGCTGAAACTGCTCGAGGTGTATCGTGCCGCGGGATTGCGGCCCGAGTTCGACACGCTCGCGCGGCAGCTGAACAAGACGTTCAACGTCAAGGCGGTAACCTGGGACACATTCGACGAGGCGCGCCGGCCCACGAGCACGATCGAACAGATGTCCCACGTCATGAGCCGGATCCAGAACCTGTGGGGGAGTCGCGACTGCCAGGCCTACCTGGAGAACCTGCTCCGCGACAACCGCGACGGCATGCGGGAAGGCTTCCCGCTCAGCGTGATCGACGAGATCCTCGTCCTGGCAGGCGTTCTCGAAGAGCACCTCGGCCCGTATCAGCCGGACGTCCGGGCAAAGGAGCTATCCCTCTCGTCCTGACCCCGTGACCGCTGCGAACGGCGTCCGGCGATCAGACCGGATTGTCGAGATCGGCAAACCGGGCGTCGAGCCCGAAAACCTCGGACAGGTGCTGCGCGAGCGCGTGCACGCCGTAGCGCTCGGTCGCGTGGTGCCCGGCGGCGATGAACGCGACACCGGATTCGCGGGCAACGTGCACCGTCTGCTCGGAGATTTCCCCGGAGACATAGAGATCCGTCCCCGCGGCGATGGCCTCTTCGAAATAACTCTGGGCACCGCCGGTGCACCATGCCACCCGCCGGACGACGCGCTCGGGATCGCCCACCAGCAACGGCTCCCGGCCGAGCCTCGCAGCGAGCGAACGGGCGATATGGCCGGCGCTGTTCGGCTGCATCGGGGTTCCGATCCAGCCCAGCTCCTGATCGCCGAACCGCCCTTCCCCACGCCAGCCCAGCAGCTTGCCCAGTTGAGCGTTGTTGCCCAATTCCGGGTGGGCATCGAGCGGAAGATGATAGGCGAGAAGACTGATATCGTTGCGCAGCAGCCCGGCGAGGCGGCGCTTGCGGATCCCCGTGATGCGGCCGTCCTCGCCGCGCCAGAAGTAGCCATGGTGCACGAGCAGCGCGTCGGCGCCTTCGGCGACCGCCAGATCGACCAGTGCCTGGCTCGCCGTCACCCCGCACAACACCCGTCTCACCTCCGGGCGTCCTTCCACTTGCAATCCGTTTGGGCAATAATCCCTGAATCGCGCGACATCCAGCAGTTCATCCAGATGGGTTTGCAGCTCGATGAGTTGCATGCGGTCTCCGCTCACTGACTTGTCCGATTCCTCCGCGGGTAGCTGTCCGGCCGCTCGCGCATCAGAGCAACATTATGCGCCGCCTGTGGCTGATCTTCGCGCAGGCCGTGACGATCAGCGTCGCGGTGCTGTTTGTCCTCACCACCCTGAAGCCCGAGTGGCTCAAAGGTGCTGCGCCGTCCTCGGTGGTGGAAATCCTCGAAGCACCCGGCGCTGCCTCCGATTCGGTCGTCGTTGCCCCGGGTTCGTATGCAGAAGCCGCCAAACGTTCGATGCCGGCGGTGGTGCACATCTACACGACAAAGGACGTCGAGCGCCCGCGTCATCCGCTTCTCGACGATCCGATCTTTCGTCATTTCTTCGGCGAGCGCCAGGACAACGCGCCGCCACAGCGCGCCTCGGGGCTGGGCTCGGGCGTCGTCGCGAGCCCCGACGGATTCATCCTCACGAACAATCACGTGATCGAGGCCGCGGACGAGATCGAGGTCGCGCTCAACGACGGGCGGAAATTCCCGGCCAAGCTCGTCGGCCGCGACCCGGAGACCGATCTCGCGGTGCTGAAGCTCGAAGACAACGGAAAGCTTCCGGCGATCACCTTTGCAGCCACCGACGCCGTCGAGGTCGGCGACGTCGTGCTCGCGATCGGCAATCCGTTCGGGGTCGGCCAGACGGTGACGATGGGGATCGTTTCGGCGCTCGGCCGCAGCCAGCTCGGGATCAATACGTTCGAGAACTACATCCAGACCGATGCGGCGATCAATCCGGGAAACTCCGGCGGCGCGCTCGTCGACAGCCACGGGAATCTGGTCGGGATCAATACCGCGATCTACTCGCGCTCGGGGGGCTCGCTCGGTATCGGTTTCGCGATACCGGTCTCGATTGCGCGCAACGTCCTCGAGCAGATCGTTTCCACCGGCGAAGTGACGCGCGGCTGGATCGGCGTCGAGATACAGGAAATGACTGCCGAACTGGCCGAATCCTTCGGCCTGCCGAAGGCCGATGGCGCCCTGATCGCCGGGGTGCTGCGCGGCAGCCCCGCCGAACGCGCGGGAATCCGGCCGGGCGACGTGCTGCTCAGCGTCGATGGGACGTCAGTGCACGACCCCAGGGGAATGCTGGAGACCGTCGCGGCCCTGCCCCCGGGACACGAAGCCCGGTTCCGCATCCGTCGCCCGGCCGGCGAAGTCGATCTGAAAGTGCAGGTCGGACGCCGGCCGACACCACCGGCCGAGCGCTGATCCCGCTTGCGCGTCCGGCGGCAGCCCTTGCTTATTTCCTGTCCGGCTCCGGGGCTTCGATGCGATCGAGGCCCGGCTCGACTCGCGCAGGCTCTCCCGTTCCCGCATCGCGCTTGGCGACGAACTTCGCCAGCAGGATCCCGACTTCGTAGAGCAGGCACATCGGCACCGCGAGCATGAACTGCGACACGACATCGGGAGGCGTGATGATCGCCGCGATGACAAACGCGCCGACAATGACGTAGGGTCGGACTTCGCGGAGCTTGGCAATGCTGACCACCCCTGCCTTGACGAGCAGGATCACCGCCACGGGAACTTCGAACGTCAGGCCGAAGGCGATGAACAGGGTCATCACGAACGACAGGTACTGCTCGATATCCGGCGCGGGGACGATGCTCTTCGGCGCGAATTCGGCAATGAACTTGAAGACGGTACCGAACACGAAGAAATAGCAGAAGGCCATGCCGAGCAGAAACAGCAGCGTGCTGCCGAGCACCAGCGGCAGGCCGAGGCGGCGCTCGTGGGCATACAGTCCCGGGGCGATGAACGCCCAGGCCTGATAGAGCACGAAAGGCAGCGCCAGAACGAAAGACACCATCATCGTGACCTTGACCGGCACGAAAAACGGCGTGACCACGCCGGTCGCGATCATGTGCGTGCCTTCCGGCAGCGTATTCATCATCGGCCGGGCAAGCAGGTCGTAGATCTCGCCGGCCCAGGGCATCAGGCAGACAAACACCACGATGACCGCAACCATCGCCCGCAACAGCCGGTCGCGCAGCTCGACGAGATGCGAAATGAAGGTTTCCTGAAGCTCGCTCATGCTTTCTCCGCCCGCTGCCCGGGGACGGCAGCCGGCTCCAGGTCCCTGCCCGCCGAAGCGGAATCACCTTGCGGCGCAAGAGAGACGGGAGCAAGGGTCACCGGCGCTTCCACCGTGTGCGCGACCGGCCGGGTGCCGGAAGCAGCTGCCGGTTCGCCCGCCTCGGACCGATCGGCGACCGGCGCGGGAGCGGCGTCGAGCGTCACCCCGGCTTTCACCTCCGCGACGGTCTCATTCACGTCCGCCTCGATTTTCGCCGCCTCGCCACGCACCGATGATTCCAGTTCGCGTGCCTGTTGTTCGACCTGCTGCTGCAGCGCCTTGAGCTCTTCGAGCTGCATTTCACGCTGAATGTCCGACTTCACGTCCGAGACGTAACGCTGCAGCCGGCCCAGCAGGTGGCCCGCGGTGCGCGCCACCTTCGGCAGGCGCTCCGGGCCGACGACGATCAGCGCCACCACTGCGATGACGACAAGTTCCGAAAAACCGAAATCAAACATGATCTAGCTGGTTGTCCCGCCCGGATGCTTCGCTCGCGGATCGCGCCAAAACGAAGGGGCGCACTGCAGCGGCGCCCCTTTGAGCGGGTAAGTCCCGTGGGAGGTCAGTGGCTGACCTTGTTGTGGCTCTTGTCCGTCGCCTGCGCGTCGAGCGTGTCACCGCCGATCTTCTGCTGCACGTCGTCACCGGACTTTTCGGAATCCCGCATGCCGTCCTTGAAACCCTTGACCGCGCCACCCAGATCCTGGCCCACATTGCGCAGCTTCTTCGTACCGAAGACCAGCACGACGATCACCAGAACGATCAGCCAGTGCCAGATACTGAATGAACCCATTACTTCTCTCCTTAACGCCTCAACATTGCCGGAAGCACCTCCGGGCCGCCCACGATGTGGACGTGCAGATGATACACCTCCTGTCGTCCCACCCGACCCGTGTTGATGATCATTCGAAAGCCGTCGGCGCAACCTAGTTCCCCGGCGATCCGGGCAGATTCGGTCATCAACCGGCCCATCACCGCTGCGTGCTCCGGCCGCAACTCGGCCATCGACGGAATGTGCAGCTTCGGGATCACCAGGAAGTGAACCGGCGCGACAGGATGGATGTCGTGAAATACGAGGATGTCCTCGTCCTCGTGGATCTTCTTCGCCGGGATCTCGCCGGCCACGATCCTGCAGAAAATACAGTCGCTCATGGTTTGTTTGCCTCACGAAGCCGTGCGGGATTTCTTCTCGTCGATGCCAGAGACCCCTTCGCGACGCCGGAACTCCGCGAGCACGTCATCGACCGACAGGCCAAAATGAGTCAGCAGCACCAGCGAGTGGAACCACAGGTCGGTGACTTCCCAGACCACGTGGAGCATGTCCTTGTCCTTGGCTGCCATGATCGTCTCGGCCGCCTCTTCGGCGACCTTCTTGCAGATCGCGTCGGTACCCTTGGCATACAGGCTTGAAACGTAAGACGAATCCGGATCGGCTTTCTTGCGCTCGGCAAGGGTCGCGGCGACTCGGTGCAGCACTTCGATATCGATCATTTGTAGATATCCTTCGGATCTTTGACGACCGGATCGACAGCTTCCCATGAACCGTCGGCCAGGTAGCGCTGGAAAAAACAACTGTGGCGGCCGGTATGGCAGGCGATGCCGCCGACCTGCTCGATCTTCAGGAGGACGACGTCGCTATCGCAGTCGACGCGGATCTCCAGCACTTTCTGAACATGGCCGGACTCCTCGCCCTTGTGCCACAGGCGGCGGCGCGAACGCGACCAGTAGATCGCCTCGCCGGTTTCGGCGGTGCGCTGCAGCGCCTCGCGGTTCATCCATGCGAACATCAGCACATCCCCGGTCGCCGCTTCCTGCGCAATCACCGGCACGAGCCCCTGGTCGTCCCACTGCACCTCGTTGAGCCAGCGTACGGAATTCGGTTTGCTCACAATCTCACCTCGATGCCCCGGCTGCGCATCAGCTCCTTCGCTTCGCGCACCGTATGCTGCCCGAAGTGAAAGATGCTGGCGGCGAGCACCGCATCCGCACGCCCCTCGGAGACGCCCTCGGCGAGATGTTCGAGCGTCCCGACACCGCCGCTGGCGATCACGGGAATCGGCACTGCGTCGGCGACCGCGCGCGTCAGTGCGAGGTCGAAACCGATTTTCGTGCCGTCCCGATCCATGCTGGTGAGCAGGATTTCACCGGCGCCGAGCGCGGCGACCTGCTGCGCCCATTCGACTGCGTCGAGCCCGGTGTTGTTGCGCCCGCCGTGCGTGAACACCTGCCACTTGCCGGGCGCCGTCTGTTTCGCATCGATCGCGACGACGATGCACTGGCTGCCGACCTTGCCGGCGGCCTCGGCGACGACCTGCGGGTTATTCACCGCAGCAGTGTTGATGCTGACCTTGTCGGCGCCGGCGTTCAGCAGCCGGCGCACATCCTCGACGGTGCGCACGCCGCCACCCACCGTCAGCGGGATGAAAACCTGCTCGGCAACCCGTTCGACGACATGCAGGATGATGTCGCGAGCATCCGAGCTGGCAGTGATATCGAGAAAGGTGATCTCGTCGGCACCCTGCTCATCGTAGCGGCGCGCGATTTCGACCGGATCGCCGGCATCGCGCAACTCGACGAAATTCACCCCCTTGACGACGCGCCCCGCACTGACATCGAGACAGGGGATGATGCGTTTGGCAAGCATCAGGCTTCGCCGCCGTTGAGTTCGTCGGCACGCGCCTGTGCGGCGGCAAAATCCAGCGTCCCTTCATAGATGGCACGCCCCGTGATCGCGCCCATCACGCCTTCGGCTTCGACCGCGCACAGCGCGTCGATGTCCGCGATACTGGCAATGCCGCCGCTCGCGATGACCGGAATGCGCAGCGCCTGGGCAAGGCGGACGGTGGCTTCGACATTGACGCCCGAAAGCATGCCGTCGCGGCCGATGTCCGTGTAAATGACCGCTTCGACCCCGTAGTCCTCGTATTTCTTCGCCAGGTCGACGACGTCGTGGCCGGTCATCTTCGACCAGCCGTCGACGGCGACCTTGCCGTCCTTGGCATCCAGGCCGACGATGATGTGACCCGGAAACGCACCGCAGGCGTCATGCAGGAAGCCCGGATTCTTCACCGCGGCAGTGCCGATGATGATGTACGAAATGCCGTTGTCGAGATAATGCTCGATCGTGTCGAGGTCGCGGATGCCTCCGCCGAGTTGCACCGGAATGTCGTCGCCGACCTCATCGACGATCGAACGGATCGCGGCGCCGTTCTTCGGCTTGCCGGCGAACGCACCGTTCAGATCGACCAGGTGCAGGCGTCTCGCCCCCTGCTCGATCCAGTGCCGAGCCATCGCGGCAGGATCCTCGGAAAATACGGTGGCATCGTCCATTTCGCCCTGCTTCAGGCGTACACAATGGCCGTCCTTGAGATCGATAGCGGGAATCAGCAGCATACGGGGGATGGGGTCAATATCAGAAGTGGATGGGAAACGGCAAGGGCCAGACGAGTCAGGGCGCCCAGGAAATGAAATTCGCAAGCATTTTCAGGCCCGCCTGGGCGCTCTTTTCCGGGTGGAACTGAACCGCAAAGATGTTAGCCCGGGCGACTGCACTGGTAAACCTTATCCCGTAGTCGCTTTCGGCGGCGACCAGCGCCGCGTCGGCTGGCGCGACGAAATAGCTATGGACGAAATAGAAACGTTCGTTGTCCGGAATCCCCTCCCACATCGGATGAGGCTTGCGCTGGCGCACTTCGTTCCAGCCCATGTGCGGCACTTTCAGCCGGCTGCCGTCGGCGGCGACCATCTTCGCGTCGGGGAAGCGAACCACGCACCCCGGCAGGATTCCCAGTCCGGGCACGTTGCCTTCCTCGCTGTGCTCGAACAGCATCTGCTGGCCGATGCAGATGCCAAGGAAAGGCTTCGACGCGGCGGCGGCCTTGACCACGTCGCGCAGTCCGCGCAGGTCGAGTTCGCGCATGCAGTCGGGCATCGCGCCCTGCCCGGGGAACACCACTCGTGCGGCGGCGGCCACGACGGCCGGATCGGAGGTCACGACCACCCGCTTGTCGGGCGCTATATGTTCGATCGCCTTGGCAACCGAGCGCAGATTGCCCATGCCATAGTCGATGATGGCTACGTCGCTCATCGCGGAATCGCTCGTATCGTAATCAGATGAATCGGGAAGGAATCAGAGTGCGCCCTTGGTCGAGGGGATCGCTCCCGCCGCACGCTCGTCGCGTTCGGCCGCCATCCGCAACGCACGCCCAAAGGCCTTGAAAATCGTTTCGCACTGGTGGTGGGCATTGTCGCCGCGCAGGTTGTCGATATGCAGCGTCACGCCGGCGTGATTGACGAAACCCTGGAAAAATTCGCGCGCGAGATCGACATCGAAGCTGCCGATCCGCGCCCGCGTGTAGCTGACAAAATAGTGCAACCCGGGGCGTCCGGAAAAATCGACGACAACGCGCGACAGCGCTTCGTCGAGCGGCACGTAGGCGTGACCATAGCGGCGGATACCCCGCTTGTCGCCGAGCGCCTTGGCGAAAGCCTGCCCGAGCGTGATGCCGACATCCTCGACGGTATGATGGTCGTCGATGTGTGTATCGCCTTCGGCCCGGATATCGAGATCGAACGCGCCGTGGCGGGCGATCTGGTCGAGCATGTGATCGAGGAACGGCACTCCGGTGGCGAGAGCGGCCTTGCCGCTGCCATCGAGGTCGACGCGCGCGATGATCCGGGTTTCGAGGGTGTCGCGAGTAACTTCGGCTTGCCGCATGGGAGTGTGAACGATAATGAAAGGATCGGATGCCGGCAGGCATCGTTCTCGCGTCATGATACCATCGCCCGCGAGTCGCGCTGCAATGCTGCCGTTCCGGTACCTGCGCGGGCGCGCGGCATGCGGGGCGCACCAGCGATCCCCGTCCCTTTCCGGTCCGACACACCCTGATCCGCTGATGAGCCAATACTGGAGCGCCGTCGTCCACGGCCTGACCCCTTATGTCCCGGGCGAGCAACCCAAGCTCGCCAACCTGGTCAAGCTCAACACCAACGAGCATCCGTACGGGCCGTCGCCCCGCGCGATCGCGGCGATCCGCGCCGAAGCGTCGGACGCATTGCGGCTCTACCCCGATCCGCGCGCCGACCGGCTGAAGGCGGCGATCGCGGCGCGCTTCGGCGTCGAGCCGCGCGAGGTGTTCGCCGGCAACGGCTCGGACGAAGTGCTCGCGCACGCGTTCATGGCGCTGCTCAAGCACGAGCGTCCGCTCCGCTTTCCGGACATCTCGTACAGCTTCTACCCGGTCTACTGCGGCCTGTACGGCATCGCGTTCGAGACCGTGCCGCTCGACGACAACTTCGCGATCCGCCCGGCCGACTACCTGCCGCACGGCCCGGCCGCCGCCGGCGGCATCATTTTCCCGAACCCGAATGCACCGACCGGCCGGCTGATGCCGCTGGCCGACATCGAACGCATCGTCGCGGGCAATCCGCAGTGCGTCGTCATCATCGACGAAGCATATGTCGACTTCGGCGGCGAATCGGCGATTCCGCTGGTGCGGCACTATCCGAACCTGCTCGTCGTCCAGACGCTGTCGAAATCGCGTTCGCTCGCCGGCCTGCGCGTCGGCTTCGCGGTGGGCCATCCGGACCTGATCGAAGCGCTCGACCGCGTCAAGGACAGCTTCAATTCCTATCCGCTCGACCGGCTCGCGATCGCCGGCGGCGTCGCCGCGATCGAAGACGAAGAGCACTTCCAGCGCACTCGCACGGCGGTGATCGCCACCCGCGACCACCTTTCAGCGGATCTCACGTCGCTCGGCTTCGACGTGCTGCCATCGGCCGCGAACTTCGTGTTCGCCCGACATCCGCGGCGCGATGCCGGGGAACTCGCCGCGGAGCTGCGCCGACGCGCGATCATCGTGCGGCACTTCCGCCAGCCGCGGATCGAGCAGTTCCTGCGGATTACGGTCGGCACCGACGAGCAATGCACCGCGCTCGTCGAGGCGCTGCGCGACATCCTGCAGTAGTTCAACGAGGCGGGGCAAGCGGCCCTGCCGCAGCGCGTTGCCGCTCGCCCCGGAAGCCGGCTTCGAGAGTCGCCGGCCCGGCCGACGGCTTTTGGCCCGCGGTGCGGCTACCGATCGCGCAGCCGCATCTCGGCCGAGCGCGCATGCGCCTGCAGGCCCTCGCCGCGAGCGAGGATCGACGCCACCCGGCCGAGGGTCTGCGCACCGGCTTCCGAAATCTGCACGATGCTGGTGCGCTTCTGGAAATCGTACACGCCGAGCGGCGACGAAAAGCGCGCGCTGCGCATCGTCGGCAGAACGTGGTTCGGTCCGGCGCAGTAATCGCCGAGCGCCTCGACCGACCAGTGCCCGACGAAGATCGCACCGGCATGGCGGATGCAGCCGATCCATGGCTCGGCATCGTCCACCGACAGTTCGAGGTGTTCCGGCGCGATGCGGTTCGCGATCGCGCAGGCTTGTTCGAGGCTGTCGACGTGAATCAGCGCACCGCGGTTCGCGAGCGACGCGGCGATCGTCTCGCGGCGCGGCATCGTCGGCAGCAGGCGATCGATCGATGCGGCAACCGCGTCGATGAAATCCGCGTCCGTGCACAGCAGGATCGACTGCGCGAGTTCGTCGTGCTCAGCCTGCGCGAACAGGTCCATCGCGACCCAGTCGGCGTGGCCGCTGCCGTCCGAGATGATCAGCACTTCAGACGGACCGGCGACCATGTCGATGCCGACGGTGCCGAACACGCGGCGCTTCGCCTCGGCGACATAGGCATTGCCGGGGCCGACGATCTTGTCGACCTGCGGCAGGGTCTGCGTACCGTACGCGAGTGCGGCCACCGCCTGCGCGCCGCCGACCGTGAATACGCGGTCGACGCCGGTAATCGCGGCCGCGGCGAGCACCAGCGGGTTCTTCTCGCCGTTCGGCGTCGGCACGACCATGATCAGCTCGCCGACACCGGCGACCTTGGCCGGAATTGCGTTCATCAACACGGAACTCGGGTACGACGCGCGCCCGCCCGGCACGTACAGGCCGACGCGGTCGAGCGGCGTGACTTTCTGGCCGAGTCGGGTGCCGTCGGCTTCGACGTAATCCCAGGATTCGGCGCGCTGGCGTTCGTGATAGACGCGCACGCGGTCGGCCGCGAGGCGCAGCGCCTCGCGCTGCTCGATGGTGAGACTGTCGAGCGCCGCCTTCAGCTCCGACTTCGGCAGTTCCAGCTGCGCCATCGACTTCACGTCGAGATGATCGAAACGCCGCGTGTATTCGAGCACCGCCGTATCGCCGGTAGTGCGCACTGCGCACAGGATCTCGCTGACCGCAGCGTCGATGCGCGCGTCCGCGCTGCCTTCGAATGCGAGCAGCGCGTCGAGCGTCGTCAGGAATTCGGGTTCGCGCGCGTCGAGGCGGCGGATCGCCGCAGCCGGGGCAGTCATTTCACGGCTCCTGCAAAGGCCTCCAGCAGCGGCTGGATGAGTTCGCGCTTGAGCTTGAGCGAAGCCTGGTTGACGATCAGGCGCGAGCTGATCGGCATGATTTCCTCGACCTCTTCGAGATTGTTCGCGCGCAAGGTACCGCCGCTCGACACGAGGTCGACGATCGCATCGGCGAGGCCAACGAGCGGCGCGAGCTCCATCGAACCGTACAGCTTGATCAGGTCGACGTGCACGCCTTTCGCGGCGAAATGCGCCTTCGCGCTGTTGATGTATTTCGTCGCGACGCGGATCCGGCCGCCGGGTCGGGAAGCCGCAGCGTAATCGAAGCCTTTGCGCGTCGCGACGCACAACCGGCATTTGGCGATATCGAGGTCAAGCGGCTGGTACAGCCCGGCGCCACCGTGCTCAAGAAGGACGTCCTTGCCGGCGATGCCGAGGTCGGCGGCGCCATACTGCACATAGGTCGGCGTGTCGGTCGCGCGTACGATGACGAGGCGCACGTCCGGGCGGTTGGTGTCGATGATCAGCTTGCGCGAGGTTTCCGGATTGTCGGCAGGTACGATGCCGGCCGCCGCGAGCAGCGGTAGCGTTTCCTCGAAGATGCGGCCCTTCGACAGGGCGAGGGTGATGCTGGACACAGACGGCGCCTCGGAAGAAATCGGGCCGACATTGTAACCCGGCACGCCTTCTGTTAGCCTGCAGCGGTTGGCTGAACCGCGCGGCGGTTCGGCCATTTTTACTTTTTCCACCAACGATTTGAGGTGAGATGAGATGAAACCCGAGATCGTGATCTCTTCAAGCGACCTGGAGCGCCTGGAGGGGCTGCTGTTCTCGCCCGCCGCTCGCAACCGTGGCGACCTGAATGGCCTGCGCGATGAACTGGAGCGCGCCGTGGTGCGCGAACCGGAGGAGATGCCGGTCGACGTGATCACGATGAACAGCCGGGCGCGCTTTCGCGAACAACCCAGCGACCGGGAATACGAGCTGACTCTCGTCTATCCGGGCGATGCCGGGCAGGGTCCCGGCAAGGTGTCCGTATTCTCGCCGGCTGGCAGCGCGCTGCTCGGCCTGTCGGTCGGCCAGGCGATCGACTGGAAGACCGACGACGGGCGTTCGATCCACCTCGAAGTGCTCGAAGTCCGACAGCCGGAAGCCGCCGGACACTGAGCTGCCGGGCCGCACCGCCGCGCCTGCCGCTCAGGCGACGCGGCGCACGCGCGCGCCGAGCGCGGCGAGCTTCTCTTCGAGCCGCTCATAGCCGCGGTCGAGGTGGTAGATGCGCTCGATGACCGTTTCGCCCTCGGCGACGAGGCCGGCGATGACGAGGCTCGCCGAGGCGCGCAGGTCGGTCGCCATCACCGTCGCCCCCTGCAGCCGCTCGACCCCCTGCACGACAGCGGTATTGCCGTCGATGCGGATGTCGGCGCCGAGGCGCTGCAACTCGACGGCATGCATGAAGCGGTTCTCGAAGATCGTCTCGCGGATCATCGCCGCCCCGCTGGCGACCGCGTTGATCGCCATGAACTGCGCCTGCATGTCGGTCGGGAACGCCGGGTACGGCGAGGTGCGAATATTCACCGCGGTCAGGCGCGCCGGCGCCTTCAGGCGGATCGCGTCGCGCTCGGCGACGACATCGCAGCCGGCGTCCATCAGCTTGTCGACGACGGCGTCGAGATACGCGGTCGACGTACGGGTCAGGCGGATCTCGCCGCCGGTCGCGGCCGCCGCGCACAGGTAGGTGCCGGTTTCGATGCGATCCGGCATGATGCGGTGCGTCGCGCCGTTGAGGCGCTCGACGCCGCGGATGCGGATCACGTCGGTGCCGGCACCGGAGATGCGCGCTCCCATCGCGACGAGGCAGTTCGCCAGATCGACGACTTCGGGCTCGCGCGCGGCGTTCTCGATCACCGTTTCGCCGTCGGCGAGACAGGCTGCCATCATCAGGTTTTCGGTGCCGGTGACCGTCACCATGTCGGTGAAGAGGCGCGCGCCGCGCAGGCGCGGCACGACCGCGTGCACGTAGCCGTGCTCGACCGTCACCTGCGCACCCATCGCCTGAAGGCCCTTGATGTGCTGGTCCACCGGGCGCGCGCCGATCGCGCAGCCGCCCGGCAGGCTCACGCGCGCCTCGCCGCAGCGCGCGACGAGCGGCCCGAGCACGAGGATCGACGCGCGCATCGTCTTGACCATCTCGTACGGCGCGACCGGATTGTCGATCGCGGACGCGTCGAGCGTGACGGTCGCATTGTCGCGGCTGACCTTGACGCCCATCTGCCCGAGCAGCTTCAGCAGGGTGTCGATGTCGTTCAGCTGCGGCACGTTCGTGAACGTCATCGGCTCACGGGTCAGCAGCGCGGCGCACAGGATCGGCAAGGCCGCGTTCTTCGCGCCGGAAATCGCAGTCTCTCCGGCCAGGCGCACGCCGCCTTCGATCAGTAGCTTGTCCATCGCGTCGCTCAGAACCCGAGTCCGCCGCGCACTTCGGCCCACTTGGCGGGCGTGAAGGTCTGCAGCTGCAGCGCGTGGATCTCGTTGCCCATCAGCTTGCCGAGGGTCGCATACACGGCCTGGTGCTGGCGCACCTTCAGCTTGCCCTCGAATTCGGCGCTGACGACGATGCCGGTGAAGTGGACGCCATCGTCGCCCTGGACTTCGACGAATTCGCAGGGCATGCCCTGCTCGATCAGTCTCTTGATTTCGCTTGCTTCGAACATTTTGATTTCCTCAGGCGCGCAGCTTGTAGCCCCGGGCGAGCATCGCCAGGGTCAGAGCCGCAAGTAACATCAGACAGACACTAACGACACCCAGGCTCAGCCACGGCGACACGTCGGACTGGCCGAAAAAGCCGTAGCGGAAACCGTCGATCATGAAGAAGAACGGGTTGGCGTGGGACACGTCCTGCCACAGTTGCGGCAGGGAATGCAGCGAATAGAACACGCCGGACAGCATCGTCAGCGGCATGATCAGGAAGTTCTGGAAGCCGGCGAGCTGGTCGAATTTGTCGGCCCAGATGCCGGCGATGACGCCGAGCGAAGCGAGGATCGCGCTGCCCATCAGTGCGAACGCCAGCGCCCAGCCCGGCGCGGCGATCGACAGATCGACGAACGGGATCGACACCAGCAGCACGCCGGCGCCGACGAACAGCCCGCGCAGCATCGACGCGATCACGTAGGCGGCATAGAACTCGCGGTACGACAGCGGCGGCAGCAGGACGAAAATGATGTTGCCGGTGATCTTGCTCTGGATCAGCGACGACGAGCTGTTGGCGAACGCGTTCTGCAGCAGCGACATCATCACCAGCCCCGGCACGAGGAACGCCGTGTAGGCGATGTCGCCGTAGACGGTGACGTGGCGGTCGAGCACGTGCGAGAAGATCAGCAGGAACAGCATCGCGTTGATCACCGGCGCCAGGACGGTCTGGAACGCGACTTTCCAGAAGCGCAACACTTCCTTGTACAGCAGCGTGCGAAAACCCGCGAGGCGCGATTCAGGCACGGTGCATGACCTCGACGAAGACCCGTTCGAGATCGGCTTCGCCGAGCTGCATCTCGACGATCCGCCCGCCTGCTTCGCGCAGGCGCGCGAGCGTCGGTTCGAGCTCGTCGTAGGTGTCGAGCGCGAACTCCGCCCAGCCGCCTTCGGCGAGCGCCGCGCCGAGGCCGCTGGCGATTTCGGGACGCTCGAGACGCACGCGCAGCGAATGCGTCGCGAAACGCCGCAGCAGGTTGTCGGTCGTGTCGAGCGCGACGACGCGACCCGCCTTCAGCATCGCGATGCGTCCGCACAGCGCCTCGGCCTCTTCGAGGTAGTGCGTCGTCAGCACGATCGTATGGCCGTCGCGGTTCAGCTTGCGGATGAACTGCCACAGGCCCTGGCGCAGTTCGACGTCCACGCCGGCGGTCGGCTCGTCGAGCACGATCACCGGCGGCCGGTGCACCAGCGCCTGGGCAACCAGCACGCGACGCTTCATGCCCCCCGACAACATGCGCATGTTCGCACCCGCTTTCGCGGTCAGGTCGAGGCTCGCGAGAATCTCGTCGATCCAGTCGTCGTTGTGGCGGATGCCGAAGTAGCCGGACTGGATGCGCAGCAGCTCGCGCACCGTGAAAAACGGATCGAATACCAGCTCCTGCGGCACCACGCCGAGCTTGCGGCGCGCATTGCGGTAATCGGACACGACGTCGTGGCCCATCACTTCGAGCGTGCCGCTGTCGGCGCGCACCAGCCCCGACAGGGACGAGATCAGCGTCGTCTTGCCGGCACCGTTCGGGCCGAGCAGGCCGAAGAACTCGCCGCGGTCGACCTCGAGGTCGACGCCGGCGAGCGCCTGCACGGCGCCATACCGCTTCGTCGCCGAAACAATGCGGATCGCCGGCAGGCTCATTGAGTCGATGCAGCCGGGGCTTGCGCCGGCAACAGCTCGTCGACGCCGTACAGCGCGGCGAGGCTGCGCAATCCCGCGGGGACGCCGCTCAGCGTCATCCGGTGGCTGGCGCCACGGGCCGCCCGCAGCCAGTCAAACAGCAGCGCCAGCGCCGCGGAATCGGCTGCGGTGACGCCGGACAGGTCGACCGTCAGGTCGCCGGCCGCGGCCTTCGCGCGCCCGGCCTGCACGAACCCGTTCACGGTCGTCATCGTCAGCGGTCCGTCGAGCCGCAGCACCCCGGTCACGTTGCCGTTCATGAACGCTCGGCGGGGCCGCTCAGTTCCTGCGTCTTGGCATGCAGGGAACGGATCAGCCCGTCGATGCCGCCAGCGCGGATTTCCTGCGCGAACGTGCCGCGATAATTCGTCACCAGGCTGACGCCGGCGACGACGACGTCGAACACTTTCCAGCCGCGATCGGTCTTTTCGAGCACGTAGTCGATGTTGATCGGCTGCGCCCCGGCCTGGCGGACCTCGGTCTGCACACGCACCGTGGTATCGGCGGCGCCGAACCGCGCCGGCTTGTATTCGATGACCTGGTTGCGGTACTGCGTCAGGGCATTGGAATAGGTGCGGACCAGCAGCGTGCGGAACACGTCGACCAGTTCCTTCTGCTGCTCGGGAGTCGCCTGGCGCCAATCCTTGCCGACGGCGAGCATCGTCATGCGGCGGAAGTTGAAGTGCGGCAGCACTTTTTCCTCGACGAGACTGACGACGCGGCCCGTATCGCCCGCCCGGATCGCGTGGTCGTCGCGAACGATCGCCAGCACGTCGCTGCTCACGTCACGAACCAGCGCGTCGGGAGCAATCAGCGCAGCCGTGGCTCGGGCACCGGGCGGCGTGACGGGGTCGGCCGCCATACTCGCGCCGATCGACAGGAACAGACACAGAGAAAGGAAGAGTTTTTTCATCTTGTATTACCTTGTGGCCGGGCGGTCACCACCGGATCCGGCGCTCGCCTGCTGAAATTCGTCGACATTCGTCGCTGCCGCGACACCCTTGGCGGGCCCATGCGGCGATGCGGCACCGTCACCCCCGTTGAAATCCTCGTATTCCTGCGGCGGGCTCCCGTCATGGACCCGGTAGCGACGCTGCTGCAGGTAGAAGTCGCGCGCATAGGAATACTTGTCGAGGGTGCCTTCTTCGAGCGTCTTGTCGATGCCGAGCAGGTTCGCCCGGCCATGCACGAGACGCAGCACGGTCAGGCTGTTGCGCGCCGCGACGTCGCTCACGCCCCAGACATTGTCGCCGTACAGGTCGATCGGCAGCACGGCGGCGTCGCGCACCGTGCGCGGACCGAAGAACGGCACGACGAAATAGGCGCCTTCGCCGACTCCCCAGCGCCCGAGCGTCTGGCCGAAATCCTCGTCGCTCTTGGGCAGTCCGAACTCCGACGCGACATCGAAGATGCCGAGGATGCCGAGCGTCGAGTTCAGGCCGAACCGGGCACCGTCGGACAGGCCTTCCCTCAACTTGCCCTGCAGCAGGTTATTGACGCCGTTCCAGACGTCGCCGACGTTGCCGAAGAAGTTGCCGACGCCGGTGCGTACGGGCGTCGGCATCGTCGCATCGTAGGCCTCGGCGACCGGCCGGATCGCGGCGCGGTCGACCGTTTCGTTGAAACCGAACATCGCGCGGTTGTAGCGCTCGAGCGGATCGTCCGGATTCGCGACCCGCGTCGTGCAGCCGGCGGCGAGCGTCAGGCAGAGCGCGATCGCCGCGAGCGTCGTGGGCCGGGGGAAGGGATTGTTATTCATTTTTGTTCGATGCAATGCGGCAGGGTCAGTTCGCCGGAGCCTCCGCTGCCTTGTTGAACAGGAATTGCCCGATCAGCTTTTCGAGCACCACGGCGGACTGCGTGATCTGCACGGCCTCCCCGCTCTTCAGCATCTCGACGTCGCCGCCCGGCTCGAGCCCGAGGTATTGCTCGCCGAGCAGCCCGGAAGTCAGGATCGTCGCGATCGTGTCGCGGGGGAATTGAAACCGGGTATCGACCACGAAAGTCACTTCGGCGCGATAGCTGCCGGTATCGAAGCCGATGTTCGTCACGCGCCCGACGACGACCCCCGCGCTCTTCACCGGCGCCCTGACTTTCAGGCCGCCGATGTTGTCGAACTGCGCCTTGAGGACGTAGGACTCGCTGAAATTGGCGCTCGCGAGATTGCCGACCTTCAACGAAAGGAACAGCAACGCAGCCATGCCGATGACGACGAAGAAACCGACCCACAGGTCGAGCGTTGTACGGCTCATGACTGGCCTCTGAACATGAAGGAAGTAAGCACGAAGTCGAGCGCCAGGATCGCCAGCGCGGAACTGACGACGGTGCGGGTGATCGCACGCGAGACACCTTCGGCGGTGGGCGTGCAGTCGTAGCCTTCGAACACCGCGATCAGCGACACCGCGGCACCGAAAACCACGCTCTTGATCACGCCGTTGACGACATCGAAGCGAAAATCGACGGCCGCCTGCATCTGCGACCAGAAAGCGCCTTCATCGACGCCGATCAGCACGACGCCGATCAGCCAGCCGCCGAACACGCCCATCGCGGAAAAAAGCGCGGCGAGCAGCGGCATCGAGATCACGCCGCCCCAGAAGCGCGGCGCGACGACGCGGGCGATCGGATTGACCGCCATCATGTCCATCGCCTTGAGTTGCTCGGTCGCTTTCATCAGGCCGATCTCGGCCGTCACGGCCGAACCGGCGCGACTCGCAAACAACAGCGCGGCGACGACCGGCCCCAGTTCGCGCGTCAGCGACAGGGCCACGAGCACGCCGAGCGCATCGCCGGAGCCGAAACGCTGCAGCGTCTCGTAGCCCTGCAGTCCGAGCACCATGCCGACGAAAAGCCCAGACACGATGATGATCAGCAGCGACAGCACGCCGCTGAAATAGACCTCGCGGATCGTCAGGTGCACGCGTAGCAGCGACTGCCCGGAATACAGCAGCAGCAAGCCGAAGAAGCGCGCCGCGAAACCGAGCCGCCACACTCCGTCGGTGACGGCGCCGCCGAGCCGGCGCACGAGACCCGCCAGGCCGTTCATGCCGCACCCCGCCCCAGCAGGCTGTGCGCAAGAGGCTCGGCCGGATAATGGAACGGCACCGGGCCATCGGCCTCGGCATGGATGAACTGCTGCACGAAAGGGTCGGTCGACGCGCGGATCTCGTCGGGCGTGCCATGCGCGACGATGCGTCCTTCCGAGATGAAATAGACGTAATCGACGATCTGCAGCGATTCGAGGATATCGTGGGTGACCATGATCGTGCTTGCCCCGAGCGCATCGTTGAGCCGGCGGATCAGCTGCCCGATGACCCCCAGCGAGATCGGATCGAGACCGGCGAACGGCTCGTCGTACATGATCAGCATCGGGTCGAGCGCAATCGCGCGCGCAAGCGCGACACGGCGTGCCATGCCGCCCGAGAGCTCCGCGGGCTTCAGCGTCGCCGCACCCCGCAAGCCGACGGCATTGAGCTTCATCAGCACGAGGTCGCGAATCAGTTCGGGCGGCAGGTCGGTATGTTCGCGCAGCGGGAACGCGACGTTGTCGAACACCGACAGGTCGGTGAATAGCGCGCCGAACTGGAACAGCATCCCCATGCGCCGGCGCAGCGCATAGAGCTCGCGGGTCGACAAGCGCGCCAGATTCTGGCCCGCGACGTTCACGATCCCGCCGCTGGCCCGCAACTGCCCGCCGATCAGGCGCAGCAAAGTCGTCTTGCCACAGCCGCTGCCGCCCATGATCGCCACCACCTTCCCGCGCGGGATATCGAGATCGATGCCGCGCAGGATGACCCGCTCGCCGTATGCGAAGCGAACGTCCTGCAACTGCACGAGGGTGGCGGAGGATTCGGATGACAAGCGAGGCAGCCAAAAAAATCTTGTGGAAACACAGACTAACGCATCAGGGACGAGCGGCACTTCACCAAGATCAAGTGCTTCAGCGCATCACCCCGTGCATCGTCAAACGGCGGAGTTTAGCAGAGCACGGACGGCCGCAGGGGCACCCGAGAGGCGCTCAGACCCCTCCGAGCAGGCGGCGCTCGGCCTGTTCGAGATTGGCCTGAATGCCGATCAGGACGACGACATCGCCTTCCTCCAGCTGCGTTTCCGGCCCCGGCGACAGCCCCCGGATGTTCCGCCGGCGCACCGCCGACACGCCCACGCCGAGCTCGCCGAGCCCGATCGCACCGATCGTCATGCCGACTGCGCGGGCGCCGCCCGGCAGCGTCACCGAGCGCAGGCGCGCCTCGTTCGCGTCCGGCCCGTCCGCCGCGTCGCTGGTGCCGTGGAAGAAGCCGCGCATCAACGCGTAGCGCTGGTTGCGGATGTCGCGGATGCGCCGCACGATGCGGTTGAGCGGCACGCCGATCAGCGCCAGCGCATGCGAGGCGAGGATGATGCTGCCTTCGAAAGCCTCCGGCACCACTTCGGTGGCACCTCCTTGCGACAGTCGCGCCATGTCCTTCTCGTCGCTGGCGCGCACAACAATCGGCAGATCCGGCCGCAGCAGGTGGGCGCGATGCATGACCCGCAGCGCAGCTTCGACTTCGCCGAACGAAATCACCAGCGCACTCGCCCGCATGATGCCCGCGGCCATCAGCGTTTCGTGACGCGCCGCATCGCCATACACGACGGTATCGCCGGCCGCACCCGCCTCGCGCACGCGCTCCGGATCGAGATCGAGCGCCACGTAGCTGACGTTTTCCTGCTCCATGAAACGCGCCATGTACTGCCCGCTGCGCCCGTAGCCGCAGACGATGATGTGTTTGCTGGTGTTCATCGTCTGGGCAGCGACGCGCGTCAGCTCCATCGAGCGCAGCAGCCATTCGGAGGCGACGAAACGCAGCACCAGCCTGTCGCTCAGCTGCACGATCAGCGGCGCAACGAGCATCGACAGCACCAGCGCGGCAACCGTGATCTGCAGCAGTGCCTCCGGCATCAGGCTGACATCGTCGATATGCGAGATCAGCACGAAGCCGAACTCGCCGCCGGCGCACAGCCACAGCGCCGTGCGCAGCGCGGTGCCGCTCGACGAACCGAAGGCTCGCGATGCCGCGAAGACGATCGCCCCCTTGAATACCAGCAGCGCCACCAGCAGTCCCAGCACCGCCACCAGGTTCGCCACGATCAGCCTGACGTCGAGGAACATCCCGACGGTGACGAAAAACAGGCCGAGCAGCACGTCGCGAAACGGCTTGATGTCCTCCTCGACCTGGTAGCGGTACTCGGTTTCGGAAATCAGCATGCCCGCCAGGAACGCCCCCAGTGCCAGCGACAATCCCACCGCGGCGGAAAGCCACGCCAGCCCGAGCGTGATCAGCAGCACGTTGAGCATGAAGAGTTCGCCCGAGCGCCGCTGCGCGACGACGGTAAACCACCAACGCATCACGCGCTGGCCGACGACGAGCACCAGCGCGAGCAGCACTGCGGCCTTGAGCGCCGCGATGCCGAGCGTCCCGGCGAGTTCCCCGGCCGGCTGCGACAGCGCGGGGATGAGGATCAGCAGTGGCACGACGGCAATATCCTGGAACAACAGCACACCGATCGTTTCCCTGCCGTGCGGCCGGTCGAGTTCGAGGCGGTCGGACAGCAGCTTCGAGAGGATTGCCGTCGAGGACATCGCGAGCGTCGCGCCGAGCGCGAAGCTCGCCCTCCACCCGAGCCCGAAGATCGCCCCGGCCAGCATCGTAAACAGCAACGATCCGAGCACCTGCGCCGCGCCGAGCCCGAACACGATGCGTTTCATCGCGAACAGCCGCGGCAGCGAGAACTCGAGTCCGATCGAGAACATCAGGAACACCACCCCGAACTCGGCCAGATGGCTCGCGCCGTCCGAGGCTTCGACCAGGTCGAGCGCATGCGGACCGACTCCCGCGCCGACGAGCAGGTATCCGAGCACCGGAGGCAAGCTCAGGCTGCGAAAAACCGCGACCACGACGACGCAGGCCGCCAGGAGCAACAGGACCAGCTCGAGCGTGTTGTGCATGAATGAGGGTGATGGGTGGAATGTGCACGATGCGGGGCCGCTCGGCCCGTCTGCTATACTTCGCAGCTTCGATTTGCGCCGCCGGGCCTGCTGTTCGCCGCCGGTTTTCCGGCCGTCTCGTGCGTCAGAGTGTAACCGCTTCGAACCCTATGAACCCAGTCCCGCCCGCTCTCTCCCATGAAGCCCGCTGCGTCGTGCTCGCCCGCCGGGTGCTGCACATCGAAGCCGCCGCCGTCGCGGCGCTCGCCGAACGTCTCGACGCAGATTTCGAGCGCGCCGTGCAGCTGATCCTGCAGCGCCACGGCCGCGTCATCGTCACGGGCATCGGGAAATCCGGCCACATCGCGCGCAAGCTCGCCGCGACGCTCGCGAGCACCGGCACGCCGGCCTATTTCGTGCATGCGGCGGAAGCGGCGCACGGCGACCTCGGCATGATCACCGCCGAAGACGTCGTCATCGCGCTGTCGAACTCCGGCGCCAGCGAGGAGCTGCTGACGATCGTGCCGCTCGTCAAACGCCAGGGGGCGAAGCTGATCTCGATGACCGGCAAGCCGGA
Source organism: Aromatoleum bremense (assembly GCF_017894365.1). Classification (NCBI taxonomy): domain Bacteria; kingdom Pseudomonadati; phylum Pseudomonadota; class Betaproteobacteria; order Rhodocyclales; family Rhodocyclaceae; genus Aromatoleum; species Aromatoleum bremense. The sequence goes on from NZ_CP059467.1 coordinate 1,174,742, forward strand.
TTCGCCGCTCGCGCGCGAGGCCGATGTCCATCTCGACGCCGCGGTCAGCGAGGAAGCCTGTCCGCTGAACCTCGCCCCGACCGCCAGCACCACCGCGGCGCTCGCGCTCGGCGACGCGCTGGCGGTTGCGCTGCTCGATGCGCGCGGCTTCGGCGCGGACGATTTTGCCCGCTCGCATCCGGGCGGCAGCCTCGGCAGGCGCCTGCTCACGCATGTCAGCGACGTGATGCGCGGCGCGGACCGCGTTCCGCAGGTCCCGGAAACCGTCCCGATGACCTCGGCCCTGCTCGAAATGACGCGCGGCGGCATGGGCATGACGGCAGTCGTCGACGCCCGCGGGGCGCCGATCGGCATCTTCACCGACGGCGACCTGCGCCGGGCGCTCGAGCGCGGCTGCGACGCACGCACCGCGACGCTTGCCGAAGTCATGACACGCGCGCCGCGCAGCATCGGCCCGGACGCGCTCGCCGTCGAGGCGGCCGAAATCATGGAACGGCTGCGCATCAGCCAGCTGCTCGTCGTCGGCGCCGACGGCACGCTCGCGGGCGCGCTGACCACCCACGACCTGATGCTCGCGAAGGTGATCTGATGCCGGCCTGCGAAAATGCCTCGCGCATCCGCCTGATGGGCTTCGACGTCGACGGCGTGATGACGGACGGGAGCCTGTATTTCACGCCCAACGGCGAAGAGCTGAAAGTCTTCTCCAGCCTCGACGGCCACGGGCTGAAGATGCTGCAGAGCGCCGGCATCGAAGTTGCGATCATCAGCGGGCGCAGCTCGCGCGCGCTCGAGCTGCGGGCGGCGAACCTCGGCATTCGCGAGTTGCACATGGGCGTCGAGGACAAGCGCGCCTGCCTCGACGCGCTGCTCGCGCGCCGGAACATCCCCGCCAGCGAAGCCGGCTACATGGGCGACGATGTCGTCGACCTGCCGATCCTGCGTGCGTGCGGATTTTCGGCCACCCCGTCCGACGGCCACGAATTCGTCCGACGGCATGTCGGCTACGTCGCGAGCAAACCCGGCGGGCGCGGCGCGGTGCGCGAAGTGTGTGACTACCTGCTGGCCGCACAGGGCAGGCTCGAAGCGATGCTTTCGGCCTATCTCGCCTAAGGCCGGCGATGCGCCCGTCGATCCTGCAACTCTATCCGGTCGTCGCGCTCGTCGTGCTGGCCGGTGCGACCCTGTGGCTCGAGCGGGTCACCCGCGGCGAGGACGGCGCGGTCCGCACCGAACAGCGACGCGACCCGGACTTCATCGCCGAGCAGACGCGGCTGGTCAGTTTCGGCGCCGACGGGCAGCAACGCTACGAACTGCTCGCCGACCGGATCACGAACTACCCTCTGTCGGGCATCACCGAACTCGATCATCCACGGCTGCGCTACGATTCCGAAGGCCGCGAACTGCGCATCACGGCAAAGTCCGGCGAGATTCACGAAGGCGGCAGCGAAGTGCTCCTGAGCGGCGACGTGCGCGTACACCGCGCGGCAACCGTCGGCAGCCCGGCGATGAGTTTCGCTTCCGAGACCCTGAAAGTCTGGCCCGACGACGAGCGCGCCGAAACCAGCGACCCCGTCATCCTCACGCAAGGCAAGACGACCGCGCACGCCGGCGGGCTCAGGTCGGACAACATCTTCGGCACCCTCGACCTGCTCGGCGGGGTCACCGTTCTCATGCCACGCACATCGCGGACCCCACCATGAAGCACGTCCCTGCACTCGCCTTCCTCGCGCTCGGGCTCGTTGCCGCACTGCGGCCGCTGCCGGCGCTGGCGGAACTTGCCGACCGCGAAAAGCCGGTCAACATCGAGGCGAACCACCTGACGGTCGATGACCGCAACAAGGTGCACGTCTTCGAAGGCAACGTCGTCCTCACGCAGGGTTCCCTCGTCATCAAGGGCGATCGGCTCGTCGTGACGCAGGGCCCGGACGGTTTCCAGACCGGTGTGGCCACCGGCAGCGACAAACGGCCCGCGACGTTTCGCCAGAAACGCGAAGGCAGCAACGAGTTCGTCGAAGGCGAGGCCGAACGGATCGAATACGACAGCCGGGCGGAGCGGGCGCGCCTTTTCAATCAGGCGCGTGTCGAATCCGGCGGCGACGAAGTGCGCGGGCATTACATCGAATACGATGCCCTGAGCGAGAAATACTTCGTCACGAACCAGCCGGGCACCAGTTCGGCAACGGCCGGCGACTCACGCGTGCGGGCCGTCATCCAGCCGAAAGGCTCGGCCGCGGAGCCGGGCAACGAAGCGCCGCAAAAACCCCAATAACACCCCAATAACACCCCCAGCAAAGCCTCAATCACCAGGAGATGAGACGCATGAGTTTCCAGAACATCCTCGTTGAAACGCGTGGCCGGGTCGGCCTGATCACCCTTAATCGCCCGAAGGCGATGAACGCGCTCAACGACCAGGTCGTCGATGAAATGTGGGAGGCGCTCGACCACTTCGAGGCCGACGAGGGAATCGGCGCCATTGTCATCACCGGCAGCGAGAAAGCCTTCGCCGCGGGCGCCGATATCGGCGCGATGGCCAACTTTTCGCACATGGACGCCTACAAGGGCGACTACATCACGCGTAACTGGGAACGCGTCAAGACCTGCCGCAAACCGGTCATCGCAGCGGTCGCCGGCTTCGCGCTCGGCGGCGGCTGCGAACTGGCGATGATGTGCGACATGATCATCGCCGCCGACAACGCGAAGTTCGGCCAGCCCGAAATCAAGCTCGGCATCCTGCCCGGCTCGGGCGGCACGCAGCGCCTGCCGCGCGCGATCGGCAAGGCGAAAACGATGGACATGTGCCTCACCGCGCGGCTGATGGGGGCCGAGGAAGCGGAACGTTCGGGACTCGTCGCCCGCGTCGTGCCGACCGACAAACTACTCGATGAAGCGCTCGCGGTCGCCACCGAGATCGCCAACTTCTCGCTGCCGGTCGTGATGATGATCAAGGAATCGGTCAATCGCGCCTTCGAAGGCAGCCTCAATGAAGGCCTGCTGTTCGAGCGCCGCGTTTTCCACGCTGCGTTCGGCCTCGACGATCAGAAGGAAGGGATGGCAGCCTTCGTCGAGAAGCGCAAGCCCGACTTCAAGCACCGCTGACCTTGCCGCACCGCCGCATCCCGTCGGCGGTGCACCATACCCTCATCATTCTCAAGTCACTTTTGCCGTGATGTTGCAATTGCAACATCACTGTAATTTCCGTACCTGCTTTCCGCTCTAAAACTCATCGCATACATTCTGAAACATTATTAAAAAACCGCACCTTGCAGCCATTTTTCGGCCTTGTCCTGACAGCCCTGAAAAATATTCCGTAAGTATTGTGCAGCGCACAAAAAAAACGCTTGACAAGGGGCTCGCCATCCCTATAATCCAAACCATGTTGCGACGCACCAAGCGGACCGAAAGAGTTGCGGAGCAGATCATTGAAACACTACCCTCAGGAGATGAAAAAATGTTTGCTACCCCCGAGCAGTTTGCTGCGACCAACAAAGCCAACGTCGAAACCCTGCTGACCCTGGCCAACAACGTTTTCGCCAGCGCCGAGCGCCTCGCCGCCCTCAACCTGAACACCGCCCGTTCGATCCTCGAAGACAGCATCGCCAATTCGAAGGCCCTGCTCGGCGCGAAGGACGTGCAGGAACTGGTGAGCCTGCAGGCCACCCTGGCCCAGCCGCTGGTCGAAAAGGCCGTCGCCTACAACCGCAGCGTCTACGAGATCGCGTCGCAGGGTCAGGAAGAAGTCTCGAAGCTGGTCGAAACCCAGATCGCCGAACTGAACAAAAACCTGTCGTCGGTGCTCGACAAGGCCGCAAAATCCGCTCCGGCCGGTTCCGACGTTGCCGTTGCCGCCGTCAAGTCCGCGATCGCCGCCGCAAACAGCGCCTATGACAGCGTCAGCAAGGCCGCCAAGCAAGTCGCCGAGATCGCCGAAGCCAACGTGGCTGCCGCGACCAACGCCACCGTGAAGGCCGTCAGCGCCTCCGCGAAGGCTGGCGCCAAGAAGGCCGCCTGATACGCTTCGGCTCACACCGAATCAAAAAAGCCCCGCTCGCGGGGCTTTTTCCATTTCAGCGGCAGGCCGCGGGGGTGTTCACATCAAGCGGGCCGCGACCCGAATGGGGCGCGACCGTCGAAGCGGACTGACCGAGGAAGTTTCAACTCTCGCCAGAGCCCCGGCGCGCCGCTGCGACGACGCCGCTGCCCGGCTCACCGCCGCGTTTCGCGCCGGCTGCATAGTGATGCGGGAACAGCCGGTGCATCTCCGCCTCGATCCACGCCTCGGCACGGGCATTGACCTCGTTCGCGTCGAGCCCCTCGGGTCCGATCGCCGGCCCGATGCTGACGATGATCTCGCCGGGATATTTCAGGAACGCGTTGCGCCGCCAGAACTCGCCGGCGTTGTGGGCCACCGGCACCACCGGCACGCCCGCCTTCTGCGCCAGCCACGCCCCGCCCGGCTTGTAGCGCCGCGTCGTGCCCGGCGCGACGCGCGTCCCCTCGGGGAATACGACAACCCAGAAGCCTTCTGCCAGGCGCGCCCGACCCTGCTCGACGACTTGCGTCAGCGCGTCCTTGCCAGCCGCCCGGTCGATCGCGATTCCCGGAATCTGCGCGAGCCCCCAGCCGAAGAACGGCACCTTCAGCAACTCGCGCTTGAGCACGAAACACAGCGGCGGGAAGATCACCTGCAGCGCCATCGTTTCCCACGCCGACTGGTGCTTCGACAATATCACCGCCGGTCTGGCAGGAATGTTGTCGCGCCCGAGCACGCGGTAGCGAATGCCGAGCAGGTGCCGCACGAACCACATCACGAGCGGCGCCCACGAGGTGATGATGCGATGGCGCACGTGCGGTGGAAGCGGAAACGTCAGCATGCCGAAGATCGCGTAAGGCGGCGTGACGATCGCGAGGACGATCGCAAACAACAGGGAGCGCAGGACGATCACGGTTTTCTTTATGCAGTGAGGTCAGCGACGACCGTGGCGAGATCGGGATAGATCAGCGTTCCTTCGGGCAGCGCAGGATCGTCGCGCGTCTTGAGCCCCTTGCCTGTCAACACGAGGTAAGGCTTGCAGCCGACCTCCAGGCCGGCCTGGAGGTCGCGCAGACTGTCGCCGACCGAGGGCACGCCGGCCAGCGTGACGTTGAAGCGCTCGGCGATCTGCAGGAACAGACCGGGCTTGGGCTTGCGGCAGTTGCACGTGGAGTTCGCCGCATGGGGGCAGAAAAAAATCGCGTCGAGCCGGCCGCCGACCTGCGCAAGGCTCTTGACCATTTTCTCGTTGATCGCGTTGAGCGTGTCCATGCCGAACAGCCCGCGGCCGATGCCCGACTGGTTCGATGCGACGATGACGCGCCAACCCCACTGGTTCAGGCGTGCGATCGCCTCGAGCGAGCCGGGGATCGGCTTCCACTCGTCGGGCGACTTGATGAACTGGTCGGAGTCATAGTTGATGACGCCGTCGCGGTCGAGAATGATCAGTTTCATCGCGATCGGGCGCCTTTACGCGGACAGCCGCGACAGGTCCGCAACCTGGTTCATCAGACTGGCGAGCTGGCGCAGCAGCGCGAGGCGGTTCTGGCGCGTGAGCGGCTCCTCGACCATCACCATGACGTCGTCGAAGAAGGTGTCGACCGCCGCGCGCAGGCCGGCGAGTGCGCACAGCGCATCGGTGTAGTCCTCGTTCGCGACGTGCGAACGCACCAGCGGGGCGACTTCGACGACGGCATGGAACAGCGCCTTCTCGGCCGGCTCCTGCAGCAGCGCGACGTCCGGTTCCGGCAGCTCGTCCTCGGCTTTTTTCAGGATATTGACGATCCGCTTGTTCGCCGCGGCGAGCGCCTCGGCTTCCGGCAGTCCGCGGAACACGCGCACCGCGTCGAGTTTTGCCGGGACGAGGTCCATGCGTGTCGGGCGCAACGCGAGCACCGCGTCGACGACGTCCACCGCATGGCCCGCGTCGCGCAGCAGGTTCTTCAGGCGTTCGAACATGAAGTCCAGAAGCTGCGACTCGAAATCCGTGGCGGTCAGCAGACCCGGCCCGAAGCCTTCTGCGGCATCGGCAACCAGTGCGGCGAGGTCGAGCGGCAGCGGCGTCTCGATCAGGATGCGCAGCACGCCGAGCGCCGCGCGGCGCAGCCCGAACGGGTCTTTGTCGCCGGTCGGCAGCTGGCCGATGCCGAAGAAGCCGACGAGCGCGTCGAGCTTGTCGGCGAGCGCGGCTGCGCACGCGGTGTTGCCCGAGGGCAACACGTCGCCGGCGAAGCGCGGCTGGTAGTGCGACTGGACGGCATCGGCGACGACTTCGCCTTCGCCGTCGTTGAGCGCGTAATAGCGCCCCATGATGCCCTGCAATTCGGGGAACTCGCCGACCATGTCGGTGACGAGATCCGCTTTGGCGAGACGCGCCGCGCGCGAGGCGGCAGTGACGTCGCCGTGCAACCGACCGGCGATCCGCCCGGCGAGGCGATCGAGGCGTTCGACGCGCTCGAACTGGCTGCCGAGCTTGTTGTGGTAGACAACCGGGGCCAGGCGCGGCAGACGGCTCTCGAGCGTGTGCTTGCGGTCCTGCTCGAAGAAGAAGCGCGCATCCGACAGGCGCGGGCGCACGACGCGCTGGTTGCCGGTGACGATGTTCGACGGGTCGGCGAGGCGCATGTTCGAGACGATCAGGAAGCGATTCAGGAGCTTGCCGGCAGCGTCGAACAGCGGAAAGTATTTCTGGTTCGCGCGCATCGTCAGGATCAGGCATTCCTGCGGCACGGCGAGGAACTCGGCTTCGAACTCGCCGGCGTAGACCGTCGGGTGCTCGACGAGTGCGGCGACCTCGTCGAGGAGGTCCGCATATTCGCCGAGGCTCGCGCCCTGCTCCCGCGCGCTCGCGACGAGCTGGCGCTCGATGTCGGCGCGACGTTCGGCGAAGTCCGGGATCACCTTGCCTTCGGCGAGCAGCGTCGGTTCGTAGGCCTCGGCGGTTGCGAGCTCGATCTCGCCGCGGCTCATGAAGCGGTGGCCCATCGTCACACGACCGGCATCGAGGTCGAGCACGCGGCCCGGCACGACACGCGCGCCGTGCAGCATCGCGAGTTTGTGCACCGGCCGGACGAACTGCGCGTCCCCTGCGCCCCAGCGCATCAGCTTCGGAATCGGCAGCGCCCTGACCGCGTCGTGCACGATCGCCGCGAGCACGTCGTCGAGCGCCGCGCCCGGCTCGAGGCGCGTATAGAACAGCGCCTCGGCCTTGCCGTCGACGCGTCGCTCAAAGCTCGCGACGGCCTCCGGCGCGATGCCCTTCGCCTGGAGCTTCTTCAGCAGAGCCGGCGTCGGCCGACCTTCGGCGTCGAGCGCGACCTGCACCGGCATGATCTTTTCGGTGACTTCGCGGGATGGCGCGGCGGTGCGCACGGCCGGCACCGTGATCGCGAGCCGGCGGGGCGCGGCGAACCAGCGGAACGGCTGGTCTTCCGCGACGAGACCGCACGCCTTCAGCCCCTCGTGGATGCGGGTGGCGAAAGTCTCGCCGAGACGCGGCAGCGCCTTCGGCGGCAGCTCTTCGGTCAGCAGTTCGACGAGCAGGGTCGCGGTGGTCATCACGCCACCTCCTGCGAAGGATTCTGATTCAGCATCGGGAAACCCAGACTCTCGCGGGATGCGAAATAGGCCTGCGCGACCGCGCGCGACAGGTTGCGGATGCGGCCGATGTAGGCGGCGCGCTCGGTGACCGAGATTGCGCCGCGCGCGTCGAGCATGTTGAAGCTGTGCGCCGCCTTCAGCACCATCTCGTAGGCCGGCAACGCGAGGCCGGCTTCCATCAGCCGCTTTGCTTCGGCCTCGTAGTTGCCGAACAGCGAGAACAGGAAATCGACGTTCGAATGCTCGAAGTTGTATTTCGACTGCTCGACCTCATTCTGGTGGAACACATCGCCGTAGGTCACTTTCGAGCCGTCCGGATACACCGCCCAGACGAGGTCGTAGACATTCTCGACCCTCTGCAGGTACATCGCGAGCCGTTCGAGGCCGTACGTGATCTCGCCGAGCACCGGCTTGCAATCGAGCCCGCCGACCTGCTGAAAATACGTGAACTGCGTGACTTCCATGCCGTCGAGCCACACTTCCCAGCCGAGCCCCCACGCGCCGAGCGTCGGGTTCTCCCAGTCGTCCTCGACGAAGCGGATGTCGTGCGCATTGGTGTCGATGCCGAGCGCGCGCAGCGAGTCGAGGTACAGCTCCTGGATGTTCAGCGGCGACGGCTTCAGCACGACCTGGAACTGGTAGTAATGCTGCAGCCGGTTCGGGTTCTCGCCGTAGCGCCCATCCTTCGGCCGGCGCGACGGCTGCACGTACGCGGCATTCCACGGTTCCGGGCCGATCGCGCGCAGGAAAGTCGCGGTATGCGAGGTGCCGGCGCCGACTTCGAGATCGTAGGGCTGCAGCAGCACGCAGCCGCGGTCGCCCCAGTACTGCTGGAGCGTCAGGATAACTTGCTGGAACGTGGGTCTATGCGGGGACATGGTCTCGGACGGCAGGGGAGGCGGCCGGCGGGCCGCGCTGCGAACGCAAAGAAGCGGATTTTACTGGCATTCGCCGACACCGGCGACGTTTAGTCTCGTTTGCACGGGAATTGTTGCTGTGCAGCCTGGCCGGACGCCATTTTCGGCGCGTCGACCGGTTGCCGCCGGCGCGCCCCGACAACCCCCGCACCGACCGCGACCAGGGCCAGCAGCAGCGCCGCGCGGTCGCCCCAGCGCGCATACGGCGTCAGCCCTTCATAGCCCTGTACCGGGACGCGCAGCGCCCCTTGCGTGAACGGCGGCAGCACGCCCGAAACGCTGCCATCCGGCCGGACCACCGCGGTCATGCCGGTGTTCGTCGAGCGCAGCATCGGCCGACCGGTTTCGAGCGCCCGCATGCGGGCGATCTGCAGGTGCTGCGGCTGCGCGAACGAATCGCCGTACCACGCGAGGTTCGAGATGTTCAGCATCAGCGACGCTTCCGGCAGGCTGCGGATCAGCTCGCGGCCGAAGAGGTCCTCGTAGCACACGTTGACGGCGACGCGCTGCCCCCCGAGCTTCATCGGCGCCTGGTCCGGCGCGCCGCGCGTCTGGTCGGACATCGGGATATCGACGAGGTCGTAGAACCAGCCGAACAGCGGCGGCGAATATTCGCCGAACGGCACGAGATGGCGCTTCGCGTAGGTCTGGCTCGGGGATGCGCCGACGCTCAGCGCAGCGTTGTAGATGCCGCCCTGCGCATCGCGCAGAAAGACGCCGAGCACGAGATCGCCGCCTCCCGCCCGGGCGTCGCGGGCGAGTTCGTCCAGGTAGCCCGCCGGCAGGCGGTCAGCCAGCAGCGGCAGCGTCGTTTCGGGCAGCACGACGAGATCGGCCGCGTGCTCGCGTGCGAGCCGGGCGTTGGTCTGCAGCCAGTCGGCGAGACGTTCCGGGCGCCACTTCAGCCCCTGCTCGATGTTCGTCTGGATCAGCGCGACCACCACCGGTTCGCCGGCCGGCACCGTCCAGCTCACCTTGCCCAGCTGGTGACCCGCGACACCGACGACGACGATGACGGCCCAACCCGTCGCCGACGGGCCCACCTTCATCCACGCGGTCAACGCGACGAGGGACGCGACGAGCGCGAGCAGCATGCCGACGCCATAGACGCCGAGCACCGGCGCGAAGCTCGCGAGCGGGCTCGGCGGTGTCTGCGAATAGCCGATCGCCAGCCACGGAAAGCCGGTGAAGAGCCACCCGCGCAGCGCCTCGCCGAGCGTCCACAGCCCGGCGAACAGCGCGGCCTGGCGCAACGCAGCGCCGCGGCGAAAATGCACAAAGAGCGCTGCGGCAACCGCCGGAAACAGCGCGAGATAGGCGCAGAACAGCGCGATCGCGAGGCCGGCCAGCGGCACCGGCATGCCGCCGTACCGGTTCAGCGCAACGTACAGCCACGACACGCCGCCAACGAAGGATGCGAACCCCCACGCCCACCCGATCAGGAAGCCTGCGCGAGCGCCACGCACGCCGCGCAGCAGGCGCGTCAGCAGCGCAAGGCTGACCTGCCCGAGCAGGAAATACTCGAACGGCGCGAACGCGAACACTGACACGCCGCCCGCCAGCGCCGCGAGCACCACGATCCGGACCATCAGCGCTCAGCCACCGCGTTTAGTGTGAAACACACGCATCACGCCTGTCTCGCGTCCGCGACCGGCATCGCATGCTCGACGAGCAGCGTATACACCCGCCGGCTGTCCGCGCGCAGCACCTGGAACTTCATGTCTGCGAGGATCACCGTGTCGCCACGCTGCGGCAAGCGGCCCAGGGCGCGGATCACCAGGCCGCCGATCGTGTCGACGTCGGCGTCGCTGAAATTGGTCGCGAAAGCGGTGTTGAAGTCGGCGATCTCGGTCGTCGCCTTGACGCGATAACGCCCGTCCTGCATGAGCCGGATGTTGTCGCCGTCGAGGTCGCTGTCGTATTCGTCCTCGATTTCTCCGACGATCTGCTCGAGCACGTCCTCGATCGTCACGAGCCCCGCGACGCCGCCGTATTCGTCGACGACGATCGCCATGTGATTGCGGCTAACGCGGAAGTCGCGCAACAGCACATTGAGGCGCTTGGTCTCCGGCACGAACACCGCCGGCCGCAACGCATCGCGCAACTCGAACTCCTGCCCGACGAAATAACGCAGCAGGTCCTTCGCGAGAAAGATGCCGACGACGTCGTCCTTGCTTTCACCGACGGTGGGGAAGCGCGAATGGCCGGTCTCGATGACGAAGCTGGCGATCTTGTCCATCGGGTCGTCGACTCCGATCACCTCCATCTGCGAACGCGGGACCATCACGTCGCTGACCTGCAGGTCGGACATCTGCAGCGTGCCCTCGATGATCGAGAGCGCGTCGGCATCGAGCAGGTTGCGTTCGAACGCCGAGTGCAGCAGCGCCATGAGTTCGCCACGGTCTTCGGGCTCGCGCGACAGCAGCGCCGAAAGCCGTTCAAGCAATGTAAGGGGTTTACCGGGGAGACTGTCCATGGAGTCGGTATAGTCGAGAATGCACGCTCAGGCGTAAGGATGGCACGCCTCAGGCGTAAGGGTCCGGATAGCCGAGCGTTGCGAGCACGCGGGTTTCAAGGGCTTCCATTTCCTCGGCCTCGTCGGACGCTTCGTGGTCGAACCCCTGCAGGTGGAGCATGCCGTGCACGATCAGGTGCGCGAAATGGGCCTCGAGCGGCTTGCCCTGCTCGGCCGCCTCGCGCGCGACGACGGGAACGCACAGCACCAGATCGCCGGCCAGCCGCTCGCCTTCGTCGTAGACGAACGTCAGCACGTTGGTCGCGTAATCCTTGCCGCGATAATCCCGATTGAGGCGTCGTCCTTCCGCTTCGCCGACGAGGCGGACGGTCACCTCGGCGTCGCCACGCAAGGCGGCGAGCGCCCAGCGCCGGACGAGCGCGCTGGCGGGCGAACGGGCACGGTTCTCGGCCCCGATCGCCCGTTGCACCGACAGTGCGAGGCGAGACGGCGCAGTTTCGGTGTCCACGCTCACGGTTTGCGAGCGAGCGCAGCCTGGGCGTCGCGCGCGGTCTGGTTGTCGTAGGCCTCGACGATGCGCGCGACCAGCGGATGGCGCACGACGTCTTCCTTCTGGAACTCGGTGAAGGCGATGCCGCGCACCGTCGCGAGCACTTCGCGCGCTTCGAGCAGGCCGCTGCGGTTGCCGCGCGGCAAGTCGATCTGCGTCAGGTCGCCGGTGACGACCGCCTTCGCGCCGATGCCGATGCGCGTCAGGAACATCTTCATCTGCTCGGGCGTCGTGTTCTGCGCCTCGTCGAGGATGATGAAGGCGTGGTTCAGCGTGCGCCCGCGCATGAACGCGAGCGGCGCGATCTCGATGCTGCCGCGTTCGAAGAGCTTGGCGACGCGATCGAAGCCCATCAGGTCGTACAGCGCGTCGTACAGCGGCCGCAGATACGGGTCGACTTTCTGCGCGAGGTCGCCGGGCAGGAAGCCCAGGCGCTCGCCCGCCTCGACCGCGGGGCGCGTCAGGATGATGCGCTCGACCAGCTGGCGCTCGAACGCGTCGACCGCGCTCGCGACTGCGAGATAGGTCTTGCCGGTGCCGGCCGGGCCGATGCCGAACGTGATGTCGTGCGCCTGGATGTTGCGCAGGTAGTCGATCTGACGCGGCGTGCGCCCGTGCAGTTCGGTCTTGCGCGTCAGGAGCGCCGGCGCCGGCTGGTCCGACTGGCGGCGGTTCGCGAGCTCGATCAGCCCGAGTTGGATGTCGTCGACCGAGAGGTGCTCGTCGGCCTGCTCGTAGAACTCGCGCAGCGCCTTCGCCGCGAGTTGCATCTGCGCGGGACTACCCTGCAGCGTGAAACATTCGCCGCGACGCGCGATCGTCACGTCGTACGCCGTTTCGATCTGGCGCAGGTTCTCGTCGAGCGCGCCGCACAGGTTGGCAAGCCGCTCGTTGTCGACCGGCTCGAGGACCACTTCCGTCGGACGCCCCATTCAACTCTCCGTTGTAACGATTTCGCCGCGCAGGCTGTGCGGCAGTGCGGCAGTGATCGTCAGGTCGACGAACTGCCCGATGAGACGCGGATGGCCGACGAAATTGACGACGCGGTTGTTGCCGGTGCGCGCCGCCAGTTCACTCGCGTCCTTGCGCGACAGTCCTTCGACGAGCGCGCGCTCGACCCGCCCGACCATCGCCTGGCTGATCGCCTGCGCCTGTTCGTCGATGCGCTTCTGCAGCCGCGCGAGCCAGCGCAGCTTGGTTTCCTGCGGCACCGGGTCTGCCAGGTCAGATGCCGGGGTGCCGGGCCGCGGGCTATAGACGAAGCTGAACGACGCATCGAAACCGACTTCGTCGATGAGCTTCATCGTCTTCTCGAAATCCTCTTCGGTTTCGCCGGGGAAGCCGACGATGAAGTCCGACGAGAGCGACAGGTCCGGCCGCGCCGCGCGCAGCTTCCTGACCACCGACTTGAACTCCAGCACCGAATAGCCGCGCTTCATCGCCGCGAGGATGCGATCCGACCCCGACTGCACCGGCAGGTGCAGATGGCTGACAAGCTTCGGGGTCTTCGCGTACGCGTCGAACACGCGCTGCGTCATCTCGCGCGGGTGCGAGGTCGTGAACCGCAGGCGCTCGATGCCGGGGATCTCGGCGACGCATTCGAGCAGGAACGCGAAATCGCCCTGCTCGCCGCCGCCGCGCGTGATCTCGCCGCGCCACGCGTTGACGTTCTGCCCGAGCAGCGTGACTTCCCTGACGCCCTGCTCGGCGAGTCCCGCGACTTCGGCGAGCACGTCGTCGAGCGGCCGCGACACTTCCTCGCCGCGCGTATAGGGCACGACGCAGAACGTGCAGTACTTCGAGCAGCCTTCCATGATCGACACGAAGGCACTCGCGCCCTCGACGCGCGCCGGCGGCATGTTGTCGAATTTCTCGATCTCGGGGAACGAGATATCCACCTGCGAGCGGCCGCTGTGGCGGCGTTCGGCGATCAGCTGCGGCAGGCGATGCAGCGTCTGCGGACCGAACACGATGTCGACGTAGGGCGCGCGCGCGACGATCGCATCGCCTTCCTGGCTCGCGACGCAACCGCCGACGCCGATGATCAGGTTCGGGTTCGACTGTTTCAGATGCTTGACGCGACCAAGGTCGTGGAACACGCGCTCCTGCGCCTTCTCGCGTACCGAGCAGGTGTTGAAGAGGATTACGTCCGCCTCTTCCGGGTTGTCGGTCTTCACCAGCTCTTCGCTGGCGCCGAGCACGTCCGCCATTTTGTCGGAATCGTACTCGTTCATCTGGCACCCAAAGGTGCGGATGTAGAGTTTCTTCATCAGCGCGTCTTGACGCCTCGTTTCCCAAACCTATATATTAGCAGGCTCGAGTGGTGATGTAGCTCAGACGGTTAGAGCGATGGATTCATAACCCATAGGTCGGCGGTTCGATTCCGCCCATCACCACCACCAAATTCAAAGGGTTGCAGCGATGCAGCCCTTTTTCATTTCCGATCGGGGTAGCACTGGAGTGCCCACACCGATTTCAACATCAACACTCTACCTGCGACTACTGCCCGAACGGATTCAAATCCGACGGTCAGCGGTTTGCTTTGCTCAGAGATTCAATACGTTTATTCAAGTCCGCGACCGGATAGAAGACGAACGCATTGCCCTGCTTCGCCTTCTCCAGCAAACCGAGGATTTCGAGGTCGAGGAGATCGGCGCGGGCGGTTTGATAGACGACATTGTGCACGCTTTGATGCTTTGCAACGCGGTACGCCTCGCCTGGATGCCTGAGCGCATGGGTCAGCAGGGCAAGCTGCCGGTGGTTCAATGCGCTGCGAAGTATGCCGCCACTCGCCAGCATGTTCGCTGCCTCCTTCTGCTCCTGGGTCTTGCGGGCAAGATACTCGTGCAGCGCAAGTATCGAACGCCGGATGATATCGAGCTGATGCAGAACGAAGTAGGTCGTGTCATTACGGTCGGTTTCGGTGTGCAGGTAGGCCTGCACGTACTGCCGCGGTGCACGTCGCAGGAACTGGGAGATCGACAGGAATTCCATCAGCCAGTATCCGCTGCGCGCCATCGACCAGTAGAAAAGTGCCCGCGCCGTGCGGCCGTTGCCGTCGGCGAAGGGGTGGTCGTAGCCGATCATGAAGTGCAGGAGAATCGCACGGACGACGGGATGAACGAAGGGCGAAGAGTCCTCAGCCGCATTCGCGAAGGCGCACAGGCGTTCAAGGCGCTCCGGCAGTTCCTTGTAGCTCGGCGGTTCGTGCAGCAGCGCACCATCTCGGTTATCGACGACATTCACGTCGTCAGCCACGCGCAGCCGCCCTGCATCGACGGGGTCGTCGAGCGTGTCGCGGGTGAGCATCCGGTGCAGTTCCAGGACACGGTCAGGCGTAATCGGTTCCGAGCGCAGGCTTCGGATGTGCTCCATTGCCTGATAGTTGTTGAAGATCATCGCCTCGCTTCGATCGCGCGGCTGACGCCCCTCCCGCAGCATGGCTTCGGCAACGCGGCGCGTCGTCGAGGCCCCTTCGAGCTGACTGGAGGTAATAGACTCCTCGATCAAGGAGTGCAGGAGATAGCGCTCGCGATTTTCGTGGATCGGCGCCGCCTCCGGTGTGCGTATCTGCCCCGCGGCATCCCGATCGATGTGATGGAGATGGATCAGTACCGGCTCGGGGGTTGCAAGCATGAAGGGGGTGCCGGCCTTGTCGATAAACGGCAGCTTCTGCAGCATTGAACGACGCGCTAACCAGACCGATAGCCACCACTCTTCGGTAGACAGCCCACTGGGCGGATTCCTGTGGCGCAACTCGTCCCAATGGAGGTACTTCCCGTCGGGCAAGGGCGACGTGTGGGTCAGGACGCGAGACAGGCGTTCCGGCCCGACCCGGCTCATCAGCTTCTCGGTACCCGGAGGGTTCATGGGGAGTTTCATGTGTACTAATATTTTTAATAATTAGTACACTTTAGTACACGACAGCCCGAATGCTCCATAGTCGCCTACTAAAAACCAAATAAATTAGTACTCGTTAGTAGACACGCCCCGTGGCGCGATGAGCCCGCTCCGAACCCACCATAAAGCGTGCAGCGCGACGCATATGAATGCATTGGGCTCGCGCACGAAAAGATCATTCAATTCAAGCACGCGGAGCGGTGAAATCCAGCTCTTGTGACCGAGCTGCGGCCGCGAATCGTCGCCCCGCGCACCCGCTTTCTCACGGCGCGAGCGGCGTCGACAGCAGCTCCTGGATCAGCGCGCGCAGCCAGCGGTTGCCTGGATCGTTGTTGTAGCGCTCGTGCCAGTGCTGCTTGACGGCATATTCGGGCAGCGGGAAAGGCACCGGGTACACGCGCAGCCGCTCCTCGTCGGCGAGCAGTTCGCCCAGGCGCTGAGGGATCGTCACGAGCAGCGCGGTGCGCTCGACGACGTAGGCGATGCCGACGAAGCTCGGGATGCGCAGCACGACGCGACGCTTGATGTCCTGGCGCGCGATCTCGCGGTCGATGATCAGGTGGCCGGTGCCGGAAGTGCTGACGACGGCGTGCTCCTCGGCTTCGAACTGCGCCAGCGTCAGGCCGCCGCGAATCCGCGGGTGCGTCGCGCTCGCCATGCAGACGTAGTGCTGCCGGAACAGCGCCTGCTGGTAGAAGCCGGCCTCGAACTGCGGCATGAAGCCGAGCGCGACGTCGACCTCGCCCGACTCGAGCATGCCGGCGGTGTTCGCCGAGAGATTCGCGATGTCGATATGGATGCCGGGCGCGACGGTGCGCAGCCGTTCCCACAGTCGGGGCAGCAGCACGAGCTGGCTGATGTCGGTCATTGCGATGCGGAAAGTGCGGCGAGCCCGCGTCGGATCGAATTCGGCGCGATGACCCGAGGCGGCCGCAACCGCCGCGACGGCAACGCGTATCGGCTCGGCCAGTTCCTCGCCGAGCGGCGTCGGCTCCATGCCCGCCGAGGTGCGCACGAACAGCGGGTCACCGAAATGCTCGCGCAGCTTGCCGAGCGCGATACTCACCGCCGGCTGGCCGAGCCCGAGATTCTCGGCCGCGCGGCTGACGCTGCGCGTCTTGTAGATTTCGTCGAAGACGCTCAACTGACGAATTTCCAGAGTTCCCATGGCTCACTCTATTCCATTTTCGAATGAAAGGCATTCGATACAACGAATGGATTGAATGTCTGCCGTTCAGTACATTTCGCCCATCGATGACAATTTGTTGATATAGGTCAAAAGAAATGATCGAAAATCGATATCCACAGGAGGAGTGCAATCATGTCGGAACTCGGAACCCTTGAAGATCTGCCGCTCGATTACCGGCAGGCGCTGGCCGCGCAGAACCTCGTGCCGCTGTGGCCGAGCCTGCGCGCGGTGCTGCCGCATGGCCAGCCCGGCCCACGCACCCGCGCGACGATGTGGTCGTACGAGAGCCTGCGGCCGCTGCTGATGCAGGCCGGCGAGCTGACGCCGATCGAGAAGGCCGAGCGCCGCGTCCTCGTGCTCGCGAACCCCGGCCACGGCCTCGAGAAGATGCAGGCGAGTTCGAGCATGTATCTCGGCATGCAGCTCCTGCTGCCGGGCGAATGGGCGCCGGCGCACCGGCACACGCCGAACGCGGTGCGCATGATCGTCGAGGGCGAAGGCGCCTACACGACGGTGAATGGCGAGAAATGCCCGATGCAGCGCGGCGACCTGATCCTGACCCCGACCGGGCTGTGGCACGAGCACGGCCACGACGGCGACCAGGCGGTGGTGTGGCTCGACGTGCTCGATCTGCCGCTCGTCTACTATATGGAAGCTTCCTACGCGGTCGAGGGCGAGAAGCAGGACGTCGCACCCGGCCAGCGCGACCGTGAATACCTGCGCGGCGGTGTCGTGCCGAGCCCGGTGTTCACCCGCGGCACGTCGGCCTATCCGATGCTGCGCTACCCGTGGGCCGAAGTCCGTGCAGCGCTCGAAGCGCTCGCCGCTGAGCGTCCCGACATCGACGCGGTGCAGGTCGCGTACGTGAATCCCGAAGACGGCAGCGACTGCCAGAACATCCTCGGTTTTTCGGCACTGATGCTACGCCCGGGCGAGACGCTCGCGCTGCCGCAACGCTCCCCGGCGATGGTGTTTCACGTCATCGAGGGCGGCGCGGCGGTTGCCGCCGACGACGCAAGCTTCACGCTCGCAGACGCCGATACCTGCTGCGTCCCCGGCTTTGCGCGCGTGACGCTGAAGAACCGCTCCACGACCGAACCGGCGTTCATCTTCATCGCCGACGAAAGCCCGTTGCACCGCAAGCTGGGACTCTACGAAGTCCGCGCGTAACCGCCCCCTGCCCCAGGAGAGATCACGATGAACCAGTCCGAATACGTTTTCACCCCGCCGCCGGTCCACTCGCTGCCGATTCGCGACAACGACGCCCGTTTTCCGATCAACCGCCTGTTCTTCGTCGGCCGCAACTATTACGCGCACTCGGTCGAGATGGGGAACCCGGTCAACAAGGCGACCTCCCGACCGTTCTACTTCACCAAGGCACCTTCGACACTGACCGAATCCGGCGCGACCGTCGCGTATCCCCCCGGGACGAAGAACTTCCACTATGAGATGGAACTCGTCGTCGCGATCGGCGCGCCCGGTTTTCGCGTCGCCGAAACCGATGCGGAAAAGCTCATCTACGGCTACGCCTGCGGCCTCGACATGACGCGCCGCGACCTGCAGCTCGTCGCGCGTGAGCAGGGACGCCCGTGGGATCTCGGCAAGGACGTCGAGCAGTCATCGGTCGCCTCCGAAATCGTGCCGAAGGGCGACCTCGGCGTCGTCGCGAAAGGCGCGATCGAGCTCGCAGTCAACGGCCAGACGAAGCAGTCGTCCGACGTGTCGTTGCTGATCTGGAGCATCCCCGAGATCATCGCCGACCTGTCGCAGTTCTATCACCTGCAGCCGGGCGACCTGATCTACACCGGCACGCCCGAAGGCGTCGGCGCAGTCAATCCGGGCGACCGGCTCACCGGGCGGATCGACGGCATCGGCGAAATCAGCCTCGTGATCGGCCAGCCGGAATAAGAGAAAGAGAGCAAAAAGACCGAGAACCGCTTTCGGACCGGGAACAGCCGGACCGGAACCTGCGGGCCGCAGAGAACGGCCCGCGCATCGAGACAGAGGAGACGGACATGAGCGAGCAACTTCCCGTAATCGTTGCCGGCGGCGGCATCGGCGGCCTGGCCGCGGCACTGGCGCTGGTGCGCCAGGGGTTTTCGGTCGAGGTGCTGGAGCAAGCAGCCGAGATCGGCGAGATCGGCGCCGGCATCCAGCTCGGCCCCAACGCGTTCCATGCCTTCGACGCTCTGGGCGTCGGCGACAAGGCGCGCACCCGCGCAGTCTATACGGACGAGATGGTGATGCACGACGCGCTCGATGAGAGCCTCGTTGGCCGCATCCCCACCGGCGAGGCGTTCCGCAAGCGCTTCGGTAATCCCTATGCCGTCATCCATCGCGTCGATGTGCACTTGTCGCTGCTCGAAGGCGCGCAGGAGACCGGCCGCGTCGAATTCCTGACGTCGACCCGCGCCGAGCGCATCGAGCAGGACGACAACGGCGTAACGGTGTTCGACCAGCATGGCAACGCCCACCGCGGTATCGCGCTGATCGGCGCCGACGGCGTGAAGTCGGCGGTGCGCGCGCAGTACGTCAATGACCCGCCACGCGTCACCGGCCACGTGGTCTACCGCGCGGTGATCGACAAGAAGGATTTCCCGGAAAACCTGCAATGGAACGCCGCGAGCATCTGGGTCGGCCCGAACTGCCATCTCGTGCATTACCCGCTGCGCGGCGGCGAGCAGTACAACGTCGTGGTGACCTTCCACAGCCGCCAGCAGGAAGAGTGGGGCGTCACCGAAGGCAGCCGCGAGGAGGTGCAGAGCTATTTCCAGGGCATCTGCCCGAAGGCACGCCAGCTGATCGACCTGCCCAAGAGCTGGAAGCGCTGGGCGACCGCCGACCGCGAGCCGATCGGCCAGTGGTCGTTCGGCCGCGTCACGCTGCTCGGCGATGCGGCGCACCCGACAACGCAATACATGGCCCAGGGCGCGTGCATGGCGCTCGAAGACGCCGTGACGCTCGGCGAAGCGCTGCGTGTCCATGACAATGACTTCATCCGGGCTTTCGACCTGTACCAGCGTTCGCGCGTCGCCCGCACCGCGCGCATCGTGCTGTCGTCGCGCGAGATGGGCCGCATCTACCACGCCAAGGGCGTCGAACGCCTGGTGCGCAACGACCTGTGGAAAGGCCGCACGCCGGAACGCTTCTACGACGCGATGGAGTGGCTGTACGGCTGGAACGTCGATAACTGCCTCGCCGCGACGGCATGAGGGGACCGGCGATGCAACTCTACAACTTCTTCCGCAGCGGCACTTCGCACCGTCTGCGCATTGCGCTGAACCTCAAAGGGCTCGACTACGACTACGTCGCGGTCGACCTGCGCACCGATGAACATCTCGGCGCGCAGTTCACCGCGCTGAACCCGCAAGGGCTGGTGCCGGCGCTCGTCGACGGCGAGCTGACGCTGATCCAGTCGCCGGCGATCATCGAGTGGCTCGAAGAGCGCTACCCGACGCCCGCGCTGCTGCCGTCCGATGTCGACGAGCGGGCGCGCGTGCGCGCACTGGCCGCGATCGTCGGCTGCGACATCCACCCGATCAACAACCGGCGCATCCTCGAATACCTCCGGAAGACCCTTGGCTGCGACGAGGCGGCGGTGTTGCGCTGGTGCGCGACGTGGATCTCGGCCGGTTTCGACGCGCTCGAGGCGCTGCTCGCGGCCGACAAGTCGCGCGGGCAGTTCTGCTTCGGCAATGCGCCGACGCTCGCCGACGTCTATCTGGTGCCGCAAGTCGAGAGCGCGCGTCGCTTCAACGTCGATCTCGGCCCCTACCCGAATATCGTCGCCATCGACCGCCGCTGCGGCGAGTTCGACGCCTTCCGCCGCGCAGCCCCGGCCGTGCAGCCGGACGCGAAATGAAAGTCTGCAAAATCAAACACAATTCTTAATTCAGGATTTTTTCCGACTGCCATGCCGGCATCCTCAAGAAGCTCGAGCAGTTGAACGAACTGCCTGCGCTGCTCGAGCCGGCCGCGCGCGCGGGACATCGCGGCAAACGCGCTGGAATTCTTCCGCGAGGCGATTTTCGAGCACCATCTCGACGAGGAGCGCGAGTTTCTCCCGCTGTCGCAGGCGATCCTCGGCCGCAACGCCAGCCACCTGGCCGCGCTCGGGCTGTCGCTGCACATGCGCCACGCGCTGAAGAAGCCCGTCACTACATTTGAAGCGCATCGGCGCCGCCGACATCAGGGCGCCCCGCCGGCGAGCGCCGCCGCGAGCGTCGTCAGCACCACCTGCGGCGGCGCGTCGCGACGGCGAACCATCCCGGTCGGCACGCGGCCGACGTCCGTCGGCAACGGCTCGATCACGAGTTCGGCGGCGAGCGGCGAGCGCTCGACGACACGCCGCGGCATCAGCGTCCAGCCCAGCCCGACCGACACGCAGCCGAGGATTCCTTCGAGCGTGCCGAATTCCATCACGTCGGCGCACGCCTGCCCGCTCGCACGCTGCCAGGCAAGCGCCCGGGCACGGTACGCGCAGCCTTCACGGAAAATGATCAGCGGCAGCGCCTGCGGGCCGGCGCCGTCGGCGCACACCTGCACGAGTTCCTCGACGACGAGTTCGTCAAACTGAAGATCGGGGTGCTTCACCGGTCCGGCAACGAACGCGCAGTCGAGCTTGTGGTCGAGCACCTTCTCGGTCAGCGCTGCACTGGTGTCCGCCTGCACCCGCAGCTCCAGCCCCGGATGTGCGGCGCGCACGGCCTTCAGCCCCGCGGGCAGGTGCAGCGCGGCGAAAGTCTCCATCGTGCCGATCCGCAATTCCCCCGCGCTCTCGCCGACCTGCCGCATCGCTGCGGTCGTCTGGCGTTCGAGCAGCAGCATCCGGCGCGCGTATTCGAGCAGCACGCGGCCGGACGGCGCGAGCTCGATCCCGCGCCCCTTGCGGAAAAAGAGCTCGGTCCCCAGCTCTTCCTCGAGCCGGCGGATCCGGCTGGTGACGTTCGACTGCACGGTGTTGAGCTTGCGCGACGCAGCGAGGATGCCCCCCTCCTCGACGACGGCCTGGAAGGTCCGCAACGCGACAAGTTCCATCATCTATCTCCAAAATAGAATTTTTCGTTCAGAACAAATCGTTTGTTTCGATAGATTATCCTGTCTATCGTGTCTGATCGGAAGAACTGACGAGCCCCCGGATGAACGAACAGAAAGAACGGATCAAGATTTTATGCGCAGGCATCTTCAGCCTGATTCTCGTGCTCGGTGTCGCGCGTTTCGCGTATACCCCGCTGCTGCCGCTGATGCAGCAGCAGGCGGGGCTCGGGATCGCCGAGGCCGGCTGGCTGGCGGCCGTCAACTACGCCGGCTATCTGTGCGGCGCGGTGCTCGCCGCGATGATCAGCGACCTCGTGCTCAAGGACCGCCTGTACCGGATCGGGATGGTCATCGCAGTCCTGAGCACCGCGATGATGGGCCTGACGACCGACTCCACCGTCTGGGCGGTGTCGCGCTTCGTCGCTGGGCTGAGCAGCGCCGCGGGCATGCTGTTCGGCACCGGGCTGATCCTCAACTGGCTGATCCGTCACAACCATCGCAGCGAACTTGGCATCCACTTCGCCGGAATCGGCCTCGGCATCGCCGGCTGCGCGGCGGCCGTCGCGCTGATGAGTTCGTGGCTCGACTGGCGCGAGCAGTGGTTCGCGTTCACCGCGTTCGGCTGCGTGCTCCTGGTCCCGGCGCTGCGCTGGCTGCCGCCACCCGATCGCAGCGCGGTAACGAAGAGCGGCGAGGTCATGACCGACCGGCCGCCGACTGCGCTGTTCATGCGCCTCTTCATGGTCGCGTACTTCTGCGCGGGGATCGGCTACGTCGTCAGCGCGACCTTCATCGTCGCGATCGTCGACCAGTTGCCGGGACTCGCCGGGCGCGGCACGCTGGTGTTCCTCGCGATCGGCGTCGCCGCGGCGCCGGCCTGCATCGTCTGGGACTTCGTCGCGCGCCGCACCGGGGACCTCAACGCGCTGATCCTCGCGGCGGTGCTGCAGATCGGCGGCATCCTGCTGCCGCTCGCCGGCGGCCTTCCCGCGGCACTCGCCGGCGCACTGCTGTTCGGCGGCACCTTCATCGGCATGGTCAGCCTCGTGCTGACGATGGCCGGCCGCTACTACCCGACGCGACCGGCGAAAATGATGGGCAAAATGACTGTTTCGTACGGCATCGCGCAGATCATCGCCCCGGCGCTGACCGGCTGGCTCGCGGGCTCGCTCGGCAGCTACGCCGCGGGACTGTACCTCGCGGCCGCGGCGATGGTCGTCGGCGTCGTCCTGCTGCTGGTGCTGAAAGCGGTCGAAAGGCGCGAAGCCGCGGGGGCCGTGCCGGCCTTCGAAGCCTGACGCGGGACCGGGCCATTCCGTCCAGCATGCCCCCGGCAGGCTTCGCGAGGCGGCCGAGGCGGCGTACTACGCTACGGCATCACTTCAACGTAGTCGTAGATCTCGCAGTCGGTGATCTCGCGCCGTACCGCAAGCGGTGCGTTCGCGAACCACGCGTGCGGGTTGCGGCGGTCGATCTCGGCGCCCATGAACTTCACGAGTTCGCAGATCGGCTCGACGACCTGCTCGCGGTACGGTGCGTCGTCGAGCACGTAGCCGACGTAGAGGTTCTTCATGCAGTTGCGGCGGCAGAACGCGAGCGCCTCGCACGACTCGCACGGCATCGCCGGCGTCGGCTGCAGCGGGCTCGCCTTCAGCCAGTTCGCGACGAGGTCGCCCTGCTGCATCTCGGGACGGTGCGTCAGGTCCGGGCACGGGAAGATGCGCCCGTCCGGCAGGATGTTGAGGATATGCGTCGACGCGCGGCATTGCGACAGTCCGCTGCACGCTTCGCGAGCGCGCGACGGCAGCACCTTGTTGCGCACGGTGCCCATCAGCGGAATGAACGGGTACAGCGCGGGTGAAGCGAAGAACTTGTCGATCAGCAGCGAGAGCGCTTCCTTCTTGCGGGGCATGGCTTCAGCATCGTAGAAGCCTTCGGCCTGCGTGAACTGCCAATACACGTAGTCGAAGGCCGGCAGCAGGCTGTCGAGCTCGTCGAAGCTGATGTCCGGGTGTCCCCACGTCACGCGCGCGGTCAGCTTGCCGCCGAGCTTCGGCCGGATCTTTTCGATGTTCGCCGTCACCTTGCGATACACGCCGCGGCCACGGTAATGGTCGGTCGTGTGCTCGGCGCCATCGACCGACACGAGCACGTTCGACAGCTTCGTGAGCACCGCCTCCGGCAGCCGGTGCAGCAGCGTGCCGTTGGTCTGCAGCTGGAAGCGGAAGGTCGGGTGGCGTTCCATCAATGCGGCCATGAACGGGATGTTCAGCGTCGGCTCGCCGCCGTAGAACGTGACGTAGATCTCCTTGTCGGCCAGATGCGTCGCGATGAAGGCGTCGAGCGTGTCGAGTGAATACGCGACCTTGCCCTGCGAGCCGAGCACGTCGCCGACCGCAATCGAGCAGTACGAGCACTTCAGGTTGCAGGCGAGCGTCGTGAAGATGTTGAGTTCGACGCGGTTGCCGACGATCGGCCGGCGCAGTTCGGGTGCGTTCATGATTTGTCGTGCGTGAGCTGAGGGAAATGTTTCCGCGGCGGGCGCGGATTATAGCCGCAGCCCGCCGCCAGGAGCCTTACGTCAGGCGTTCGGCAAGATGGCGGCGTACCGAGATCGCGCTGCCGAGCCAGCCGAGGAACGCGGCGAAGCCGAGGATCGCCGCGCTCTCGCGCAGGCCCGGCCCGCTCAGCGTGAACACCGCACCGTAAGTCTCGGCGAGACTCGCAACCGGCCCGCCGAGCGCCTGCACGGTCGCCCACACGGTCGCCAGCGCGACGCCGCCGCCGAGCAGGCCCTGCAAAGTGCCGAACCAGTAGAACGGGCGGCGGATGAAGCGGTCGGTCGCGCCGAGCAGGCGGCTGACGTCGATCTCGTGACGCTGCGTGAGGATCTGCAGCCGGATCGTGTTGAACGTGACGATGACGAGCGCGAAGCCCAGCAGCCCGGCGAGCAGCAGCACCGCGGACTGCCCGAGCCCGAGCAGCGCATGCAGGCGCTTGACCCACGCCGAATCGAGCTGCACGTGGGCGACGCCCGGCCACGCCGCAAAGCGCGCGTGCAGCGCTTCGTACGCCGCCGGATCGTCGCTGCCCGACGTGACGATGAACGCGTCGGGCAGGGGGTTCGACGTCAGGCCGCCGAGCACGTCGCCAAGGCCGCTGTGCTCGAGTTGCCGCAGCGCCTCGTCCTTGGGCACATGGCGGTAGCCGGCGAGCTCGCCGTCGGCGCGCAGCCGCTTCTCGATCGCGGCGATGTCGGCGTCCGACGCGTCCTGCGCCATGAACACGCTGATTTCAGGCGTTCCGGAGACGCCGCGCGCGAGCGACGCGACGTTGTCGAGGAGCAGGTAGCCGGCCGCCGGCAGCGACAGCGCGATGCCGACGACGAGCGCCGACAGCAGCGTTCCTAGCGGTTGCGCGACGAGGCGCCGCAGCGCCAGCGCGAACGCGCGCAGATGCAGCGAAAACCAGTTCATCATGCCGCGGCCTCGATAAGCAGGCCTTTGCCGAGCACGATCCGGCGCGGCTGGTGCTTGGCGAACAGGCGATCGTCATGGGTCGACACGAGCACCGTGACGCCCGCCGCGTTGAAGGACTTGAAGAGGGTCGCGATCTCGGCCGCGTAGGCGGTATCGAGGTGCGCGGTCGGCTCATCGGCGATCAGGATCGAGGGCCGGTTGACGATCGCTCGCGCGATCGCGACCCGCTGCTGCTCGCCGCCGGACAGCCCGGCCGGCATTTCGCGCTCGCGCCCTGCGAGGCCGACGCGGTCGAGCGCAGCGGCGACGCGCTTTGCCGCATCACGCGGCGGATGGCCGGTGATCACAAGCGGCAGCATCACGTTGTCGAACACGTTGCGGTCGTACAGCAGCCGGCTTTCCTGCAGCACGAGCCCGAGATTGCGGCGCAGGTACGGAATCGCGCGCCGCCGCAGGCCGGACACGTCCTGGCCGCTGATGCGCACCGTGCCCGAGGTCGGGCGCTCGATCGCGGCGATCAGTTTCAGCAGCGTGCTCTTGCCCGCGCCGGAGTGCCCGGACAGCACCGCGAGTTCGCCGGCAGGGATCTCGAAGCTCACGCCGGCGAGTGCGGTGTAGCCGCCGGGATAACGCTTCACGACCTCTTCGAAAACGATCATGCCGCGCTGCCGGCTCCGTTCGTATCGAACAGCGCGTCGACGAACTCGCGCGCCTTGAACGGCTGCAGGTCGTCGATCCCTTCGCCGACGCCGATGAAGCGCAGCGGCCGCGGGTACTGCCGTGCGATCGCGGCGACGACTCCGCCTTTCGCGGTGCCGTCGAGCTTCGTGACGACGAGGCCGGTGACGCCGATCGCGCTGTCGAAAGCCTTCACCTGCGCCAGCGCGTTCTGGCCGATGTTGGCGTCGAGAACGAGCAGCACTTCGTGCGGCCCGGTCGGGGAAGCCTTCGCGATGACCCGTTTGACTTTCGCGATCTCGTCCATCAGATGCAGCTGCGTCGGCAGCCGCCCCGCGGTGTCGGCGAGCACGACATCGATGCGGCGTGCCTTGGCCGCGTTGATCGCGTCGAAGATCACCGCCGCCGAGTCGCCGCCGTCCTGCGCGATGACGGTGACGTTGTTGCGCTGACCCCACGTCATCAGCTGTTCGCGCGCCGCGGCGCGAAACGTGTCGCCGGCAGCGAGCAGCACGCTCCTGCCCTGCGCCTGGAAATATTTCGCGAGCTTGCCGATCGAGGTCGTCTTGCCCGAGCCGTTCACGCCGGCGATCATGATGATGTAGGGACTGTGGCCGGACACGTCGAGCGGTTCCTCGAGCGGCAGCAGGATCGCGTGCAACTCGTCGGCGAGCGCCTTCTGCAGCTGGTCGGCAGTCTCGAGCCGGTCGCGCTTCCAGCGCTTGCGCAGTTCGCCGAGCAGGTGCTGCGTCGCCTCGACGCCGCAGTCGGCCATCAGCAGCGTCGCCTCGAGCTCCTCGAGCAGCTCCTCGTCAATCTTGCGCCGGCCGAAGAGGCTCGCGAGCCCCCCGCCGAGCTGCTGGCGGGTACGGCTGAGTCCCGCCTTGAGCCGCTCGGACCACGAACGTTTCGCGGCCGGCCTGGCAATCTCCGCGGCGAGCGGGAGGGGGGCTTCAAAGGGAGCTTCAAAGTCGGGACCGGCTTCGGCCGGTGGCGCCGGCCGCACCGCTTCGGCGATCGGTTCGGCCTGATCGAGCGCGGGCTCCGCGGCCGGGATCTCGCCCGGCTGCGCCTTGTCTTCCACCGCGTTGGGCTTCGCGGGCTTTTTTTTCAGGAAACCAAACATGGACATTCGGGTCTGTTGTGACGTTTGAACTTCGGCGGCGCCGAAGTCCCAATAACGCTAAGATGCGGCTGCACGTTCGAGCGGCGCCGGGTTTCGTCCGGGCCGCGAGCCGCGAATTCTACCAGATGCAGGACATCTCCATGTTTCGCCAGAACTTTCCCCGCATCGCCCTGCTTACCGCCGCGCTGTTCGCCGCGGCCGGGCCGCTTCACGCGAATCCGTTCGAAACGACCCTCGACAACGGCATGCAAATCATCGTCAAGGAAGACCGCCGCGCCCCGTCGGTGGTTCATATGGTGTGGTACGACGTCGGCGCGATGGACGAACCCGAAGGCGTCTCGGGCATCGCGCATCTGCTCGAACACCTGATGTTCAAAGGTACGGAAAAAGTCGGCCCGGGCGAGTTCAACAAGCGCGTCGCGGCGATCGGCGGGCGCGACAACGCCTTCACGTCACGCGACTACACCGCGTATTTCCAGCAGATCCCGCCGGCGCAGCTGGGCGACATGATGATGCTCGAAGCGGACCGGATGGCGAACCTGAAGATCACCGATCCGCTGTTCGCGCCGGAGCTCGACGTCGTCCGGGAAGAACGGCGCCTGCGCACCGAAGACGAACCGCGCGCGCTGGTGCATGAGCAGCTGATGGCCACGGCGTTCCAGGCCAACCCGTATGGCCGTCCGGTCATCGGCTGGATGACCGACCTCGACACGATGACGGCCGAGGACGCGCGCACCTGGCACAAGAGCTGGTACGCACCGAACAACGCGCGCCTCGTCGTCGTCGGCGACGTCGACCACCAGGCGGTGTTCGACCTCGCCCGCCGCCACTACGGCGCGGTGGCCGCGCGCGAACTGCCGAAGCGGCGCATCACTCCCGAACCGGAGCAGCTCGGCCCGCGCCAGAGCGTCGTCAGGGCGCCAGCCGAACTGCCGTACGTCACGCTGGCATGGCGCGCGCCGACGCTGCGCGATCCGGCGAACGACCGTGACGTGTATGCGCTGCAGGTGCTCGCGGCGGTGCTCGACGGCTATGACGGCGCGCGCCTGCCACGCCGGCTGGTGCGCGAGACTCGCGTCGCGGTGTCGGTCGGCGCCGGCTACGACGGCACCGCGCGCGGCCCGTCACTGTTCACGCTCGACGCCGCTCCCGCGGCGGGCAAGACCGTAGCCGACGTCGCCGCGGCGCTGCGCGGCGAGATCGCGCGCATCCAGAAGGAAGGGATCGCCGAGGACGAGCTCGATAGGGTCAAGACGCAGACCATCGCCGGCGAAGTCTACAAGCGCGACTCGCTGATGGGGCAGGCGATGGAGATCGGCTTCCTTGAGGCGAGCGGCCTGTCGTGGCGTGACGAGGCGGCGCTGCTCGAAGGCGTCCGGCGCGTCACCGCCGCCGAGGTCCAGGCGGTCGCGCGCAAATATTTCACCGACACCACGCTGACCCGGGCACAGCTCGACCCGCTGCCCGTTTCCGCCGGACAGCCTCGCCCCGCGACGCCGGCGACGAGGCACTAGCATGAATCCGACCACCCTGATTCGGAAGATCGCCCCTGCCCGCGCGGCGCTGTTCGCGCTGGCGGCCTTCGCAAGCCTCGGCACGGCGATCGCCGGCCCGAACATCCAGCACTGGACCGCCCCGACCGGTGCACGCGTATTTTTCGTCGAAAGCCATGCGCTGCCGCTCGTCGACGTGCAGGTCACGTTCGCCGCCGGTGGCGCGCTCGACCCGGTGGGCGCCGCCGGCGTCGCGAGCCTGACGCGCAGCCTGCTCGATGCGGGCACGGAAAGCCTGAACGAACAGCAGATCGCCGAACGGATCGCCGATAGCGGTGCCCGCATCGGCGGCGGCACCGACAAGGACATGGCCAGCCTGTCGGTGCGCACCCTGTCGAGCGAGGCCGAGCGCGAAGCGGCCATCGGGCTCGCCGCGCGGCTGCTCGCGAAGCCGACATTCCCGGCGGAGATCCTCGAACGCGAGCGGGCCCGCAGCATTGCCGGCCTGCGCGACGCGCTGACGCGCCCGGACACGCTCGCCGCACGCAGCTTCACCCGCGCGATCTATGGCGATCACCCGTATGGCCGGCTCGTCACCGTCGAATCGCTGCGGCGCATCAAGCGCGACCAGATCAAAGCGTTTCATAAGGCGCACTACACCGCGCTTGCGGCCAGTGTCGCGATCGTCGGCGACGTCAGCCGCGACCAGGCCGAACGGATCGCGGTCCGCCTCACCGAAGCCCTGCCCGCCGGGACGCCGCCTGCCCCGCTGCCCCCGCCGCAGCTTCCGCCCCGCCTGATCGAACATATCGAGCACCCCTCTGCGCAGGCCCACATCCTCATGGGGATGCCGGGAATCTCGCGCGACGACCCGGATTATTTCCCGCTGGTCGTCGGCAACTACGTCCTCGGCGGGGGCGGTTTCGTGTCGCGGCTGACGAAGGAAGTGCGCGAAAAACGCGGCTTCGCGTACAGCGTCTTCAGCTCGTTCCAGCCGCAGCGCGTCGCCGGACCGTTCGAAATCGGACTGCAGACGCGCGGCAGCCAGGCAAAGGAGGCGGGGCAGGTGACGCAGACGGTACTCGACGAATTCATCGCCGCCGGCCCGACCGCCGAGGAACTGCAAGCGGCCAAGGACAACCTCATCAACGGCTTCGGCCTACGGCTCGACTCGAATCGCAAGATCCTCGACTACGTGTCGATGATCGGCTTCTACGGCTTGCCGCTGGACTGGCTCGACACCTATCCGGAGCGCGTCGCCGAAGTCACCGTCGAGGCCGTGCGCGACGCTTTCTCGCGCCGCATTCGTGACGAGCACCTTGTGACAGTGGTCGCCGGCGGCAACGGCGACGTGGTCGCCAACGGCGGCGAACGTGTGCCGGCGGCCAAGGCGGAACCTTCCAATTGAGCCGGGTGCGCATCGTCGGCGGCGCGTGGCGTTCGCGCCTCATCGACGTCGCGAAAGTCCCCGGATTGCGGCCAACTCCCGATCGCGTGCGCGAAACGCTGTTCAACTGGCTCGGCCAGGACCTCACCGGCCTGACGTGCCTCGATCTCTTCGGCGGCTCGGGCATCCTCGGCCTCGAGGCGGCTTCGCGCGGGGCGTCCCGCGTGACCATCGTCGAGCACGACGCTCGCGCATTTGCCGCATTGCGACAGGCGACCAGGGCGCTCGCCGCGGAGCAGGTAGAGGTGATCCGCGGCGATGCGGTAAGATTCGCGCAAACGGCGTCGGAACGGTTCGACGTGGTATTCCTCGATCCACCCTACAATCAAGGCTGGCTTGAGCGGTTGGAACCCTGGCTCGACCGGGTTCTGAAGCCGGACGGCTGGCTCTATGCGGAGTCGGAAACGCCGGTAGGCGGACTTGGCGCCTGGCGGACGACGAAGCAGGGTCGCGCCGGCCAAGTCCATTTCCATCTCTTGCAAGGGAGGCAAGAATGAAGGAAGGGGTCGCGATTTATCCGGGGACGTTCGATCCGTTCACCCGGGGCCACGAGGATCTGGTGCGCCGCGCGTCGCTGCTGTTCAACACGGTCGTCGTCGCGGTCGCCGAGAGCCACGGGAAGGCACCGATCTTCACGCTCGACGAACGTGTCGAGATCGCCCGCGACGTGCTGGCGCCGTTCCCGAACGTCGAAGTCACCGGCTTCGACGGGCTGCTGATGGATTTCCTGCGGCAGCGGGACGCGCGCCTGATCCTGCGCGGGCTGCGGGCGGTGTCCGACTTCGAGTACGAATTCCAGATGGCCGGGATGAACCGAAAGCTGTTTCCCGACGTCGAAACGGTGTTCCTGACGCCGGCCGAAGAATACATGTTCATCTCGGCGACGATGGTGCGCGAGATCGCCCGCCTGGGGGGCGATGTCAGCAAGTTCGTGCAGCCTGCCGTGAATGAACGGTTGCTGCAGAAAGTGTCTTTGAAGCGATAGCGAGGAAGTAAAAGATGGCTCTGATGATTACGGACGAATGCATCAACTGCGATGTGTGCGAACCGGAATGTCCCAATGGCGCGATCTACCAGGGGGATGAGATTTACGAGATCGACCCGAACAAATGCACCGAGTGCGTCGGCCATTTCGACGAACCGCAGTGCCAGCAGGTCTGTCCGGTCGACTGCATCCCCATGAACCCGGATGTGGTCGAAACGAAGGAGCAACTGATGGAGAAGTTCGTCCGCCTGACCAGCCAGAAGGTCTGAGCAGGCGCCCCGCACACTGCGGGGATCGGACAAGCGAAGCGCACCCGAAGGTGCGCTTTCTTTTTTCCGGACTCGGTCGCTCAGGCGGCGCAGGAAACCGGCCCGCCTGAGCGGGCGGACATCCCCGACGCCGGCGCGCCGAGCACCGCGTGGATCGCCGCCTCGAGTCCGGCCAGTTCGTCGAGCTGCGCGAGCATCGCGGCCTCGGCCTGTTCGAGCTCGGCGATCCGCTCTTCGAGGGTGTCGGTTGCCTGGTGGATGCGCTTGACGCTTTCGAGCCGGCGCTTGAGCTGGAACTGGTATTCCCGCACCTGCGTCTCGAGCGGCGACATCACCGCCCGCAGCCAGCGCTCGACGTCCCGGTTGGCGACTTCGAAGGTGCGCCGCGCCTGGACCGCGACCGTTTCGAAGAACCGCTGCGTCAGCGTGTGCTTTTCGGTCGTCACGAGCGTGAGCGCGGTGTTGATCTGGCGATTGAACGCGGCTTCGAGCCGTTCGAGTTCGCGCTCGTAGCGCAACGTCGAGAACGCCTCGGGCGCGGCCAGCTTGAGTCCGTGCTCGACGCTGAAACGCTTGTACATGCTATCGAGCATGCGCGTGATCTCGGCGATCTCGCCAGCCGATCGCGCGAGGCTGCCGCGCAGGTTTTCGAAGAAACCTTCCATCGCCGCGCTCAGGCCTTTCGAGAACGTGGACTCGAGCATGGCTTCGCGGGTGCGGCGCGTCTCGTCGCGCAGCATGTCCATGCCCAGGTGGGCGAGCAGGTTGTTCGTCAGGTTCGAAAACACGCTGCGCACCGCGTAGTACTTCTGCAGCCCTTCCTCGAACTCGGTCTTTTCCGAGCGGATCTTGCGCATCATGTACTCGATGACGCTCTGGTTCTTGCCACGCAGATCGGTGAGTTCGTGCAATTGCTCGCGCAGCCCGGAAAGCCGCGCACCGAGGAGTTCGCGTGCCTGCAGGATCAGGTCGCCGGTTTCGCCGAGGGCGCCGTCGCGGACGATTTCCTGCTTCGTCGGCAGCAGCTCCTCGCTGAGCGCGCGCTCCAGCGCGCCGAGGCGGCTGCGCTCGAGCAGCGCTCCGTCATCGCGGATCCGCGCGACCAGCCCCTTCTGCGCCGACACGGGGAAGACGCTTCCCGCAGGCACGTCCAGCGTCTCCGCGACCGAGCGCAGCTGCCGGTCGATTTCCTCGTCGATGCGGGCCTCGTCGCGCAGGCCGTCCCACAGGCCGTCGATCTTGTTCAGCACGACGAGCCGCCCCCTCCTGCCCCCGCCCGACCCGCCGCGCACGTATTCGCGCCACACCGCGAGGTCGCTGTGCGTGACGCCGGTATCGGCCGCGAGGATGAACAGCACTGCGTGCGCATTCGGCAGCAGCGACAGCGTGAGTTCGGGCTCCGCACCGATCGCGTTGAGTCCCGGCGTGTCGAGCACGACCAGGCCCTGTTCGAGCAGCGGGTGCGGAAACTGGACCACGACGTGCCGCCAGCTCGGGATTTCGACCAGGCCGTCGGTGCCGGCCTTGAGCCCGTCCGCGCTGTCCGGGACGACCTCGAAGCCCAGCTGCCGCGCCTCAGCGGGCGACACCCGCTCGGTGTCGCCGACACGCGAGAATCCCTGCTGCAGACTGCCGACCGAGCTGATGTCGAGCGGCAGCACGAGCCATTCCTGCGCGAACCGCTTGAGCTCGCTGACGCTCGCGTGCGTCGCCCGGGTGCGGATCGGCAGCAGACGGATCTCGGGGCGCGCGTCCGCGCTCCATTGCAGTTCGGTCGGACACATCGTCGTGCGGCCGGCGCTCGACGGCAGCACGCGGTCGCCATAGCCGGAGAAAAAGAGCGCGTTGATCAGTTCCGACTTGCCCCGCGAAAACTCGGCGACGAAGGCGACCGTGAGCTTGTCGTCGCGCAGGCGTTCGAGTACACACTGCAGCCGCAGGTCGCCCTGCGCATCGCCGATTTCGTTGTGCGACAGCCATTGGCGCAAGCGGCCGATGGCCGAAGAGGCGCCGGCGCGCCACTGGCTGTAGGCCGAGAATTGGTCAACCAGGCTCATGTCGGTCTCGCTCGCACGCGGAGGGCTGCCGCGTAAAAATTACACACGGCGCCAGCATAACCCCGATTCCCACACCATCCAATTTGGGACCGGCGCAATGTAACGGCTGTATCACGCCGGTACGCTCTACCGGGGGAGGTTTCCCCGGGACCGCTCAACGACGCTGGCAGCGCGGGCAGAAAAAAGTCGAGCGCTGGCCGGTCACGACCCGGCGAACCGGCGTTGCGCACACCCGGCACGCCAAGCCTTCGCGTCCGTACACGAAGTACTGCTGCTGGAAATACCCGGCGCGCCCGTCCCCGCCGACGAAGTCCCGCAAGGTGCTGCCGCCCGCGTCGATCGCCGCGAGCAGCGTTTCGCGCACCGACGCGGCAAGGCGCGCGAGGCGCTGAGGCCCGATCGCGCCGGCCGGTGCGAGCGGATGGATGCGGGCACGGAACAGGCTCTCGGACGCGTAGATGTTGCCGACCCCGACGACACGGTGCGCATCCATCAGCGTCTGCTTGATCGACATCCGCACTCCTCGCGTCGCCTCATGCAGCCAGGCGCCGGTAAAACCGCTCTCGAGCGGCTCGCGCCCGAGCGCCGCGAGCAGCGGGTGGGACAAACCGTCGCCCGCATGCCACAGCACGAGGCCGAACCGGCGCGGATCGCGCAGCCGCAGCGCCGCGGCGCCGAACACCAGGTCGACGTGATCGTGCACGCCGGCGGGCTCGTCAGCCGACACCACCCTGAGGCTGCCGGACATGCCGAGATGCACGAGGACGCTGCCGTGCGGAAAATCCAGCAGCAGGTATTTCGCGCGGCGCCGGACGCCCTGCAGTCGCTCGCCGACGAGCGTTTCCGCGAGATCCGCGGGCACCGGCTGGCGCAGCCGCGGATTGCGCACTTCGAGCGCGGTCAGCGTCCGCCCGGCGACGAGCGGGCGAATGCCGCGGCACGTGATTTCCACCTCCGGCAATTCCGGCATCGGCAACCCTTCTTCGAATTCCTCACACAAGCGGCGTGCTTGCTCATGCGAGGTGAAACTGCATAACATGGGGCGAACGGAATCGCCTCCGGCCCTTCTAATCCACGACCACCTCGTTGGCGGACCCCAGCATACAGCCGGATACGGCAGCTTGCAGCGTCCGCGGCTTCACGGAATCCCCCTCGGGCATCAACCATGAATCGCACACTCTCCCTGCTCACTGCCGGCCTCGGGCTGGCGATCGCATTTGCGTTCCCGGCATTCGCCCAGACGGTCAACACCGCGGCCAACGCCCCCTCGACGGCGGCGGCCGACGTTCCCGGGCAGACACTGACCGCGCAGATGCTGTACACATTCCTGCTGGCCGAAATTGCCGGGGCCCGCGGCGAAATCGGCGTCTCGGTGCAAGCCTACCTCGATCTGGCGCAACGTACGCGCGACCCGCGCATCGCGCGGCGCGCAGTCGAAATCGCGCTGTTCGCGCGCGACCTGTCCGCCGCCACCGAAGCTGCCAGGATCTGGATCGACGCCGAGCCCGAGTCTGCCGAAGCCCGGCGCGTGATGGCCGGGATTCTCGCCGGCGGCAGCGGGCAGCTCGAGCAGGTGCAAATCCAGCTTGCGCGCCTGCTGGCAGAGTCGCCGGACCAGATCGAAAACCACCTGATGGGGCTCAACCGCGCGTTCGCGCGCATCGGCGACAAGCAGGCGGTCAAAGGCATCGTCGACCGCCTGACCGAACCGTACCTCGACCTCCCCGAGGCGCAGTTCGCCCGCGCGCAGGCCGCGATTGCGGCCGACGACGCGATCGCATCGTTGGCCGCAATCGACCTCGCGCTCGGGCTTCGCCCGGACTGGGAGCTTGCGATCCTGTTCAAGGCGCAGCTGCTGGCGCAATCCGACTCGCCCGACGCGGCGCTGCAGCTCATCAAGGAGCACATCGACCGCCACCCCGAGAGCCAGAACGCGCGCGTCGCCTACGCGCGGGGCCTCGTTTCGGCGCGCCGCTTCGAGGCGGCACGCGACGAGTTCCGCAAGCTCCTCGACAACGCGCCGAACGATCGCGACCTGATGTACGCGACTGGCCTGCTGTCGGCCCAGCTCGACGATTTCGACGCCGCGGCGCCGCTGCTCGAGCAGGCGCTGAACGCCGGCCATCCGGAGGCGGACGGAATCCGCCTCAATCTCGGCCAGATCGCCGAACGCCGCGAGGACAGCGAGGGCGCAATGCGCTGGTACCGCGCCGTCGAACCCGGG
Source organism: Aromatoleum bremense (assembly GCF_017894365.1). NCBI lineage: Bacteria > Pseudomonadati > Pseudomonadota > Betaproteobacteria > Rhodocyclales > Rhodocyclaceae > Aromatoleum > Aromatoleum bremense. Next base: position 1,210,199 of record NZ_CP059467.1, read on the forward strand.
CGCCACCACGCCGATGCCCAGATCCGCATCGCGGCGCTGCTCGCGCAACAGGGGAAACTGCAGCAGGCACGCGAACACCTGCAGTCGGTGCAGGGCGGACACGACACGATCAAGCGGCTGCGGCTCGCCGAGGCGCAACTGCTGCGGGCCGAAGGGCGCGAAGCCGAAGCGCTCGAACTCATCGACGGCGAACTGCGCAAAGCCCCCGAAGACCCGGACCTGCTCTACGAGTCGTCGATGCTCGCCGAACAGCTCGGCCAACTCGACGTCATGGAAGGGCGCCTGCGCAAGCTCATCGCACTGCAGCCCGACCACGCCCACGCCTACAACGCACTCGGGTATTCGCTGGCCGACCGCGGACTGCGCCTCGACGAAGCCGAAGCGCTGATTGCCCGCGCGCTGGAACTAACGCCCGGCGATCCCTTCATCCTCGACAGCATGGGCTGGGTCAACTTCCGGCAGGGCGACGCGGCCACGGCGCTCGCACATCTCGAAAAAGCCTACAGCCTGCGTCCCGACCCCGAAATCGCCGCCCACTTGGGCGAGGTATTGTGGAGCCTGAACCGCCAGGCCGACGCCACGCGGATCTGGAACGAAGCCTTGCAGGCTCACCCCGACAGCACGGTATTGAAGAACATCATGCAGCGTTTCGGCCAGCGATGAACCGGCCTCTTGCAGGGTTTGTGGCGATCGCGGCGCTCACGACCGTCGCGCTGACCGGCTGCGCGATCCAGCCCGCCCCGCCGGCGGCGACAGTCGCGCCGCGGCCGATCGCCTCCGCGTTCGAACTCGAAGGCCGCATTTCGGCGACCGACGGCGAGCGCGCCGCGAACGGCGGGTTGCAGTGGTTTCATTCGCCGGCCGTGGATGAATGGACCGTCCTGAGCCCGCTCGGCCAGATCGTCGGCCAACTCGTCACTACCGCCAAAGGCGCCCGGCTGCGCACCTCGGACGGTCGCGTCGAGCACAGCGACGACGCCGCCGCAATGCTGCACCGATTGCTCGGCGTCGCCGCACCGCTCGACGGGCTCGCCTACTGGGTGCAGGCGACGGCACGCCGCGGCGCCCGGGTGCTCGACATCGACGAGCGCGGCCGGCCGGCCCGCATCACCGACGCCGGCTGGACAATCGACTACGTCGAATATGCCGGCGCTGCGGTCGACGCGTTGCCGCGCCGGATCGATGCCCACTGGGGCGACGCCCGTATCCGGCTTATCATCGACCAATGGACACCGCTGAATTGACCCGGCTCGCCGATTGCCCGGCGCCGGCGAAGCTGAACCTCTTCCTGCATGTCATCGGGCGCCGTCCGGATGGCTACCACCTGCTGCAAACGGCGTTCCGCCTGCTCGACTGGGGCGATGCGCTGTCGTTCGACCTGCGGCACGACGGCGTCGTCGCGCGCGTCACCGACCTTCCCGGCGTTCCCGCCGAGCATGACCTCGTCGTCCGCGCCGCGCGGCTGCTGCAGTCGTACACCGGCTGCCGGCTCGGCGCCGACATCCGCGTCGACAAGCGGCTGCCGATGGGCGGCGGCCTCGGCGGTGGCAGCTCGGACGCCGCGACGACGCTGATCGCGCTGAACCGTCTGTGGCGCACCGGCGTCCGCCGTGAAGAGCTCGCCGCGCTCGGGCTGCGGCTCGGCGCCGACGTCCCGTTTTTCATCTTCGGCCGCGACGCGTTCGCCGAAGGCGTCGGCGACGAACTGCAGCCGCTCGACCTCCCGCCCGCCTGGTACGTCATCGTCGCGCCGCCGGTCACGGTACCCACCGTGGAAATTTTTGCAGCAGGGGAGTTGACGCGGGATACCGAACCCATCAAAATTACGGACTTCGCAGCGAGCACCACTCGTAACGATCTGCAAGCAGTGGCCTGCAGCCGTTACCCCGAGATCGGTGCAGCAATCGACTGGCTGGCGCAGTTTGCGCCGGCGCGAATGACCGGTTCGGGCGCCTGCATATTTGCACAGGCGGCAAGCGAAGACGATGCCCAACGCATCGTCGCAAGCTGTCCCCGACCCTTTCGGGCATGGAAGGCGCGCAGCGTGATGCAGCATCCGCTTCGTGACTGGGTCGATTGAGCGGGCGAAAAGGTTTTACTGGGGAGTCGCCAAGTTGGTCAAGGCACCGGATTTTGATTCCGGCATTCGAAGGTTCGAATCCTTCTTCCCCAGCCAGTAAATTACGGGCAGGCCGCGCGCCTGCCCGTATCGTTTTTATCGTCGCCATTCTATCGGCATCGGAGTTTCGGACATGGCCTACGGCAGCCTGATGGTCTTCACCGGCAACGCCAACCCCAAGCTTGCCGCGGACGTCGTGCGCAGACTGGGCATTTCGATCGGGGCGGCCACGGTGGGCCGGTTCTCCGACGGTGAAGTCAATATCGAACTGCTCGAGAATGTCCGCGGCAAGGACATCTTCGTCCTGCAACCGACCTGTTCGCCGACGAACGAGAACCTGATGGAACTGCTGGTCCTCGTCGATGCGCTCAAACGCGCGTCCGCAGGCCGCATCACCGCCGCGATCCCCTACTTCGGCTACGCCCGCCAGGATCGCCGCCCGCGTTCGGCGCGCGTGCCGATCACCGCCAAGGTCGTCGCCAACATGCTGCAGGCCGTCGGTGTGCAGCGCCTCTTGACGATGGACCTGCACGCCGACCAGATCCAGGGCTTCTTCGACATCGCGGTCGACAACGTCTATGCCGCGCCGGTGTTGCTCGCCGACCTCGACAAGCAGAAATACGACGACCTGCTGGTCGTGTCGCCGGACGTCGGCGGCGTCGTGCGTGCCCGCGCATTCGCGAAGCGCATGGAATGCGATCTGGCGATCATCGACAAGCGTCGCCCGAAGGCGAACGTGTCCGAAGTCATGAACATCATCGGCGAGGTCAAGGACCGCACCTGCGTAATCATGGATGACATCGTCGACACCGCCGGCACGCTGTGCAAGGCCGCGACCGCGCTGAAGGAAAATGGCGCCCGCCGCGTCCTGTCGTACTGCACCCACGCGGTGCTGTCCGGTTCAGCGGCGGCGCGCATCGCCGATTCCGACCTCGACGAGCTGGTCGTCACCGACACCATCCCGCTGCGCGACGACGCCAAAGCCTGTCCGCGCATCCGCCAGATCTCGGTCGCCTCGCTGCTCGCCGACACCGTGCTGCGGATCAGCAACGAGGAATCGGTCAGCTCGCTGTTCATGGAATGAATTTTCGCCGCCGGCACGAGCCGGAGGCCCAACCCATCCGTCTGGTCGCGGGCGGATCGTTTCAACCAGGAGTCACACAATGCAAATCGTATTCAAGGCCACCCAGCGCGTGGAACAGGGCACGGGTGCGAGCCGCCGCCTGCGTCGCGCCGGCCAGATCCCCGGCATCATCTACGGTGCCGACGCCGATGCGCAAGCGATCACGGTCGACCACAACGAGCTCTACCACCTGCTGAAGAAGGAAGCCTTCCACGCTTCGGTGCTGGCGATCGACGTCGAAGGTGCAAAGCAGACCGTCGTGCTGCGCGACGTCCAGTGGCATCCGTACAAGCAGCAAGTGCTGCACCTCGACTTCCAGCGCGTCGATGCGAGTCACAAGCTCCACCTGAAAGTGCCGCTGCACTTCATCAACAACGATACCAACCCGGCGGTCAAGCTCGGCGGCTGCATGATCTCGCACACGATCACCGAACTCGACGTCGCGTGCCTGCCGGCGAACCTGCCTGAATTCATCGAAGTCGACCTGCAGACGCTCGAAGCCGGCCAGTCGATCCACGTCTCGCAGCTCAAGCTGCCCGAAGGCGTCGAGGTCGTCCACCATGGCGAAGGCGACCCGGTCGTCGCGACCGCGCTGACCGTCAAGGGCGGCGCGGCCGAGGCCGCCGAAGGCGAAGCCGCGGCCTGAGGCTGCGACTTCTCGTTCGCAGCCCGCCGGGATCATGGGGACACCGATCCGATGAGCGCCGCAGCCCCGCGCCTCGTCGTCGGCCTCGGCAATCCCGGCGCCGAATACACCGAAACCCGGCACAACGCCGGGTTTTGGTTTTGTGAGCGGCTCGCCGACAAGCTCGGCGTACGCTTCAACCACGAGTCGCGTTTTCATGGCTTCGTCGCCAATGCACGCGACGCCGGCGTGTGGCTGCTGATGCCGCAAACCTATATGAACCGCTCGGGCCAGGCCGTCGGGGCGCTCGCGCGCTTCTACCGCATCGCACCGGCCGAGATCCTCGTCGTGCATGACGAGCTCGACGTCCCTCCGGGCCAGTTGCGCCTGAAATTCGGCGGCGGACTCGGCGGCCACAACGGCCTCAAGGACACGTCGGCCCACCTGAACACCAACGATTACTGGCGGCTGCGCATCGGTATCGGCCATCCCGGCGACCGCAACGAAGTCGTGAATTACGTGCTGAAATCCGCGCGTCGCGAAGAACAGGCGCAGATCGACGAAGCGCTCGACCGCGCGCTGGCCGCGTGGCCGATGATCGCACGCGGCGAATGGAACGCCGCCACCACCCGACTCAACGCCCGCCCGGCCGCGCCGAAGCCGGCGAAACCCAAGGACGAATCGCGCCCATGAGCCTCAAATGCGGAATCGTCGGCCTGCCGAATGTCGGCAAGTCGACCCTCTTCAATGCCCTGACGAAGTCCGGCATCGCCGCCGAAAATTATCCGTTCTGCACGATCGAGCCGAACGTCGGCATCGTCGAAGTGCCCGACGCGCGGCTCGACGCGCTGTCCGAAATCGTCAAACCGCAGAAGGTGCAGCCCGCAATCGTCGAGTTCGTCGATATCGCGGGCCTCGTCGCTGGGGCGTCGAAAGGCGAAGGCCTCGGCAACCAGTTCCTCGCTAACATCCGCGAGACCGACGCGATCGTGCATGTCGTGCGCTGCTTCGCCGACGAGAACGTCGTGCATGTATCGGGCAGCGTCGATCCGATCCGCGACATCGAAGTCATCGACACAGAACTCGCGCTCGCCGACCTGGCGACCGTCGACAAGGCGCTCGCCCGCTACAAGCGTCCCGCCGCCGCCGGCGACAAGGACGCGAAGGTCCTCGTCGCGGTGCTCGAGAAATGCATCGCACAACTCGACCAGGCGAAGCCGGTGCGCGCGCTCGACCTCGCGAAGGACGAATGGGCGAGCCTGAAGCCGTTCTGCCTGATCACCGCGAAGCCGGTGCTGTATGTTGCGAACGTCAAGGAAGGCGGCTTCGAGAACAACCCGCACCTGGACGCCGTCGTCGCGCACGCCGCCGCCGAGAAAGCTGAGGTCGTCGCGATCTGCGCCGCGATCGAAGCCGAGATCGCCGAACTCGACGACGCCGACAAAGCGGAATTCCTCGCCGACCTCGGCCTCGCGGAGCCGGGCCTGAACCGGCTGATCCGCGCCGGCTACAAGCTCCTCGGCCTGCAGACCTACTTCACCGCCGGCGTCAAGGAAGTGCGCGCATGGACGATCCACGTCGGCGACACCGCGCCGCAGGCGGCCGGCGTGATCCACACTGATTTCGAACGCGGCTTCATCCGCGCCCAGACGATCGCGTTCGACGACTTCATCGCGTACAAGGGCGAACAGGGCGCGAAGGAAGCCGGCAAGATGCGCGCCGAAGGCAAGGACTACGTTGTCAAGGACGGCGATGTGCTGAATTTCCTGTTTAACGTCTGAATCTGGGCTGCAGGATCAGGGCATCCCGCAGCACCCCGATAAACCCCGTGAGTTTGTGTGATTACGGGGTTTTCTCGCATGACATCCCACGACATCAAGCCGACGATCCTGCAGGCCACCGGCAGCTTGCATCCCGGCTCGTGTCACTCGACGGGAAGGCCGGGGCCGGCGGGCCTGGGTCCCTGGTCGCCCAGATCGATGCCGACGATTTGTGCCTGACCGATCAACTGCGCGACATACTGCTGATACGTCAATTGTTCCAGACGACCGGTCAGGTAATCGCGAATCCTGGTCTGTACCGCTTCGAAGGGCAGCGCTTCGCCGAGCGCGAGGCGGTCGATCATGACGATGTGGTGACCGAAGCGGGTCTCGACCAGCTGGGGCAATAGCCCGGTCTTGCCGAAACTGACGAGGGCCACCCAGAATTCCGGGACCACCGCACCCTCCGAGATCTGGCCCAGCGCTCCGCCGATCCTGGCACTCGTGCAGCACGATTCCTCCCCGGCAACCCGTTCGAACGCTTCCGGATTGTTCTTGAGGTGGAACAGCGCGCGCTCTGCCTTCTGTGCGGTTGCCCTGTCGTCCCCGTCGGGTGTGGTGTCGAAAAGGATGTGGCGGACTTCGAAAAGATCGCCGCTGCGGAATCTTTGCCGGTTGGCGTCGAAATAGCGGCGGATTTCCTCGTGGGCGACCGGCTCCAGGATGACCTCGCGTTCCAGCAGTTTTTCGACTGCTGCCTCCTCGTTGTCGGCCTCGATCCCGACGGTCGCGGCGCGCTGGCGCAGCAGCGTGCGCACTACCAGCGAGCGGGCGGCCGCCTGCCGGGGATTGGGCGCGTCCGGGAACTGGGCCATGACTGCGGTGATCGTCTCTTCGCTGATACGTTCGCCATTGACGGCGATCGCCTCGGGGCCATTTCTGTAAAAGGTGACAATGTTGTCCATGGTGTTTGCGGCCAAGGGGGGTTGAAGGATGTCGCGGCGCCGGAGGGCACGGGCAGGAGAGGGGTTGAAGCGTTGAAAATCAGCGTTGAAATCCTGGGCAAGCTGCCGGAGTCGTGTTCAGCGCTGCGACGAGTGTGCGCCAAACGTCCATAGCGCGTTGCCGACATAATGCCAGCCGAGCAGCAGACCGGTCGTCACGACTTGCGCGAGCAGGTAATGCATCGCGAGGAGATCGGTTAGAGCGTACATCAGCAGCGCGTTCCAGAGCAGCCCGATGCCGGCGACGGCGAAAAAACGCGGCAGCGCCTCGACGTGCGCGCGCTCGGAGCGGAACACGAGCCTGCGGTTCATCGCGTAATTGACCAGCGCGCCGAGCACGAAACCGGCCACCGAACCCACGACCGGCTCCGCGCCCGCGACTTCGACGAGCGCCAGCAGCAACGAGTAATGCGCCAGCGTACCGAGCGCGCCGACCATTGCGAAGCGCAGGAAGCGGCCGAACCGGAAGGTGGCGCTCACTGCGGCTCCCGGTCGGCTCCGGCCAGCAGGCGCCGGTCGCGCACGACCGCGAGGGTCACGCCGTCGCGCACGACTTCGGCGACGACCCTGCCCTTGACCGCCGTATCGCAGTTCATGTGCGTCGCCGCGAGGAAGAAGTCCGCAACGCGCCAGTCGCGCGTCACGTCCAGCCCCGGCGCGAGCCATTCCGCCCCTTGCAGCGATTCGGCACACACCGCGACGCTGTAGCGCCGCCCAGCCGTGCCTTCGCGTGCGACATAGGCATTGAGCAGGCCGGCCGCTTCGCGCAGGCTGCTCGCCCAGTAGTCCTGTTCCCAGCGCCCGGCGCCGCCGCCCGGACCTCCGGCGAAACCGTTGTAGAACACGTATTCATACGGGTGCAGGCGCGCCAGCGTCACGACATGGGCGAGCGCCAGCAGCACGCAGCCGGCCGCGGCAAGCCTTCGCGCGCGAGGCAAACGGGCTGCACGCCGCCATGCATGCTGCAGGCCGACAGCACCGAGCACCGCGAGCGGCGGCAGGACGAACGTGAAGTGGCGGATGCCGTTGTAGAGCGGCGGCGCGGCAAGCAGCGTGTACGCGAGCGGGAATCCCGCGGCGAGCGCGACCGGCAGCCAGCGCAGCGCCGCGCGGCAGCCTTCCGCGGAGCGCAGCGACGGCAGCGCGCGCAGCGCGCCGAGCAGCGCGAACGCGACGCCGAGGAGGAACAGCTCGGGCAGGCGCACGAGCAGATAGCTCAGCAGGTAATGGCCCGGCACTTCGCCGTTCTTCATCACGACGCCGGCGAGGATCGTGTCGAGCTGGAAGGCGAAATGCGAGAACGTCGTCATCGCGCGAAACAGGTTGCCCGGCGACATCACCGCCCACGGCCAGAAGATGCCCATCAGCACGAACGCGACGAGCCCGGCGGGCAGCAGCGCGATGACGGCCCGGCCGAGAATCGCAGCCCGTTCCGTTCGGTCCGTGCCGCCGGTCCACGCCGCGCCCAACACCGCGACGCCGAGGTAGAACACTGCGAACACCGCGCCGACACGCAGCCCGAAGGCGCAGCCGATCGCGACGCCGAGGCCGAGCACGTCCGCGCGGCGGATCGCCGGCAGGCCGATCGTGAAGCGGGTCGTGAAATACAGCGCCCACACCATTGCGGCAGCGAACGGCACGTCCTTCGTGTGCGTGAACATCGCCCCGGACCACGCGCCGGTCAGCAGCAGCAGCCCGAGCGCCGCGAGCGCCGCGCGTTCGCCGGCCAGCAGGCGCGCCAGCAGCCAGGTGCCCACCAGGCCGGCGAAACCGAACACGGCCGACAACAGGTGGCGCAGATCCCACACACCGATCGGCACGACGCGCTCGAGCGTGGCTGCGATCAGGTCGAACAGGCCGCCGTAGAGGTACAGGTTCTTGTAGGCGAATGCGCCGCGATCGGCGAAGCCCGAAGCGTAGAAATCGACGAGCAGGCGGCCGTAGATATGCTGCACCTCTTCGTCGTTGCTGATGCCGTGCCGGTCGAAGGTGAGCACGATGAACAGGGCGGTCGCCGCGAGCAGCAGCAGCGCAAGGCGCCGCGCCGACGCCGGCGAGAGCGCCACGGCAGCGGCACTCGTTCGCAAACCGGCATCGAACGCGACTTCACCCGGGCGAGTCACCGTTCGTCCTCGTCGAAACCCAGCTTCTCGGCCACGAGGTACAGCGGCCGCGCCTTGACCTCGGTAAAAATACGGCCGACGTATTCGCCGAGCACGCCGAGGCTGATCAGCTGGATGCCGGACAGGAACAGCACCGCCACCATCATTGACGCATAACCCGGCACATCGATGCCCCAGATCATCGTCCGCACGACAAGCCAGCCGCCGTAGAGCCCCGACATCGCCGCCATCACCAGCCCGACCAGCGACCACACGCGCAGCGGCAGCGTGCTGAACGCCGACAGGCCGTCCGCCGCGTAGCTCAGCAGCCGCAGCAGCGACCACGCCGAGGCCCCGGCGGCGCGTTCGGCCGGATCGAACGGGATTTCTTCTTGGTGGAACCCGACCCAGCTGGTGATCCCTTTCATGAACCGCGTACGCTCGGGCATGCTGTTGATCGCGCGCACAACCGCGTGGTCGAACAGCCGGAAGTCCCCGCCCCCCTCAGCGAGCGCGACTTCGGACACGCGCTTGAACAGGCCGTAGAAGCCGCGCGAGAGCTGTCGCCGCAGCCAGGGGTCGGTGTCGCGCGAGCGGCGCACTGCAGTGACCATCTTCGCGCCGGCCCGCCACCGCGCGAACATCTCCGGAATCAGCTCCGGCGGATGCTGCAGGTCGCCATCCATCAGCACCACGACGTCGCCCGTCGCCGCGCGCAGACCCGCCGCCATCGCCGCCTCCTTGCCGAAGTTGCGCGCGAAGCGGATCGCGCGCAACGCGGGATCCGCTTCGCACAGGGCGGCGACCTCGGCAAAAGTCGTGTCCCGGCTGCCGTCGTCGATGAAGACGATCTCGTGGCCGGCGAGGGGCAGGGTCTCGAGGACCGTCGCCAACCGCGCGTGCAGTTCGCCGAGCGAGCCGCTCTCGTTATACAGCGGGATCACCACCGACAGCCTCGGCAGCGTCGGCGAAAGGCGTGGGGGCAGCGGCGTGGACGCCGGAACGGCGGGGGCATCGGGACGCGGATCGCGCAGATCGGGGCGGGGCACGGCTTCACATTCGAAAAAATCTCCGGACGCGGAGATAACCGAGAGTAAACGTCGCCGGCCCTTCGCGCGTTGACGGCCCGTCCGCGATAAAGTCCCGCCATGCCACACCTTCCCGAAACCCGCCCGATCATCGTCTGCGCCGACGACTTCGGCATCGCGCCGGGGGTCAGCGACGCGATCGTCGAGCTGATCGCCGCGGGCCGCTTGACGGCGACGAGCTGCATGACCGGCCTGCCCGACTGGCGACGGCGCGCACCGACGCTGCAGCGGGTCGTTCTCCGCAACCCTGCCGACGTCGGTCTGCACCTGACGCTGACCGACCACGCCCCCGTCAGCCGCGCAAGCGGACTCGCGCGGCAAGAAGGCCGTCTGCCGACACTCAGCTACCTGCTGCCGCGGACGCTCGCCGGCGTCGTGCGTCGCGACGCGATCGCCGACGAATTGCGCGCGCAGCTCGACGCGTTCGAGGATATCTGGGGCGGCCCGCCCGCTTACGTCGATGGTCACCAGCACGTGCATGTGCTGCCGGTGGTGCGCGAAGTGCTCGTCGAGGAACTGTGCCGGCGCTATGCGCCGAATACCGTGTGGGTGCGCGACTGCGTCGAGCCCTCGGCACGATGCCTGCGCCGGCGCGTCGCGCTGCCCAAAGCGCTGTTCATCAGCCGCCTCGCGCTCGGCCTGCGCCGCCTGCTGCGTGACTATGCCGTGCCGGCGAACGACGGCTTTGCCGGCCTGCACGATTTTTCCGGACGCCGTCCGTTCGGCGCGCTGATGCAGCGTTTTCTCGACACGTCCGGACCCCGTCCGCTGCTCCACGTCCATCCCGGCCGTGTCGATGCGACGCTGCGGGCCTGCGACAGCCTGACGGCGCCGCGGGAGGTCGAACTCGCCTATCTCGCGTCCGCGCAATTCCCGCACGATCTCGCCGCGGCCGGCCTTCACGCGGGGCGCTTTGCGGACTTCGCTGCATCTCCCGCCACAAGGATGGCGCTGCCGGCCGGCACATGATCGACGCCTCACCTCCGTATGTCGGCCGCTTCGCACCATCCCCGAGCGGGCCGTTGCATTTCGGCTCGCTGGTCGCGGCCGTCGGCAGTTTTCTCGACGCCCGCGCGCGCCGCGGGCAGTGGCTGCTCCGCATCGAGGACGTCGATACGCCGCGTACCGTGCCCGGCGCCGCGCAGGACATCATCGCGACGCTCGAGCGTTTCGGCTTCGAATGGGACTTCGAACCGGTGTGGCAGAGCGCGCGGCTCGACGCCTACCGCGACGCCTTCGAGCGCCTGAAAGCCGCGGGACACGTCTTCCCGTGCGCCTGCACGCGGCGCGAGATGGCCGATTCCGCGCTCGCGCGCGACGGCTCGCGCCTCTACCCGGGCACCTGCCGCAACGGCCTGCCGCCTGGGCGCAGCGCCCATGCGTGGCGCGTGCGGGCACAGGGAAGGATCGTGTTCGCGGACCGCATCCAGGGACGGCAGGAGGAGGATCTCGCGACCGAGGTCGGCGATTACGTGGTGCTGCGCGGCGATGGCCAGTTCGCGTACCAGCTCGCGGTGGTGGTCGACGATGCGGCGGCGGGCGTGACCGACATCGTGCGCGGCGCCGACCTCCTCGGCTCGACCGGGCGCCAGATCCATCTGCAGCATCTGCTCGGCTACCCGACGCCGGCCTATGCGCATCTGCCGGTCGTCGTCAATGCGGCGGGCGAGAAGCTGTCGAAGCAGACGCTGGCCGCACCGGTGGCGGCGCTGTCGCCGGCCCGCGCGCTGCTCGCCGCGCTCGCCTTTCTCGGCCAGAATCCGCCACCCGCGCTCGGCCATGCCTCGTTGCGCGAGATATGGAAATGGGCCGCGGCGCACTGGTCGCTTGCCGACGTACCGCGGCGGCTGCAGGCGGAAGCGCCCGACACCTTTTCCGGCCTGGCACGCCAAAACCCGAACCCCACGCATTGAAAATCACAGCGACCCGGACATGACCGGCGACCTCGCGCCCGCGCGAAGCCTCACCACGGAATCGGCTGCCGGTCGCGGAAGAAACCGCCGGTAGGCCCGTCGTCGGGCAGAGTCGCCAGCCACACGACGCTGTCGATGCCCTCTTCCGGCGAGCGCGGCGCTTCGGCACCGCCGAGGTCAGTGCGGCACCAGCCTGGACAGACAGAATTCACCTTGATCCCGTACTCGGCCATTTCCGTTGCGAGGATGCGCGTCAGTGCGTTCAGGGCCGTTTTCGAGATGCGGTACGCAGGCGCGCCCGCCTCCATTTCAGCGAGTTGCCCCATCCCCGACGCGAGATTGACGACCCGCCCCGCGCGACTCGCGCGCATCAGCGGCAGCAGCGCCTGGGAGACGCGCAACGCGCCGAACAGGTTGGTCTCGAGTGTCGCGCGAAGCGTATCGATGGGCAGCTCGAGAATGCTCGTCGAATAACGGTCGAGGAGCACACCGGCGTTGTTGATCAGCACATCGACGCGGCCGAAGCGTTCCGCGATCCAGTCGCGCAGCGCGCCCACGGACGCATCCTCGGTCACGTCTAGGCGACAGGTTTCCAGCGAATGGCCGCTCAGCTCCAGCTTCGAGCACAACGGCGCAAGATCGGCCGGATTGCGCGCCGTGGCAATCACCAGGTGGTCCGGCATCGTTGCCAAACGGTAGGCGGCAGCGCGGCCGAGCCCGCGGCTCGCGCCGCTGATGACCGAGATAGTGCGGCTTTCCATGATCCAGCTCCTGCTCGCCGACGTCGATCGTCATTCGCTCTCGGCCGGGGCTCCGGCACGGGGCGCGCGCACGGCCAGGCGTGAGGTCATCGCTCAGGATCGCAGGCTCAGATTGAGCTGATCGACGACCTCGGCCCAGTCCGCGTCGTCACCGATCTCCTCGCGCAGGAAGGCTGCCTGGGCAGGCGTCCAGAATGGCGCATCGGCGAGCGCGACGTTTTCGGGGAGCGGTGAATGGCTTGCGATGAATCGTTCGATCGACGCCTCGTCGGCGGGCAAGCCGAGCTGGGCGAACAGGTTGCTCAGCGAGTGGGTCGGGAGTTCCATCGCAAACCTCCTTGTTGTCGGAGAAATCACTTCGCGCGGCGATCGCGCCAAAGGCGCTTCTCAGCCTTTTATAGAGTGTCTGCTCCCGCACGAGTTCATGCCGGGCGGCGGCCGGATCTCAATGTTTGCCGCCGTAGCCGGCCACCCCGATTGCCAGGCGCACCAGCTGGTACGAAATCCAGCTGGTCACGCGGCGCAGCATCGGCAGCCGGCGCCAATCCTCGCGGCGCAGTTCCCGCGCACCGCTGGCAATCGCCCGCTGGAGGCTCGCATCGAGCTCGGTCGCGAAAAGGACGTCATCGATGACGACGTTGGCTTCGCGCGCGAGCAGCAGGCTGAACGGGTCGATGTTGCTCGAACCGACCGTTGCCCAGCGCCGATCGACGACCGCGACTTTCGCGTGGAGATGGCTGTGGTGATATTCGAACAGGCGGATGCCGCGCCCAAGAAAGAACGGATACAGCGCACGCGTCGCATGACACAGCATCGGGTGGTCGGACACGCCCTGCAGCAGCAGCGACACGCGCACTCCGCGCTCGGCGGCATCGACCAGCGCCTGGCGGAAACGCCGGCCGGGGAAAAAATACGCGCAGGCGATCAGCACCTCGGTGCGTGCGCTGTCGATCGCCTCGAGATAGGCATCCTCGATGTCGCGCCGGCGCCGCAGATTGTCGCGCGTGACGAACGCGGCGCGCACCGTTCCGGCAGGCTCGGTCTTCGCCGGGACGAGCAGCGGGTCGTGCAGCCGGCGACCGAGCCTCGCCCACGACACGAGCCGCCACAGGCGGTGCATCGACTCGAGTATCGGTCCGAGCAGCGGCCCTTCGACGCGCACTGCATAGTCGAAGCGCGGGCGTTCGAGCAGGCCGCCCTGCAGGTCGTCGATGATGTTTATGCCGCCGACGAAGGCGACCGCCCCGTCGATGACGGCCAGCTTGCGATGCATGCGGCGCAGCCGGTGTCGGCGCAACGCCAGCGTGCGCAGCTCGCGGCGGTAGATCATCACCCCGACGCCGTCCGGAATCAGTTCGGACATCAGGGTCCGGACGAATTCGCGCCCGCCGAACCCGTCGACCAGCAGGCGTACCGCGACGCCGCGCACCGCGGCACGCCGAAGCGCGGCGGCGATCAGGCTGCCGGTCGCGTCGTTCTCGAAGATGTAGGTTTCGAGAAAAATTTCCTTCTGTGCGCCGTCGATCGCCTCTTGCAGTGCGGGGAAGAAGTCTCCGCCATTCGCCAGCAGCGTGATCGCGTTGCCGGGGAGAAACTCCGTCACCCGCCGAACTCCAGGTCTGCAGTGAGCGCGGCATGATCGGAAATTCGCGACCACGGCAGGCCGCAATGGACCTGCGCCTGGCGGACGCGGAAACCGCGCACATAGATCCGGTCGAGGCACAGCACCGGCACGGTGCTCGGGAAACTGCGCGCCGGTTCTCCGCGGCCGCGGTCGAACGCTTCGCGCAGGCCCAGCCTGCGGGCGAGCAACTGGTCGGCGCGGTTGCGCCAGTCATTGAAATCGCCGGCGATGATCAGCGGCGCACCGTCGGGAGCGACTTGTTCCATCCGCTCGGCAAGCGCCCCCATCTGGCGGCGCCGGCTGCCGGCCATCAGGCCCAGATGCGCGCACACGCAATGCACCGGCTCGCCGATGCCCGGCACCTGCACTTCGCAGTGAAGCAGCCCGCGCCGCTCGAAGCGGTGGTCGGACACATCCTGGTTCGTCGAGGAGACGATCGGATAGCGGCTCAGGACCGCGTTGCCGTGATGCCCGTGGTCATAGACCGCATTGCCGCCGTAGGCGAACTGGCTCCACACGTCCTCGGCCAGGAATTCGTGCTGCGGCGAGCCCGGCCAGTTCGGATGGAGGTTCGCGTGCCCCAGGTGCAGGCCCTGCACTTCCTGCAGGAACACCACATCCACGTCGAGGCTGCGCAGGCGTTCGCGCAGTTCATGCACCACCATGCGGCGATTGAACTGCGAGAATCCCTTGTGGATATTGTAGGTGCAGACGCGCAGGGCCGGCACCGTGTCCATCACGACACCGACAGCATCCGGTCCAGCGCGACCTTCGCGAGCTGCGCTTCGTGCGCCGGCACCCGGATGTGGTTGACGACGTTGCCGTCGGCGAGGTTTTCGAGCGTCCAGGCAAGATGCTGCGGGTCGATGCGCTGCATCGTCGAGCACATGCACACCGTGGGCGCCATGAACTGGACGATCTTGCCTTCGGATTTGACTTCCCCGGCAAGACGGTCGACCAGGTTCAGCTCGGTGCCGACGAGCCAGTGCGTGTTCGGCGCGCCGGCCTTGATCGTGTTGATGATGTATTCGGTCGAACCGACGTAATCGGAGTTGATGCACACTTCGAGGCTGCTCTCCGGATGCGAGATCACCAGGCCTTCCGGATGCTGCATGCGCCAGCGCCGGATATGGCTTTCCTGGAACATCTGGTGCACCGAGCAGTGCCCTTTCCACAGCAGGATCTTCGCGTTGCGGATCTGCTCCGGCGTCAGCCCGCCGTATTCGAGGTCCGGATCCCAGACCACCATCTCGTCGAGCGCAATGCCTTTCTTGTAGCCGGTCCAGCGCCCCAGGTGCTGATCGGGGAAGAACAGCACTTTCGGCCGCTGCGCGAACGCCCAGTCGAGGATCGTCGGCGCGTTCGTCGACGTGCACACGATGCCGCCGTGCTCGCCGCAGAAGGCCTTCAGGTCGGCCGCCGAATTGATGTAGGTGACCGGCGTGATCAGTTCGTCAGGCGCACCACCCAGCACTTCCGCGAGTTCGCGCCAGCAGCGCGTGACCTTCGCCAGGCTCGCCATGTCGGCCATCGAGCAGCCGGCGGCCAGGTCGGGCAGGATCGCCTTCTGGTGCGGCTGCGACATGATGTCGGCCACTTCAGCCATGAAATGCACGCCGCAGAACACGATGAACTCGGCGTCGGTCTGCGACGCGAGACGCGACAGCTTCAGCGAGTCGCCGGTCAGGTCCGCATGCTGGTAGACGTCGGCGCGCTGGTAATGATGGCACAACAGCACTGCGCGGTCGCCCAGCCGCGCACGGGCGGCGCGGATGCGGGCCTGCGCCTCGTCGTCCTGGAGTGTGTTGAAACGATCGAAACTGATGGGGGCAACTTGCATCATTCGGTATCTCTTTCGTATCTCAATCGGTAGCAATGTCGTTCAGACCACGGCAGCCCGCACGGGTTGCCGGGCGCGGCGCCGTCAGGCCGCGGACCAGATCAGCTCTGCCGCCACGGCAGGCCGGCATGGCGCCAGCCGCCGATGCGGTTGCGCCGGCCGTTCGCGTCGAGGTCACCCTCGAAACCTTCCAGGACGTTGTAGCACTCCGGATAACCCGCCTCGGTCGCTGCGCGCGCCGCCTTGTCGGAGCGGCCGCCGGAGCGGCACATGAACATCACCAGCGCCTCGGGATCGACTTCACGTTTCAGCTGCGCAAGGAAGTGCGGATTCACCTGGTTCCCCGGATAGCTCAACCACTCGATCTCCACCGCACTGGGCACGCGGCCGACCCAGTCCCACTCGGCACGCGTACGGACATCGACGAGCCGCGCCCCCGGCGCCAGTTGCCAGACTTCGTATGCCTCGGCCGGCGTCAGCGCGCCCGCGTACGGCAAATTCAGCTCCTGCGCGCGGCGCTGCGCGAGCCCGAGCAGATCAGTCAATTTCCCCATTGCCGTCATCCGGATAGATAAGTCGGAGAAGTATATCGCTCCGCTCGCGGCCCGCCCAACAGCACGCGCTTTCCCGCTCCCCCTTCCCGCGCGGGAACCGGGAATGTGCAGGCACTGGCCATTTTGCCGACGCAGCACCATGATGGTGCACATGCCTCGCACAACACCCCGATATGGTGCATCCAGCCGGCAAATTTCCTCGCTCCCCGCGATCGCACATGAGGCATTCCGATTCGTACGGTAATGAGGGTAACGCTCCAGCGCCGCCCTCTTGCCTTGTGGCACAATGCCGGACACGCCAAAACAGCATGGCACGGATGCTGCTTATTGCCGCGCAACGGAAGTTTCACCGTTAATCGCTATCGCCCGATCTGACCAGGAGTGAATATGAACGCCCAAGAAGTCATGAAGATGATCCAGGAGAACGAAGTTCGCTTCGTCGACCTGCGCTTTACCGATACCCGCGGCAAGGAGCACCACGTCGGCCTGCCCGTTTCGGCGTTCGAGGAAGACCATTTCGAGCACGGCCACCCGTTCGACGGCTCGTCGCTCGCGGGCTGGAAAGGCATCCAGGCTTCCGACATGATCCTGCTGCCGGAAGCAGGATCCGCGTACATCGACCCGTTCTTCGACGAAACCACCGTCGTGCTGACCTGCGACGTCATCGAACCGTCCGACGGCAAGGGCTACGATCGCGACCCGCGCTCGATCGCAAAGCGCGCCGAGGCCTACCTGAAGAGCACCGGCATCGGCGACACCGCGTTCTTCGGCCCCGAACCCGAGTTCTTCATCTTCGACTCGGTCGAATGGTCGGTCGACATGTCGGGGGTCTACAGTAAGATCATCTCCGAAGAGGCCGCATGGTCGACGGCCGACAAGTTCGAAGGCGGCAACACCGGTCACCGCCCGCGCGTCAAGGGTGGCTACTTCCCGGTCCCGCCGGTCGACAGCCTCAACGACATCCGCGCCGCGATGGTGATTGCGCTCGAAGCGTGCGGCGTGCCGGTCGAAGTGCATCACCACGAAGTCGCGAACGCGGGCCAGTGCGAGATCGGCACCAAGTTCAGCACGCTGACCAAGCGCGCCGACTGGACCCAGGTCCTGAAGTACATCGTGCATAACGTCGCGCACCAATATGGCAAGACCGCCACCTTCATGCCGAAGCCGATCGTCGGCGACAACGGCTCGGGCATGCACGTGCACCAGTCGATCTGGAAGGACGGCCAGAACCTGTTCGCCGGCAATGGCTACGCCGGCCTGTCGGAGATTGCGCTGTACTACATCGGCGGCATCATCAAGCACGCCCGCGCCCTGAACGCGATCACCAACCCGGGCACCAACTCGTACAAGCGCCTGGTGCCGCACTACGAAGCGCCGACCAAGCTCGCCTACTCGGCGCGCAACCGCTCGGCCTCGATCCGCATCCCGTATGTCGCCAACCCGAAGGGCCGCCGCATCGAGGCGCGCTTCCCGGATCCGCTGGCGAACCCGTACCTGTGTTTCTCGGCGCTGATGATGGCCGGTCTCGACGGCATCCAGAACAAGATCCACCCGGGCGATCCGGCCGACAAGAACCTGTACGATCTGCCGCCGGAAGAAGATGCGAAGATCCCGACCGTCTGCACCAGCCTCGACCAAGCGCTCGAGTACCTCGACAAGGACCGCGAGTTCCTGACGCGCGGCGGCGTGTTCTCGAACGACTTCCTCGACGCGTACATCGCGCTCAAGGGCGAAGAAGTCGATCGCATGCGCATCACCACCCACCCGGTCGAGTTCGACATGTACTACAGCCTCTGATCTGCGCATTACCGGGTTCACGGGAGGGACGGGCATTGCCCGTCCCTTTTTTATGGGGTCTAATCGCCGCCATCCGCCGGTGATCTTCCCGCCCGGCCCATGCCTCTCCCAAGGGATCTCGTGCCAGCCCTCATGCTTGACATCCGCATTTTCCCCACCGTCCTGATCCTGATCGTCGCCGCGCCCGCGCAAGCGAGCGTCTATAAATGCGTCGACAGCAGCGGCAGCGTCACCTACACCAATGACAGCACCTTCGCCCGCGGCTGCAAGGAACTGAGCGAAGACCAGCCCGTCTCGTCGATCCCCGCACCGCCCCGCGCCCCCGCCTCTCAGCCGCGCACGACGCCGAACGATTTCCCGCGCGTCGCCCCCGAAGCGCAGCGCGCCCGCGACGACACCCGGCGGCAGGTGCTGGAGAAGGAGCTCCTCGCCGAGGAAACGGCGCTCGCCGAAGCCAGGAAAGCGCTCGCCGAGCAGGAGGCGATCCGACTCGGGAATGAGCGCAACTACCAGAAGGTGCTCGACCGGCTGCAGCCCTACAAGGACAAGGTCGAACTCCATCAGCGCAACGTCGATGCACTGAAAAAGGAAATCGGCAGCCTCAAATAGCGAAAGGTCTGGCGCGTTTTTTGCGAGACATCATCGGACTCCCCAGGACGCTTATGCCCGACCTACATCGCCCCTCGAACATCGGCCCGTTCGCCGGCCTGGATCTGCTGTCTTCGGCGATCGTCCTCGTCGACGCCGATCTTGTCATCCGCTACCTCAACCCGGGCGCCGAGAACCTCTTCGAGGTCAGCCAGCGCCGTCTGCTCGGACAGCCGTTATCGACGCTGCTCGGCGAACCGCCCGGCCTGACTGCGGCGCTGCAGAATGCGCTGCACAAGAACTGGAGCTACACGGGCCAGAACCTGAAGATCGCACGCTCCGACGCAGAGCCGCTCCACCTCGATTGCACTGTCAGCCCGGCCGAAGCCGTGGGCGTTCGCCTGCTGCTTGAGTTCCGCCCGATCGACGCCCAGCTGCGCGTCGCACGCGAAGAGCAGCTCCTGCAACAGCAACAGGCGAGCCGCGAACTGATCCGCAACCTCGCGCACGAGATCAAGAACCCGCTCGGCGGCATCCGCGGCTCGGCGCAGCTGCTCGAACGCGAACTGGCTGACCCGCAGCTGCGCGAATACACCGAAGTCATCATCGCCGAGGCCGACCGGCTGCAGGACCTGATGAGCCGCCTGCTGACCTCACACTGCATGATGCGCCCCGGGCAGCTCAACATCCACGACGTGCTCGAACGCGTACGGCGCCTGATTCTCGCCGAGTTTCCCGAACTCGCGGTGCGGCGCGACTACGATACCAGCCTGCCGGAATTCACCGCCGACCGCGAACAGCTGATCCAGGCAATCCTCAACATCGTTCGCAACGCCGCCCAGGCGATGGAAGGCCGCGGCGAAATCCGGCTGCGTACCCGCATCGCCCGGCAGGTCACCCTCGCGAAGCGACGTTTCAAACTGGCACTGGAATTGCAAGTGATCGACAACGGCCCCGGCATTCCGGAGGAGATCCGCGACAAGATCTTCTATCCACTGGTCTCGGGGCGGGAAGGCGGGAGCGGACTGGGCCTGTCGCTAGCCCAGAGCTTCATTGAGCAGCATCAGGGGATGATCGAGGTCGACAGCCGTCCCGGGCGGACCTGCTTCACCATCCTGCTGCCGATTACCGACCGTGCGTGAAGATTACGATCAGGCGCGGTCGCACCAAAAAAGTGCATAACTGATGAACACCGTCTGGATCGTAGATGATGACCGCTCCATCCGCTGGGTGATCGAAAAAGCCCTCAGCCGCGAAAACATTTCGTACCGCAGCTTTGCGTCGGCGAGCGAAGCGCTCACGGCGTTGGAAACAACCCCCGAGCCGCCGAAAGTGCTGGTTTCGGACATTCGCATGCCCGGCGAATCGGGGCTCGGGCTGCTGCAGCGCGCCAAGACCCTGTATCCGCAACTGCCGGTCATCATCATGACCGCCTATTCCGACCTCGAAAGCGCGGTCTCGGCGTTCCAGGGCGGAGCGTTCGAATATCTGCCCAAGCCGTTCGACGTCGACCAGGCGGTGGCCCTCGTGCAGCGCGCGATCGCCCAGAATGCGCACCAACAGGGCGCACAGGAGGAGGCGACCGTCGCGCCCGAGATCCTCGGCCAAGCACTTTCGATGCAGGAAGTGTTTCGCGCGATCGGTCGCCTCGCGCAGTCGCACGCAACGGTGCTGATCAACGGCGAATCGGGCACCGGCAAGGAACTGGTGGCGCGCGCGCTGCACCGCCACAGCCCGCGCCGCGACGCTCCGTTCATCGCGATCAACACTGCGGCGATCCCGCGCGATCTGCTCGAATCGGAGCTTTTCGGCCATGAGCGCGGCGCCTTCACCGGCGCCGCCGCGCAGCGCCGCGGGCGTTTCGAACAGGCCGACGGCGGCACGCTGTTCCTCGACGAGATCGGCGACATGCCGGCCGAACTGCAGACCCGTCTGCTGCGGGTGCTGTCGGACAACCATTTCTACCGCGTCGGCGGACACCAGCCGGTCCGCGCCAACGTGCGCGTCATCGCCGCCACCCACCAGCATCTCGAAGACCGCGTGCGACAGGGACTGTTTCGCGAGGATCTGTTCCACCGCCTCAACGTGATCCGCCTGCGCCTGCCGCCGATGCGCGAGCGCCGCGAAGACATCCCCATCCTGGTGCGTCATTTCCTGCAGAAGAGTGCACAGGATCTCGGCGTCGAGCCCAAGCGCATTTCCGAACCGGCGCTGAAGTACCTGCAGGCCCTGCCTTTCCCCGGCAACGTCCGGCAGCTCGAGAACCTGTGCCACTGGCTGACGGTGATGGCGCCGGGACAGACGATCGAGGTCGCCGACCTCCCGCCCGAAATGCGCGACCGGCCCGATCGCGAGATGCCCGTCGCCTGGGTCGATGGACTCGCCGTCGAGGCGGACCGCCTGATCGCGACTTCCCCCGGCGAGGTGTTCGACCGCCTGACACGCGAATTCGAACGCACCCTGATCCGCCGCGCCCTGACAGCCACCGGCGGGCGGCGCATCGACGCGGCGCTGCTGCTCGGCATTGGCCGGAACACGATCACGCGCAAGATCCAGGAACTCGGCATGGAGGACAACCGGCGTCCGCCGGCCAACGAAGACGCGTCCAGCTAACGCGTGAGACCGACGAACTCCCGGGCGACTGCGCACCACGCTCGTGCGCGGCCGCCCAATATCGGATAATGCCGGCTTTCACCCACGACACGGGAAAACCGGCTTGACTGCCCCGACCACTGAACCGCCCTTCACTACCGCAGCGATCGCTGCGCTGCTCGGAACGCTCGCGACCGCGTTCGACGTACGGTTGCTATCCGAATGCGCCTCGACGAACAGCGAACTCATCGATGCGCCACCCACCAACGACGGCCGGATCGCCGTCGTCGTCACGGATCGCCAGACGGCCGGTCGCGGACGGCGCGGGCGGCTATGGCAGTCCTGGCCCGGCGGCAGCCTGACCTTCTCGGCGCTGTGGCGCTTTCAGCCGGGCGCGCCGGTTCCCGCCGGGCTGTCGCTGGTGGCCGGTCTTGCCGTCGTCCGGGCGCTCGAGAAGCTCGGCGTCGAGGGGCTGCAGCTGAAGTGGCCGAACGACGTGCTGGTCCATGGCGACAAGCTCGCCGGCATTCTCGTCGAACTGCTGCCCGGCCGCGGCCGCACCCCGGCAGCGGTTGTCGGAATCGGCCTGAACCTGCGGCTGCCCGCCGGCGCATCGATCCCCGACCAGCCAGGCGTCACCGATCTTGCCGCGCACCTCGCCGAGCTGCCGGATCGCAGCGCGCTGCTTGCTTCGCTACTCGCCGAATTGCACGCGCTGTTCGAGACCTACGCCGCGGCCGGCTTCCCGGCGCTGCGCGGCGCCTGGCAGCAACGCAACGCGTTCGCCGACCTGCCGGTGCGCGTCAGCGGCGAGGGCCGCGAACTTGACGGTATCTGCGCAGGTGTTGACGAGGACGGCGCGCTGCTGATCCGCAGCGACGATGGGTTGGTGCGCATCCTCTCCGGCGAGGTGTCGCTGAGAGTGCGCCGGTGATCCTGCTGATCGACGCGGGCAACACCCGCATCAAGTGGGGCGTGATCCGGGGAGAGGCCTGGATCGGCGAAGGCGCTCTTGCCCACCCCGAAATCGCCGCGCTGAGCCACATCGCGGCGGCTCATCCAGGTCTGCGCCGGATCGTCGGCACGAACGTCGCCGGCCCCGGCATCGCCGCCGCAATCACTGCCGCATTGCGCGGTGTCGGTACCGCGCCGCAGTGGATCCACGCGTCGGCGGAACGCTGCGGCGTGCGCAACCGTTACGACAATCCCGCACAGCTCGGCGCCGACCGGTGGGTCGCGCTGATCGGCGCCCGCGCGCTGCACGGCGCGGCCTGTCTGGTCGTCAACGCCGGCACGGCGACGACCGTCGACATCCTCGCCGCGTCGGGCGACTTCGACGGCGGAATCATCCTGCCAGGCGAAGACCTGATGCGCCGCGCGCTCGCCGGCAACACCGCCCAGTTGCCATTTGCCGAAGGGCGCTATGTCGGGGCGCCGCGCAATACCGCCGACGCGATCGTTTCCGGCTGCCGCAACGCGCAGGCCGGAGCAATCGAACGCATGTTCCGCCAGATCGCGCACCTGCCCAGCGCCCGCTGCCTGCTCAGCGGGGGCGCCGCGCCGCGGCTCGAAGAACTGCTTGGCATCCCGTTTTCACACGTCGACAATCTCGTCCTGAAAGGGCTCGCAGTCGTCGCGCGCGAGGACGCAGCGGCATGAACGCCCCTCGCAACAATCCGATATTCCCTTCTGTGCATTCAACGGAGCAGACAACGTGACCGAACCGACCCGCATCCTGCTGGAAGAAAACGAGATCCCGACGCACTGGTACAACATCGTCGCGGACATGCCGAACGCGCCGGCGCCATCGCTCGCCCCGGACGGCAAGCCGGTCAGCCCGGAGCAGATGATGGCGATCTTCCCGGCGCAGATCCTCGAGCAGGAGATGAGCGCCGCGCGCTGGATTCCGATCCCCGACGAAGTGCGCGAGATCTACAAGATCTGGCGCCCCAGCCCGCTGATGCGGGCGGTGCGGCTCGAACGGGCACTCGGCACCCCGGCGAAGATCTTCTTCAAAAACGAAGGCGTCTCGCCGGCAGGTTCGCACAAGCCGAACTCGGCGGTGCCGCAGGCCTTTTACAACAAGCAGGCCGGGATCAAGCGCCTGGCGACCGAAACCGGTGCGGGCCAGTGGGGTTCGTCGATCGCCTTCGCCGGGCAGATGTTCGGCCTCGAAGTGCGCGTCTACATGGTGAAGGTCAGCTATCACCAGAAACCGTACCGCCGGCTGATGATGCAGACGTGGGGTGCCGAGGTGTTCGCCAGCCCGTCCGAGCTGACGCAGACCGGGCGCGACGCCCTTGCGAAGGACCCGGACAACCAGGGCTCGCTCGGCCTCGCGATCTCGGAAGCGGTCGAGGAAGCCGCTGGCCGCAGCGACACGAACTACACGCTCGGCTCGGTGCTCAACCACGTGCTGCTGCACCAGAGCATCATCGGCCTCGAAGCAAAAAAGCAGTTCGACAAGATCGGCCTCTATCCTGACATCGTCCTCGGCCCCTGCGGCGGCGGTTCGAGCTTCGGCGGCATCGCGTTCCCGTTCCTCGCCGACAAGGCGGCCGGCGACAAGCGCGCGCAGAATCTGCGCTGCGTCGCGGTCGAGCCGAACTCCTGCCCGACGCTGACGAAAGGCCAGTATGCCTACGACTTCGGCGACGCGTCCGGCTTCACGCCGATGATGAAGATGTACACGCTGGGCCACGATTTCATGCCCCCAGGCATTCACGCCGGAGGCTTGCGCTACCACGGCGACTCGCCGCTGGTCTCGCAGCTCTACCACGAAGGGCTGCTCGAAGCCGTCGCCGTGCCCCAGCTCGCGACCTTCGAGGCCGGCGTGCTGTTCGCACGCACCGAAGGCATCATTCCCGCGCCGGAGTCGTGCCACGCCATTCGCGCCGCGATCGACGAAGCCATCCAGTGCAAGGAAACCGGCGAACCCAAGACGATCCTGTTCAACCTGACGGGCCACGGTCACTTCGACATGAGTTCCTACGACCGCTATTTCTCCGGCCAGCTCGAAAACTACGATTACCCGGCCGAAGCGGTCGCGGCGTCGCTTGCGCACCTGCCGAAATTCGGCTGAACAGGCGGCGAGCGATGACTTCGCGGGCACTCCGGTAAGCTTGCAGCCATGCCCGCAATGCGCCTGATTTTCGTCGTCCTGATCCTGTTGAACCTGCTCGCCTTCGCATCGACGCGAGGCTGGCTCGGCGCCGCCGCGCCCGACGGCGAACCCGAGCGGCTCAGCAACCAGCTCAACCCCGGCCGCATCATCCTGCACCCGCTGCAGCCGGCAAGCGATGGCGCGCAGGCGAATGCAGCCGAAGCCGAGCCGGCGGTCCCCGCGCCAGCCATTCCGCCATTCACCGCACCGGCCGCCGAATCCTCACCGGCCGAATCCCTGCTCACCCCCGATCAAGCCGCACAGCCCGATGTTGCGTCGGTATCGGTAGAAACGCCCGTCGAACCGCTGGCGTGCGTCGCATATCGCGGTCTCGCGGCAAGCCAGGCCGATGCGCTCGCCACGGAGGCGCAAGCGGTGACCGGGCTGCAAATCGACCGCACCACAACCAGTGCTCCGAGCGCATGGTGGGTGCGCATCCCTCCCGAGGGCGGCCGCGATGGCGCCGAACGCAAGGTGGCCGAGCTGCGGGCGCTCGGCATCCGCGATTACTTCATCCTCCACGAGCCGGGCCCGAACCAGTTCGCGGTTTCGCTGGGCCTCTTCAAGACCGAAGCCAAAGCGCAGCAGCATCTCGCCTTTCTTCGCACCAAGCGGGTCCGGGGCGCGGGCGTCACACCCCGTCACGCCGCCGTTTATCGCATCGAGATACGCGGCCCCTCGGGCGCACTTGCAACTTTCGACAAATCCCGCGGCGCCGCTCAGGCTGGCGCCGCCAAGACCGGATGCAATCCATGAATTCCCATCACTTTCTGGTCGGCCTGACCGGGGGCATCGGCAGCGGCAAGAGCGCAGCCGCGGATCGTCTCGCCGAACTCGGCGCTGCGGTGATCGACACCGACCTGATCGCCCATGCGCTCACCGTGCCCGGCGGCGCAGCCATCGAACCGATCCGCAAGGCATTCGGCAACGACGTCATCACCGCCGATGGCGCGCTCGACCGCAAGGCGATGCGGGATCTCGCCTTCAGCGACCCGCAGGCGCGCCGGCAACTCGAAGCGATCATCCATCCGGCAATCCGCGCCGAGAGCGATCGCCAGATTCGCGAGGCCCGCGGCCCGTACGCCGTCCTCGTCGTGCCGCTGCTGATCGAATCGAACTCGTACCGCGAACGATACGACCGCATCTGCGTCGTGGATTGCCCGGTCGATGTGCAGATCGCCCGCGTCATGACCCGCAGCCATTTGCCCGAAAACCAGGTTCGCGCGATCATCGCCGTCCAGTCGAGTCGTGAAGAAAAGCTCGCCGCGGCGGACGACGTGATCGACAACAGCGGCGATCGTGCGTCGCTTTATGCGCAGGTCGACCGCCTGCACGCCCGGTATCTCGCCGCCGCGCGGGCGACAAACTGACCTCCGGACCGCTGCATCTTGCGCCCGACGAAGAGTCTGGCCGGACGGCCGGGGTTCGGGGGCTGTGCTATCATCCGGCGCTCCAGCCGGGAGCCCCTGGCTTTGTGGGCGCAACCGGTGATTAGCTACGAATATCCTCTGAACGAGCGTATCCGGACGCTACTGCGCCTCGAGGACTTGTACGCCAAGATCGCCCACTTCCTGGGCGGCGACGCACCGCAGGACCATCACGTCGCGCTGCTCACGCTGTTCGAGGTGCTCGAGGTCGCCGGACGCGCCGACCTGAAGGTGGACCTGGTGCAGGAACTGGAGCGCCAGCGGCAGATCCTGATCTCCTTTCGCCACAATCCGGAGATCTCCGAACAGGCACTGTCCGGGGCGCTGTACGAAATCGAGCAAGCGTCGTCGTCGCTGCTCGCAATGGCGGGAAAAATCGGGCAGTACCTGCGGGAAAACGAGTGGCTGATGGCGATCCGCAGCCGCGCGTCGATCCCCGGCGGTGTTTGTCAGTTCGACCTCCCGTCGTACCATTACTGGCTCAACCGCGACCCCGAGCAACGCCGCGGCGATCTGGAAGGCTGGCTCCGCCCGATGATCCCGATTCGCGAAGGCCTCACGATCGTGCTTCGTCTGCTGCGCGCGAGCGCCCAGCCTGAAACGCAGCTTGCGCGCGGCGGCACGTATCAGCTGACGATGGGGGGGCGCGGCGCGCAGATGCTGCAGTTGCGGCTCGCGCCCGTGGAAGCGGTCGTGCCCGAGATCAGTGCCAACAAATACGCACTCAATGTCCGCTTCATGCTGTCCGAGACGGTGGTCCGCCCACGGCTGGCTGAACGCGACATTCCGTTTGAAATCACCTTCTGCAGTCTCTGACTGCCCTGCGAAACATGGCCAAGGTGCGAATCGTCAGCTGCCCACAATGCGGGGCAAAGGTAAAGTGGTCGGCCGACAATCCTTTTCGTCCATTCTGCTCCGAGCGCTGCAAGCAGATCGATCTCGGCGCCTGGGCGTCGGAGAACTATCGCGTGCCGGTGTCGACGCGGCCCGATAGCGAGGATCCGCCGGATCAGTCCCATCAGGACTGAAGCCAGGCGCCCCGAATCGCTGCGATCCCGTGCGCGCCGGCGCTGCGAGCAGAATCCATGTCGGCCTCCACGAGCCCGCCGAGGGCGAGCACCGGAATCGGCAGATCGCGGACCAAGTCCGCAAAAGCGCGCCACCCCAGCGCCTCGCGGTCCGGGTGCGTGAGCGTTGGCCGCACCGCGCCGAGCAGCGCGTAGTCCAACCCCAGCTCGGCGGCTCGTTCGAGTTCGGCACGGCAATGGCACGACGCGCCGACCCACTCGAAGGCGGGCCGCGCCGCCGTCCGCCCAAGTTCGGTCGCCGGAAGATGCACACCGTCGGCGCCGAGTTTGCGCGCGAGTCCGGAGTCCTGATTGATCACGACGAGCGCGCCGTATTCCCGCGCGCGACGGATCACTGCGCCGGCGAACGACGCCAGTTCATCGCGCGGCATGCCGGGCTCGCGAACCTGGATCAGCCGCAGGCCGCGCTCGAGCGCAGCCTCGAGACGGGTGAGCTGCGCCTCGGTGCCGATGTCAACCGCGTGCGTGATCCCCATCCGTCGCGGCAGGCGCAGCGCCTTCAGGATCGGACCGTTCGCCGGCAGCATCGGGCCCACCCCGGGCCGGTCGGCATGCTCCCACGACAATGCACTGTGCACATGGTCGTTGATCTCGCCGTCCCAGCTCGTAACCTCGAAGAAATGCAGGCGCACGTGCGCGTGCTCGTACCGATGCTCGCGCGTGACCCACGGCCGGATCGACGTCACGCAGATCCCGAGTTCCTCGTCGAGCTCGCGGATTAGCGCCTGCTCTGCGGTTTCGCCCGCCTCGACCTTTCCTCCCGGAAATTCCCAGTAACCCGGATAGAACGTGTTGGGCGCGCGCTGCCCCAGCAGAAAACTCCCGTCGGCCCGCGTGATCACTCCGGCCGCGACATCCACCCGCTTTTTCATCGATGATTTCCGCTATTCGAAGCGCCCGGCGTGGTCGCGGGCAAATTGCCAAGCGACGCGGCCCGAACGCGAGCCGCGCAGCAACGCCCACTGCAAGGCTTCCTGGCGCGCATTTCCGATCGCCTCGCGATTCAGGCCGAATTCCTCGAGCCAGTGCGCGACGATCGCCAGATACTCGTCCTGGCTGAACGGGTAGAACGAAATCCACAGCCCGAAGCGCTCGGACAGTGAAATCTTCTCCTCGACCGCCTCGCCGGGATGCACTTCCCCATCGACATGCCGCGCCTGGAGGTTTTCGTCGTGGTATTCGGGCATCAGATGCCGTCGATTGGACGTTGCATAGATCAGCACATTGTCCGGGACCGCCGCGACGGAACCGTCGAGCACGCTCTTCAGCGCCTTGTAGGCCGGCTCGGCCTCTTCGAACGACAGGTCGTCGCAGAACAGGATGAATCGCTCCGGACGGCCCGCGACCAGTTCAACGATGTCCGGAAGATCCATCAGGTCCTCCTTGTCGACCTCGATCAGCCGCAGCCCGCGGTCCGCATACGCATTCAGCAGCGCTTTCACCAGCGACGACTTGCCGGTGCCGCGCGCGCCGGTCAGCAGCACGTTGTTGGCGTGCCGCCCTTCGAGGAACTGGCGCGTGTTCTGCTCGATGCGGGCCTTCTGGTCGTCGACATCGCACAAGTCGGCGAGACGGATCCCGTGAGGGCGGATGACCGGCTGCAGGCCGGGACGAGCGTTTCGCCTGCGCCACAAGAACGCCGTCGCAGCCGACCAGTCGGGTGCGGGTGCTGGGCCCGGCAGCAACTGATCGAGCCGGTCGATAAGCTGTTCGGCCCGCGCCAGCAGCTTGGCAACATCATTCATCACGATCCTCACTCGGACGGTTACTGCGTTTCGGCCAGGTCGCCCAGACGATGATGAGCAACAGCGCCAGCGCAACGCCCGCTTCCAGAAAAATCACCCACATCCTGCTCTCCTGCCCGAACCGGGTTGTCGGCCCGGTATACTTGCCGGCTCGGCCGCAAGTCTACCTGATCCCGCCCCCATGAAACGACGCGCCTCACTTTCCCCGGTCCGTGCTCTGCTGGCCGTTGCGATGCTGGGTCTGCTTTCCGCATGCGGAACGCGCCCACCCTCGATGACAACACCTTCCGGGCCGGCGCGCGTCGTGCGCACGTGCCCGCCCGCCCCGGCATGTCCCGCCTGCCAGGCCTGTCCCGGTGATGCGCCCGCGATGACCCTGCCGCCCGCCGCTCCGGCCGAGCCTCTGCAGCGGGTCGACTGGAGCGAACTTCCCGGCTGGGGCGAAGACGACCATGCTCGTGCCTGGCCGGCGTTGCGCGAGTCGTGCAACGCCATCGCGCAGCAGCCGCGATGGCAGGCGATGTGCGAGGCAGCCCGGGCGCTCGGCGACGCTCCCCCTGCCGCCTCGGTTCGTCGCTTCCTCGAAGCCCACCTCGAACCTTGGGCGGTCCTAAATCCCGACGCAACGCGAAACGGTCTCATCACCGGCTATTACGAACCCCTGATCCGGGGCAGCCGCACGCGTTCCGAACGTTATCCGTGGCCGATCCATAGCGTTCCGCACGACATGCTGACGGTCGACTTCGGTGACCTGTATCCGGACCTGAAGAATTTTCGCCTGCGCGGGAGGATCGTCGGCAACAAAGTCATCCCTTACTGGACCCGTGCCGATATCGAGCGCATGCAGGACCGCGCGCCCGCCCCGACACTGCTCTGGGCAGCCGATCCGATCGATCTGTTTTTCCTGCAGGTACAAGGATCCGGGCGGGTGGAACTGCCCGACGGGGCGAAAGTGCGCATCGGCTACGCCGACCAAAACGGTCATCCGTACCAGTCGATCGGACGCTGGCTCGTCGCCCAGGGTGAGCTGCCGATCGAGAAAACCTCGATGGAGGGCATCAAGAATTGGGCGCGCGCAAACCCGCAACGCCTGTCGGAACTGCTGAACACCAATCCGAGCTACGTCTTCTTTCGCGAATTGCCGGCCCGCGGAGGAGGGCCGATCGGCGCGCTGGGGGTTCCGCTGACCGACGAACGCAGCGTCGCGGTCGATCCGCGCACCATTCCGCTCGGCGCGCCGGTGTACCTTTCGACGACCTGGCCGCTATCGGACCGCCCGCTGCAGCGACTGATGTTCGCCCAGGACACCGGTGGGGCGATCAAGGGGGCCGTGCGCGCGGATTTTTTCTGGGGATTCGGACCGGAGGCGGGAGTGCAGGCCGGCCGGATGCGCCAACAAGGACAATTGTGGGTACTGCTCCCGCGAAGCTCCCGGCCTTGAACCGCGCACTGCATGCAGCGCAGAAACATTCCGCGCTGCGGGCGATTTCCGCCTATTTCCCGACTTCCAGCAGCGCCTGCTCCAGCTCTGCCGCCGGGAGATAGCCGCCCAGCCGTCGTCCGTCGGCAAGGAACATCGTCGGCGTTCCATTGATCCTGAGTTTCTGCCCGAGCGTGACGTTGCGCTCGACGACGGAACTGTCGCAGCTCGCCGACGCCGGCACTTTCGCATTCAGGATCCAGTCGCTCCATGCCTTCGCCCGATCCTCGGCGCACCAGATATTGCGTGATTTCTCGGTTGAATCCGGGCTCAGGATCGGATACAGGAAGGTATAGACGGTGACGTCCTTCAGTTGCGCCAGTTCCTTGCCAAGGCGCTTGCAGTACGCGCAATTCGGATCTTCGAACGAGACGATGACGCGCTTGCCGCTTCCCCTCACGTGCTTGATCGCCTGATCGAGCGGCAGCGTGCCGAAGTCGATCGCCGAAAGCTGCGTCATCCGTGCCTGAGTGATATCGCGTCGCGTCTTGGTGTCGATCACCCTGCCGTCAATCAGGAAGCTCACCTTTTCGTCCGTATAGACGATTTCTCCGCTCTTCAGAACGACCTCGTAGAGCCCGCCGTACGGAATCCTGGCCACCGACTCGACGACCGGGGAGCCGACAAATCCTTCCACGGCCTTGCGCACGCTCCCTTCGTCGGCGTGGGCGAGGCCCAGCGACGCCATGCCAACAAAAGCGGCCACCAGGACCGGACGAAGTGCACGTTCGAACATCGGTATCTCCAGAAATCAGAATCGTCCGCCGGCGGCATACCGCACCAGCGCGTGTCGTACGACCGGCAGCCGGTCGGTGAGGTTCATTCCCACGTTGCGTAGCACCGCTAATACCGGGTTCGCTGTTCCGAACAGGCGGTTCAACGCGTGAGTCGTGTATTGAAGCAGAAACGGTTCTTCGGCCCGCTGACGCGCATACGAGCGAAGGAGGGAGATTTCACCGGGATCCCGCCACTGCGGCAACCCGTTCAGCAGGGTCGCGAGCGCCCGGGCGTCCTTGAATCCGAGATTGATGCCGTGCCCCGAAAGAGGATGGATGGCATGTGCCGCATCGCCGAGGACAGCGATCCTCGGTTTCACGGTCGTATCGACCCGCATCAGGCGAAGCGGAAATCCGGCAGCGGGAGTTTCGAGTTCCAAGCACCCCAACTCACGGCTCGCCGCATCGGCAACGCGTCGGCACAAGGAGTTGGCGTCGAGTTCGAGCAGTTCCTCGGCGTACCTGGTGCGGGCGGACCAGACCATCGACACCATTTGCCCGGGCAACGGGAGCAACGCGAGAATTCCGTCCGGCCGGAACCACTGGTACGCCACATTGCGGTGTCCGCGCGCACAACGAAAATTCGCGACAACACCGACCTCATCGTAAGGGGTGAAAGCCGTCGCAATGCCTGCTTGCTGACGAACCCACGAATTGACCCCGTCCGCGCCGACAAGGAGGCGTGCATGCGCCTGTCTGCCGTCGGAGAGTCCCACACTGACAGAAGCGGCATCCTGCGAGAGGCTGACCGGGGAAATGCCGCAGAGCAGCGTCACATTGTGCTGCCGGCGCATCGTCTCCCACAACTCGCGGTGGAGGCGTCCCGACTCGACGATCCATGCGAGTTCCCGCAGCCCGCTTTCATATGCCGAAAATTCGAGGCTGCCACCGGCGTCCCCTCGTATCGACATCGCGTGCACCGGATTGATGCGTGAAGCATCGAGATGCTGCCATGCCCCGATTTCCCGAAGGAAATTCTCGTTCTCCGGACTGACCGCATAGATCCGCGAATCCCAGCCCGGAACATCTACCGGAAGATGCGTCTCGACTACAGCGATCCGCAGACGGCTCGCGCGCAGCGCAACGGCCAAGCTCGCACCGGCGAGCCCTCCTCCGACAATGGTCAGATCGAAATCCATGAATCCCGGCTTTTCGGAAAGAACGTGATTCTGCCGCAAGGCGATCGACAAGTCACGTCAGCACCGGCTCGCGGAGCGAAAGCAGAGCGCTCACGTCATCCACGGGAAACACAGAATGACGATGCGCTTACGCCCGAGAGGCGGGAGGGGGGGTTTTGGCGGTTGCCATCAAAAAAGCCGCCTTCCTGGCTGGGAAGGCGGCTTTTCGGGCAATGGGGTAGTCTGACGATGACCTACTTTCGCACCCGGATTGGGCACTATCATCGGCGCGGTCCTGTTTCACGGTCCTGTTCGGGATGGGAAGGGGTGGTGCCAGGATGCTATGGTCGTCAGACTGTAAGGGGTAACAAAGCGGGGAAGCAAAGTGTGTGGGGGGTGTGATGCGTATTGGGTGAGTTGTCGCGGTGTTGATCCAGGGTTATAGGATCAAGCCTCACGGGCAATTAGTATCGGTTAGCTCAACGCATTGCTGCGCTTCCACACCCGACCTATCAACGTTGTGGTCTTCAACGACCCTTCAGGGGGCTCGAGGCCCCGGGGAAGTCTCATCTTGAGGCGAGTTTCCCGCTTAGATGCTTTCAGCGGTTATCTCTTCCGCACTTAGCTACCCGGCGATGCGACTGGCGTCACAACCGGTACACCAGGGGTGCGTCCACTCCGGTCCTCTCGTACTAGGAGCAGGTCCTCTCAAACTTCCAGCGCCCACGGCAGATAGGGACCAAACTGTCTCACGACGTTTTAAACCCAGCTCACGTACCACTTTAAATGGCGAACAGCCATACCCTTGGGACCGGCTACAGCCCCAGGATGTGATGAGCCGACATCGAGGTGCCAAACTCCGCCGTCGATGTGAACTCTTGGGCGGAATCAGCCTGTTATCCCCAGAGTACCTTTTATCCGTTGAGCGATGGCCCTTCCATACAGAACCACCGGATCACTATGACCTGCTTTCGCACCTGCTCGACTTGTCGGTCTCGCAGTCAAGCCGCCTTTTGCCATTGCACTATCAACACGATGTCCGACCGTGTCTAGGCGACCTTCGTACTCCTCCGTTACCTTTTGGGAGGAGACCGCCCCAGTCAAACTGCCTGCCATGCACGGTCCCCGACCCGGATTCACGGGCCAAGGTTAGAACCTCAACGACACCAGGGTGGTATTTCAAGGTTGGCTCCACGAGAACTAGCGTCCCCGCTTCACAGCCTCCCACCTATCCTACACAAGTCCCGTCAAAGTCCAATGCAAAGCTACAGTAAAGGTTCATGGGGTCTTTCCGTCTTGCCGCGGGGAGATTGCATCTTCACAAACATTTCAACTTCGCTGAGTCTCAGGAGGAGACAGTGTGGCCATCGTTACGCCATTCGTGCAGGTCGGAACTTACCCGACAAGGAATTTCGCTACCTTAGGACCGTTATAGTTACGGCCGCCGTTTACCGGGGCTTCGATCAAGAGCTTGCACCCCATCACTTAACCTTCCGGCACCGGGCAGGCGTCACACCGTATACGTCCACTTTCGTGTTTGCACAGTGCTGTGTTTTTAATAAACAGTCGCAGCCACCGATTCTCTGCGGCCCCTTCGCCCTTCGGATGTACTCCTACAAGCTAATGGGGCATACCTTCTCCCGAAGTTACGGTATCAATTTGCCGAGTTCCTTCTCCTGAGTTCTCTCAAGCGCCTTGGTATTTTCTACCTGCCCACCTGTGTCGGTTTGCGGTACGGTCGATTCTGGACTGAAGCTTAGAGGCTTTTCCTGGAAGCATGGTATCAACCACTTCGGGCTCAAAGAGCCCTCGTCATCACGCCTCAGCTTAATCCCCGCGGATTTGCCTACGGGGCACGCCTACACGCTTAAACCGGGACGTCCAACACCCGGCTGGCCTAACCTTCTCCGTCCCCCCATCGCATCCAGAACCGGTACGGGAATATTGACCCGTTTCCCATCGACTACGCATTTCTGCCTCGCCTTAGGGGCCGACTCACCCTGCGCCGATGAACGTTGCGCAGGAAACCTTGGGCTTTCGGCGAGGGTGCTTTTCACACCCTTTATCGCTACTCATGTCAGCATTCGCACTTCCGATACCTCCAGCATCCCTCTCGAGACACCTTCGCAGGCTTACGGAACGCTCCCCTACCATCTCTTGCGAGATCCGCAGCTTCGGTTCATGGCTTGAGCCCCGTTACATCTTCCGCGCAGGACGACTCGACTAGTGAGCTATTACGCTTTCTTTAAAGGATGGCTGCTTCTAAGCCAACCTCCTAGCTGTCTGGGCCTTCCCACTTCGTTTCCCACTTAGCCATGTATTTGGGACCTTAGCTGGCGGTCTGGGTTGTTTCCCTCTTGTCCCAGGACGTTAGCACCCCAGGACTGTCTGCCGTATATCACTTTGCGGTATTCGGAGTTTGCTATCGCGGGGTAGATCGCAGTGACCCCCCCAACGATTACAGTGCTCTACCCCCGCAAGTGTCCGTACGACGCACTACCTAAATAGTTTTCGGGGAGAACCAGCTATTTCCGGATTTGTTTAGCCTTTCACCCCTATCCACAGCTCATCCCCTAATTTTTCAACATTAGTGGGTTCGGACCTCCAGTGCGTGTTACCGCACCTTCATCCTGGCCATGGATAGATCATCCGGTTTCGGGTCTACGCCCAGCAACTCAATCGCCCTTGTCAGACTCGGTTTCCCTACGCCTCCCCTATTCGGTTAAGCTCGCTACTGAACGTAAGTCGCTGACCCATTATACAAAAGGTACGCAGTCACCCCCTGACGGAGGCTCCCACTGTTTGTATGCATGCGGTTTCAGGATCTATTTCACTCCCCTCCCGGGGTTCTTTTCGCCTTTCCCTCACGGTACTGGTTCACTATCGGTCGATCACGAGTATTTAGCCTTGGAGGATGGTCCCCCCATCTTCAGACAGGATTTCTCGTGTCCCGCCCTACTTGTCGCACGCTCAGACCCGCCAGCTACTTTTCGCATACGGGACTATCACCCTGTATCGTCGGACTTTCCAGACCGTTTTGCTAAGTAATTGGTTTAGTCGTGCAGGCTCATCCCCGTTCGCTCGCCACTACTTGGGGAATCTCGGTTGATTTCTGTTCCTGCGGCTACTTAGATGTTTCAGTTCGCCGCGTTCGCCTCCTCAGACCTATGGATTCAGTCTGGGATACTCCAAAAGGAGTGGGTTTCCCCATTCGGACATCGGGGGATCAAAGCTCCATTGCCAGCTCCCCCCCGCTTTTCGCAGGCTTGCACGTCCTTCATCGCCTGTGATCGCCAAGGCATCCACCACATGCACTTAGTCGCTTGATCCTATAACCATGGACCCTGTCACCAGGGCACCACCGCCATAGACGAACTCACGCTTGTGCTCGCCGCCCCCCGCCGCTGGTTCAAAGCGCGGAGGACCGCAAAAAAATGCAATCACACCAACCCATGCAACAGCCCGCCTTGCGGCCAACTGTCGCACACTTTACTTCTTCCACTTTGTTAAAGAACGCAGCCTCAAAAACCTGCCAAGGCCTAAGCCCTGCGGACACCATCCGCACGGCTTAGCCCTTCGACGCCTGCCCACCCCAAACGCTGGTGGAGGATGACGGGATCGAACCGTCGACCCCCTGCTTGCAAAGCAGGTGCTCTCCCAGCTGAGCTAATCCCCCGCTTGATCGCTTGGTGGGTCTGGTTGGGTTCGAACCAACGACCCCCGCCTTATCAAGACGGTGCTCTAACCAGCTGAGCTACAGACCCTCATGCCTCGAGGCTCTTTGCCTGAACAACCGATAAGTTGTGGATACTGGGCCGCCGCGGCCTCATCTCTTGAAAGGAGGTGATCCAGCCGCACCTTCCGATACGGCTACCTTGTTACGACTTCACCCCAGTCATGAATCTCACCGTGGTAAGCGCCCTCCCGAAGGTTAAGCTACCTACTTCTGGTGAAACCCACTCCCATGGTGTGACGGGCGGTGTGTACAAGACCCGGGAACGTATTCACCGCAGCATGCTGATCTGCGATTACTAGCGATTCCGACTTCACGTAGTCGAGTTGCAGACTACGATCCGGACTACGATCGGCTTTGTGGGATTGGCTCCGCCTCACGGCTTGGCAACCCTCTGTACCGACCATTGTATGACGTGTGAAGCCCTACCCATAAGGGCCATGAGGACTTGACGTCATCCCCACCTTCCTCCGGTTTGTCACCGGCAGTCTCGTTAAAGTGCCCAACTCAATGCTGGCAATTAACGACAAGGGTTGCGCTCGTTGCGGGACTTAACCCAACATCTCACGACACGAGCTGACGACAGCCATGCAGCACCTGTGTCCTGGCTCCCGAAGGCACTCCTCGATCTCTCAAGGATTCCAGGCATGTCAAGGGTAGGTAAGGTTTTTCGCGTTGCATCGAATTAATCCACATCATCCACCGCTTGTGCGGGTCCCCGTCAATTCCTTTGAGTTTTAACCTTGCGGCCGTACTCCCCAGGCGGTCGACTTCACGCGTTAGCTGCGTTACTCAGAAAGTTACCTTCCCGAACAACTAGTCGACATCGTTTAGGGCGTGGACTACCAGGGTATCTAATCCTGTTTGCTCCCCACGCTTTCGTGCATGAGCGTCAGTATCGGCCCAGGGGGCTGCCTTCGCCATCGGTGTTCCTCCACATATCTACGCATTTCACTGCTACACGTGGAATTCCACCCCCCTCTGCCGTACTCTAGCCGTGCAGTCACAAGCGCAGTTCCCAGGTTAAGCCCGGGGATTTCACACCTGTCTTACACAACCGCCTGCGCACGCTTTACGCCCAGTAATTCCGATTAACGCTCGCACCCTACGTATTACCGCGGCTGCTGGCACGTAGTTAGCCGGTGCTTCTTCTGACAGTACCGTCATCCAGGCACGCTATTCACGCGCCCGATTTCTTTCCGTCTGAAAGAGCTTTACAACCCGAAGGCCTTCTTCACTCACGCGGCATGGCTGGATCAGGCTTGCGCCCATTGTCCAAAATTCCCCACTGCTGCCTCCCGTAGGAGTCTGGGCCGTGTCTCAGTCCCAGTGTGGCTGATCATCCTCTCAGACCAGCTACGGATCGTCGCCTTGGTAGGCCTTTACCCCACCAACTAGCTAATCCGACATCAGCCGCTCCAATCGCGCGAGGCCCGAAGGTCCCCCGCTTTCCCCCTCAGGGCGTATGCGGTATTAGCTACGCTTTCGCGTAGTTATCCCCCACGACTGGGTACGTTCCGATGCATTACTCACCCGTTCGCCACTCGCCGGCAGGCCGAAGCCCCCGCTGCCGTTCGACTTGCATGTGTAAAGCATGCCGCCAGCGTTCAATCTGAGCCAGGATCAAACTCTTAAGTTCAATCCAACAAAGTACTCAAAATCATTACTGACTCGTGAGCACTCAATCTTTGCAATGCCAAAACTGCCCGAAGGCAATTCTTCACCGCAGCAACCCAGTACCCACACTTATCGGTTGTTCAACTTTTTAAAGAACCGCTGCGATGCAGCGAGAAAGAGATTCTGACCAACTTTGCTGCCGCTGTCAACCCCCTCCGATCCCTTTCCTGCCAACCGGGGAGACTCCCTCTACCGCCACCTCGCACCGCACCGCACTGCCAAAACCCCCGGTGCCGCGAAGAGGGGCAAATTATAGACATTACACTTGGCCTGTCAAGCACCTTCTCACGCATCGCGCAAAATGCACCCTGCACCCTGCGACTCAATACGATGATCCGCCAGCGTAGTTCTCGAACCGTGTGCATTCGCCGATGAAAGTCATGCGTACCGTTCCGGTCGGCCCGTTACGATGCTTGCCGATGATCAGCTCGGCCGAACCCTTGTCCGGGGAATCCGGATTGTAGACCTCGTCGCGGTAGATGAACATGATGATGTCGGCATCTTGCTCGATAGCGCCGGATTCACGCAGATCGGACATCACCGGGCGCTTGTTCGGGCGCTGCTCCAGGCTGCGATTGAGCTGCGACAGCGCGATGATCGGTACGTGCAGTTCCTTCGCGAGCGACTTGATCGAACGCGAGATTTCGGAGAGTTCGGAGGCGCGATTGTCGGTGTCCTTCGTGCCGGTCATCAGCTGGATGTAGTCGATGACGATCAGGCCGAGCTTGCCGCACTGGCGCGACAAGCGGCGCGCGCGAGCGCGAAGATCGATCGGGTTGAGGCCCGGCGTCTCATCGATGAACAGCGGCGCGTCGTAGAGCTTGCCCATCGCCGCCGTGAGTCGCTGCCAATCCTCGTCGCCGAGACGGCCGGTACGGATTTTCTGCTGGTCGATTCGCCCCACTGATGAGATGAAACGTGTCGCGAGCTGCGTGCCCGGCATTTCCATCGAAAAAATCGCGACAGGCAGACGACAGTCGACGGCGACATGCTCGGCGACGTTCAGCGCGAAAGTTGTCTTGCCCATCGCGGGTCGGCCCGCGACGATGATCATGTCGGACGGCTGCAGGCCGGAAGTCTTCTCGTCGAGGTCGATGAGGCCGGTAGGCACCCCGGTCACCTCGAGCGGGTTGTCACGGTCGTACAGCTCCTGGACGCGGTCAACGACCTGCTTCAGGATCGGCTGGATCGACACGAAGCCGCTCGCGTGGCGTGCGCCGGCCTCGGCGATCTCGAAGACCTTGGCTTCGGCCTCGTCGAGCAGTGTCTTCGCATCCTTGCCGGAGGCGCTCAACGCGCTGGCGGCAATCTCATCGCCAACGGCGACCATCTTGCGCAGGATCGCGCGCTCGCGGACGATTTCCGCGTAGCGACGGATGTTTGCCGCAGACGGGGTGTTGTTCGCGATTTCCGCGAGGTATGCGAGCCCGCCCGCCTGCTCGGCTTCGCCGTTCTTTTCGAGCGACTCGAAGACCGTCACGACGTCCGCGGGTTTCCCCAGGTCGATCAATCGGGAGATGTGACGGTAGATGCGGCGATGGTCGTCCCGGTAGAAATCCACCTCATTGACGAGATCCGCGATTCGCTCCCAGGCGGCGTTATCGAGCAGAATTCCGCCGATCAGCGACTGTTCGGCCTCGAGCGAATGCGGCGGGAGCTTGATTGCGGAAATCTGCGGGTCGCTCGGACTATCGGAAAAGCGTCGCTTTGAAGTGGCCATCGGGGGCACCGGTCCTTGCGAAAAAGGGAGAAATTCTAGCGAAGCGGGGACGACGCTGAAAAGCAAAGGGGCTGCCGAAGCAGCCCCTTCAGGATCAGACTTCCTGCCGCAGCTTACTGCTGTTCGCCCAGCACCGAAACGGTGATCGGCACAACGATATCCGAGTGCAGCGCGACATCGATCTGGGAATCGCCGACCTGCTTGATCGGACCTTCCGGCATGCGCACGGCGCTGCGCTCGATCTTGAAGCCCTGCGTTTCAAGCGCATCGACGATGTCGATGTTGCTGACCGAACCGAACAAGCGTCCGTCCATGCCGGCCTTGCGGGTGATCTGCACCATCAGGCCTTCGAGCTTGGTGGCGATCGCCTGGGCTTCGGCCAGCTTCTCGGCGTGAGCGCGTTCGAGTTCGGCGCGCAGCGCCTCGAACTGGGCCATATTGGATTGCGTCGCGCGCTTGGCCTTGCCTTGCGGGATCAGGTAGTTGCGCGCGTAGCCGTCCTTGACCTTGACGACGTCGCCGAGCACGCCGAGGTTAGCCACTTTTTCGAGCAGAATGATTTGCATGTCCGATCTCTCCTCTTACTTGTGCAGATCGGTGTAGGGCAGCAGCGCGAGGAAGCGTGCGCGCTTGATCGCGGTCGACAGCTGACGCTGGTAGCCGGCCTTCGTGCCGGTGATGCGGGCTGGCATGATCTTGCTGTTTTCGGTGACGAAGTCCTTCAGGATATCGACATCCTTGTAGTCGACTTCCTCGATCTTCTCCGCGGTGAAGCGGCAGAACTTGCGACGCTTGAACAGACCGCGGTTGCCGCGATCATCCTTTTTCTTGAACTTCGACTTGGGCTTGAAAGCCATTTTCATTTCCTTCCAGAAATTCGATCTTGCTCAGGTGCAGCACCGGTACCCG